>JAZQWL010000032.1:0-157092 GCA_045632305.1 Eubacteriales bacterium | reverse complement strand
ATTGGTCTTTTGGGACTTACTATTATGTTTATAGGCGGAACGGAGAAAAAATGGATGTTGCTTATCATCGGTGCGGGAATACTTGCGGTCGGTACGATCCTTCTTTTCTCCGGTTATGCGCAGGAGAGAGTAAAGACCTGGATAGATCTTAAAAATGCCGATCCTACCGGCCCCGCGTGGCAGACGTGGCAGGGACTTTACGCAATCGGCTCGGGCGGTATTTTCGGAGTCGGACTTGGTAATAGCCGTCAGAAATACGGTTACGTTTCCGAGCCGCAGAACGACTTTATTTTTACAATTATTTGCGAAGAGCTTGGATTTATCGGAGCGGTTCTCGTGATCGGTCTTTTTGTGCTTCTCTTGTGGCGCGGATACGTTATAGCGTCCCGTGCGCCCGATAGATTCTCCTCGCTCGTGGTCTACGGGCTTACCACCAAGGTTGCGCTTCAGACCGCGCTTAATATTGCCGTTGTAACAAATTCAATGCCCAACACGGGTATTGCTTTACCGTTTTTCTCGTCGGGCGGTACTGCGCTTATTTTGCAGATATTTGAGATGGGAATAATACTTAATATATCAAGATTTTCGAAGGTGAAAAAATGAGAGTGCTTATGACTTGCGGCGGTACTGCGGGACACGTGAATCCCGCGATCGCGATAGCTAATACGATAAAAGAAAGAGAAGAGAACTCAGAGATCGCGTTCGTTTGTTCGACCGAGCCAAGCGATATATCTCCGCTTCTCGTTCCACGCGCGGGATATGAGAAGCTGTATAAGGTCGACATTTGCGGAATGCACAAGATCTGGAATCCCAAGAACCTTAAAACCCTTTATCTTTTGGCAAAGTCCTCGGGAGAGGCAAAAAAGATAATAAATGATTTCAAGCCCGACATAATTATCGGCACGGGCGGATATGCCTGCTATCCCGTATTGAATATGGGTGCAAAAATGGGAATTCCCACTATAGTTCACGAATCGAACACCTTTCCCGGAAAGGCGGTTAAGCGCTTGGCGAATAAGGTTGACGCCGTTATGATCTGCTTTGATGAGGTAAGAAACGACGTTTCTTCGCGCGCAAATATCGTTAAGGTCGGCAACCCCACGGTAAAGGCAAATAAGACCGAGGTGGCTCACGGGGATACAAACGAGGGCTATTCCAAGTGCCTTTTGTCCTTTGGCGGAAGCCGAGGCGCGCAGATGCTCAATTACGGTGTGGTGGATATGATCGAGGCGTTGGCGGATAAGCACCCCGATACGCTTTTCTATCATGCTTCGGGATCTATGTATATTGATGAGATCACCGAGATGTTCCGCGCGCGCGGACTGGATAAAAAGCCCAACGTACGACTTTGCGAGTACATTTACGATATGGATGCGAGAATGAAGAATGCGACAGCGGTAGTCTCCCGTTCGGGCGCTATGTCGATTTCAGAGCTTGCGATAAATAGAAAGCCCGCGATCTTGGTGCCGTCCCCCAACGTAGCGAATAACCATCAGTTTAAGAACGCAAAGCCGCTCGCGGACAAGGGCGCGGTAATTATGGTAGAAGAAAAGAATTTCTCCTCGGGCGCGCTTATTGATGCCGCAGAGAAGCTTCTTGTTGACGGTGAGCTTCGTAAAAAGCTTTCCGAAAATATCTCCAAGCTCGCAATTGAAGACGCAAATACCGCTATTTACAAATATATAAAGGATCTTTTAAAGAAATAAATTCGGTGCAAGATGAACAAGAAAACTCCTGAACAGAGAACGAGAGAAGCTCTCAATCGTATAAAGGAAAAATTTAATCACGGCAAGGAAAATAAGCGCGTGCGCAAGATATTTACGGTATCTTTGTGCGTGTCGGTTGTCCTTGTCACCTTTGTCGTGCTTTTGTTCAGTGTAAGAATCAAAAATATTAACGTTTCAGGTGAGCTCTCAGCGTATAACGAGACGCGAGTTGCACAGGCAAGTGAAATAGATATAGGCAAGAGCATTATGTCAAGGTCGGGACTCGCTATCAAGAAAAGCATCAGAAAGAATATTCCTCTGGCGGATGAGATCAAGGTTCGTAAGAATATATTCAAGGGGGAAGTCAATATCGAAATCTCCTTTCTGCCGTTTGATTACTACATAAAGTATAAAGATGCGTATTATGCCCTTGACGAAAATCTCGTTGTCGTAGACGTGAGAAAAAATGAAAACGATTTTGCTTCGCTTGGCGGAACGTATATACAGATCCCAAAGACCTGCAGACCCGTTTTCGGTAAAGCCCTTGTTTTCTATGACACCGTGCCGAATCCCGACGGTGAAAGGGAAACACCCGTACCCGAGGAGGATCTTGTGGATATCAGGGAATATCAGTATATTTACGATATTCTGGCGACATTGAAGAAAAGCGCAGATTATGAAGCGCTTACAAGTATAAATCTCCTTGAAAAATATGACATTATTGCAATTTACTCGGGACAGAATAAGGTTGACTTCGGAGGAGTGGCGAGCTTTGATCTTAAGTTGAATATCCTAAGAGAAATTTTGGCGGATACGTCATGGCAGCATACGGGCTTTGGCGAGATAGATCTGCGCGAGCCGAAGGCGGCAACCGCAAGAGCTGTTCAATCGATTTTCGGAGACGAAAATTTGCAGGAAGACACGTCGAACGGTACAAACAACCAGTAAATAAGTCAAAAAATGCTTGTGTAAGCAAATTTTTAGAATTTTAAATGTTAATTTTTATTGAATTTTGTAAAAACACTTGCAATTTTAAATTAAATGTATTATTATATATAAGGAAGACTGCAAATTCGTCTATTTTGTAGAGAAATGACGTTTTTGATGCCTTTTAGCACTACATTTAGATAAAAAAATAAGATTACATAAATCGGAGGATTTGTAAAAATGGGAACATTTGAACATGATGAAGTAATGGATATTGGCGCGAACATCAGAGTTATCGGTGTCGGCGGCGGCGGAAACAACGCTGTAAACAGAATGATTTCTTCCAATATCAGAGGCGTAGAATTTATTACAGTTAATACAGACCGTTTGGCTCTCAACCGCTCTAACGCTCCTGCACAGCTCGTTATCGGTGAAAAGCTCACAGGCGGTAGAGGTGCAGGCGCACGCCCCGAGATCGGTAAGCGCGCAGCTGAAGAGTCTATCGATGAGATCAAGTCTCTTCTTGTTGACACAGACATGGTATTCGTAACCGCTGGTATGGGCGGCGGTACAGGTACAGGCGCAGCTCCCGTAGTTGCACGTATCGCAAAGGAAATGGGTATCCTTACTATCGGTATCGTTACTCGTCCCTTCTCCTTTGAAGGTAAGGTAAGAGCAGGTAATGCCGAAGCAGGTATTTCAGAGCTTGCACAGTTCGTTGACGCTCTCGTTGTTATTCCTAACGACAAGCTCAAGGAAGTAAGCGACCAGAGAATCACACTCAAGAACGCGTTCGAGGTTGCTGACAGTGTTCTCTACACAGGTGTTAAGAGCATTTCCGACCTTGTTAACGGCGAATCCTTCATCGGTCTTGACTTTGCTGACGTTTCCACAATTATGAGAGACGCGGGCTACGCACACATGGGCGTTGGTATCGCAACAGGTAAGGACAAGGCAGAGCAGGCAGCTAAGATGGCTATCGACAGCCCCCTTCTCGAATCCTCCATCAAGGGCTCTCACGGTATTCTTATCAGATTCGTTGTATCTCCTGACGTTGGTCTTGAGGACGCTGAGCTTGCTGCTACACTTATTCAGAATGAAGCTCATCCTGATGCAAACATCATCTGGGGCGTTGGCTTTGACGATGATCTTGAGGATGAAATGCAGATCACAATCATCGCTACGGGTTTTGATAAGAACAACGAACCCGCTCCCGCTGCAAAGGTAGTAAAGGAAGAACCCAAGAAGGCAGCTGATGAAGATGACCGTTGGAACAGTCTTGTAACTCCCGTTAAGACAGGCAAGAGCACAAGAAGATTTTAATTTGAAATAAATACAATAAAAAAGCGAGCGTATGCTCGCTTTTTTATTTTAGAAATTTATACCAAGACCGTGTCGTACTAAAAAATATCTCCCGTGGAAACAATATATTAAAGTCCAAAAAGTCAAAATCAGGAGATAATATAATTATGTCATATAATAAAGTCGAAATTTGTGGGGTCAATACCTCAAAGCTTGGTGTGCTTGACGATAGTGAGAAGAGGGATCTGCTTATAAAGAGCCGCGGCGGTGACGGTGACGCGCGACAAAAACTCATTTGCGGCAATCTGAAGCTTGTGCTTTCTATTATACAAAGATTTACGGGAAGGAGCGATAATCTCGACGATATTTTTCAGGTTGGGTGTATCGGGCTTGTAAAGGCGGTAGACAACTTCAATACCGAGCTTGAGGTGAAATTTTCGACTTATGCGGTTCCGATGATCATCGGCGAGATAAGAAGGTATCTGCGCGATAACAATGCTATTCGTGTCAGTCGATCAATACGCGATCTTGCTTACAGAGCGCTTCAGGTAAGGGAGGAAATACAGGGAAGCAAGGAGGGTGAGGCAACGGTAGGTGAGATAGCTACCCGCCTTGGAGAAAGCCGTGAAAACGTCGCGAGAGCCATGGAGGCAATAGTTGAGCCGATATCCATCTATGAGCCCGTATACAGCGAAAACGGGGATTCTATATATGTCATAGATCAGCTTTGCGATCTCGGGGCGACCGATGAGGGATGGCTTGAAAATATTGCTCTTCGTGAAGCGATGAAAAAGCTCACGGAGCGCGAAAAAGAAATTATTACCATGCGATATTATAAAAATAAAACCCAAACCGAGATTGCCGATGTGATCGGCATATCTCAGGCGCAGGTTTCAAGACTTGAAAGAATGGCTCTTGATAAGATCAAGAGAAATATGTGTTAATTACTATAGAACTTTGAGAAGAAGTTCTCGTCAATTTTAAGCATTGTCGGAGCAGCGCGGAGCGAACCGTAGTGAAGCTGCATTGTGGGAGCGTAGTTTGCAGTGCCTACAATGATATGCTCAATAAGATGCACACCAATAACAGAGAGCGCGGCATCCACGTTTTTCGTGATCAATCTATCTTCGCTTGAAGGAATTGCGAGTCCGTTCGGATGATTGTGCGCCAGAACTACACAGGCGGCATTTTTGCGAAGTGAAATTTCCGCAATGGAGCGATAGTCAATGGAGGACGAGTTGATACTGCCCGTCGAAAGCACGACAAAATCAATAAGTCGCATGGAATTGTCAAAGAGCATCAGCGTGACGCGCTCCTCCTGAATTCCTTCGTAGTAATTCATAAGGTACTTTCCGATTTTTGAGAGAGAGTCCAATTTTACTATGGGCTCGTTTTCAGACAAACGAATCTTTCGATGAATGTCATTTAAAAGCGTGATCAGTATTGCTGAATGCTCACCAAGACCTTTAGTATTTTTAAGTGAGTCGATGTCCGCCTCAAGTACACCGCGAAGCGAGCCGAATTTATCTATGAGAGTATGAGCGATATCGTTTGTATTCCTTTGAGGGATCGCATAAAATAAAAGCAATTCCAATATTTCGTGATCGGATAGGTTTTCAACTCCAAAGTCCAGATATCGGTTCTTTAATCTCTGTCTGTGACCTGAATGAAGATGTTTTTCCATTGTGTTCTCCTTTGTTTTTGGTAAATGAATCAGTTTAATGCTGTTTCAATAATTTTTGTGCAGAGCTTTCCGTATGAGATGCCGACCGCCGCCGCCATTTGAGGAAGAAGACTTGTCGGAGTCATGCCCGGAAGTGTATTTGCCTCAAGACAGTAGGTGTTTTCGTTCTCATCTGCCAGAAAGTCAAATCTTGCGTAGCCCGAGAGTCGGAGCGTCTTGAATGCTAAGAGAGTCTGCTCGGAGAGCTTTTCTTTGAGGGATTCGGAAATTTGCGCGGGGCAGATTTCTTTAGTTTTTCCCGCCTGATATTTGTTTTCGTAGTCATAGAAGCCCTCGGTGGGAATTATCTCAATTACGGGAAGTACCTCTCCATCAAGCACGCCTACGGTAAATTCACGGCCTATGATCTGCTTTTCGACTATAATGGAATCCTCGTATTTTACAGCTACGTCAAGCGCGCGTACAAGCTCCTCCTTGTCGGCAACAAGGGAGATACCGACGCTGGATCCGCTTGATGTGGGCTTTACAACGCAGGGAAATCCGATTTTTTCGATGATCTCGTCGATATTTGCATCGCGCTCGCATCTGATCCATTCGGGCGTTACGACGCCACTGAATTTAAAGAGCTTTTTTGTGATGTCCTTGTTCATGGCAAGAAGACTTCCAACGTAGCCCGAGCCCGTGTATTTTATGCCGAAATTATCAAGAGTCGCTTGAAGCTGACCGTTTTCACCCATAGAGCCGTGGAGAGCAAGGAATACAACGTCCGCCATTTTGCAAAGCTCGATAACGTTTTTACCTATAAGCGCGTCTCCGTTGCCGCTCTGTGCCTTGAGCGCGTCAAGATCGGGAACGGAATTTTCAATTTTATGTATTTCTGTTTTTGTGTCAGTGAACATGACGTCCTTGTCCTTTATGTCGCATCCAAGGTAAACGTCGCAAAGACAAATTTTGTGTCCTTCGTCGATAAGGGCATTTGAAATAAGACTTGCGCTTGTTAAGGAAACGTCTCTTTCGTGGGAGTAACCGCCCGCTAAAACCGCTATATTCAAAACAGGGAATTCCTTTCGTGTTTTTTATAATAGTATGATATTCGTCAAGGATAAATAACCGCCCCTCGCGTGTTACCGCAAAGATCCGTGAAAAGACGGCAGGACATACCGCGCTCAATTGCTATACGGGTAATATCCTCTCCCTGATCGTAGCCGATCTCAAAAATGAACATGCCGCCGTCTTTCAGATTTTCTGTGAAATTATCAAGTATTGCGCGATAGAAGATGAGTCCGTCATCACCGCCGTCAAGCGCCGCCTTCGGCTCGCAGAGTACGTCGCGGTCGAGCGTGGGAACTACATCCGAGCGAATATACGGCGGATTTGAAATTATCGCGGCGTATTTTTTGTCGCCTAAAAGCGTTTTTGAGAGAACGTCTCCGAGAATTCCGCAAAATCGCGCGTCAACCTTGTTGTGAGCCGCATTTTTCTTTGCGATATCAAGGGTTTTTTCATATAATTCGTACGCGTCTGCGCGCGAGCTTTTAAGTGTGTTTAAAATAGAGATCGCAATGCATCCGCTTCCCGTACAAAGGTCTGCGAAATAAGCGTCGGGAGGCAGAAGCTTTACTGCCGTCTCAACAATGGATTCCGTATCGGCTCTCGGTATCAGACAGTTTTCGTCAACGAAAAATTCGCAATCCCAAAACCACCATTTACCTAAAATATACTGAAGCGGATACCCCTCGCATCGCTTTTGAACTGCTTTTTCGATGTTCTCGGAAGTATAATCTCTTTCCTCGGAGAAATTGCCGAAAAGCTCCTCGCAAAGAATTTTAGCTTCAAATATGTAATTTTCCACACCGCCGAGCTTGAGTGCCTCGGCTATTTCTTTGCCCGTCATAATGCTTCTCCAAAAAATTATTAAAGCGCGAAACCGCCGTCTACGCCTATTATCTGACCTGTTATAAAGGATGATCTATCGCTTGAAAGGAAGTAAACCGCCTCGGCTACGTCCTCGGGCTTACCGATTCTGCAAAGGGGAGTTTCCTCGCAAAGCTCGTCCATGGTCTCCTTTGAATGCTCTGCATTCATATCTGTGTCAATAACACCCGGTTCAATACAGTTGACGCGTATACCCGATGGGCCAAGCTCCTTCGCAAGCGACTGAGTAAGACCGCGAAGGCCTGCCTTGGACGCCGAGTAAGCAACCTCACAGGATGCGCCGCATCTGCCCCATACAGAGCCGATGTTTATAATTGATCCGCTGTGTTTACGGATCATTTCCCTTGAGCATTCACGCGAAAGGGTGAATGCCGAGGTGAGATTTGTATCAATTATGCTTTGCCATTGTTCGTACGTGGTGTCGGTAAAAAGAGAGCAGAGGGATATGCCGGCGTTATTTACTAGCACGTCAATTCCGCCGAGCTGCTCGAGCGCAAAATTGAATGCGGATACGGCTTCGTCGTACACGGCAACGTTTGCCTTGATCGCAAGCGCGCCCGTCTTTGCGGACACCTCATCTGCCGCATTGTCGTCTGAGCGGTATATAAATGCAACCCTGTGTCCGCGGGAAGCAAAGAGCTCGACGCATGCGCGACCGATGCCTTTCGAGCCGCCGCTTATTAAAATTCGTTTTGTATTCATAATTTACCTCATTTATACGGGTGAGTATTCTGTCATGCGAACGATATTATCTAAAATTTCTTTTTCGGAGAAGGGGATTCGTTCACCGCGAACAAGCTGATAATTTTCGTGTCCTTTTCCTGCCAAAAGCACGGTGTCACCGCGTTTCGCTATGTTATAGGCAAAATTTATAGCTTCTTCACGGTCGGAAATCTTATAAAATTCCTTGTCGCTTCCGTCGAATTTTTCCGCGATTTCGTTTATCACCTTCATGGGATCCTCGAAATTGGGATTGTCGGATGTGATGATAGAGACGTCGGCATAGTCGCGAGCCACCTCACCAAGCTCACCTCGTCGTGTGAATGTTCGTCCACCTACTGAACCGAACACGCAGATTATTCTTCCGCTAGTATATTCGCGAAGGGAAGAAAGAACCTTTTTAAGACTTGTTCCGTTGTGCGCGTAATCGATACAGAAGAGAACGTATGGCTTGGTTTTGAGCTTGATAAATTCAAATCTGCCCGAAACCTGTATTTTTGAAAGTGATTTGATTATATTTTTCATGGGAATGCCGAGAAAGATCGCCTCGGCAATGATCTCCAGTGTGTTTTCAATGCTGAAAAGTCCCGGCGATGGGATGAAGAGATTCGGCTTGTCCTCAAGATCGAATTTCTCGCGGTTGAAGCAAAGATCGAATTTTACGCCCGGAATACCGTTTTTCTTTTCAATACGGGGATTTTTGGCGTAAATATTAGCGGACTCATTACCCGAAGCGGACGTTGTTATTATATTTTCGGTTGAGGCATCGCTCATCATATAATCGGAATCGGGACTGTCGATGTTAGTAATGATAGCTTGTGCGCCGTAGCTTTTGAAGAGCTTATGCTTGCACGATCTGTAGTGCGCCATATCACGGTGCTCACAGCCGCCAATGTGGTCGGGGTAAAGGTTTGTGAAGATACAGCTGTTGAATTTAAGACAGCGGATTCGATTTTGCCAGAGCGCTTGCGATGAGACCTCAATAACACACGTTTCTACGCCTGCGTCGAGCATTTTTCTTAAATATTTATGTAATTCGTACGTGTCGGGGGTGGTATTCTGGGTTTGATATTCCTCGTCGCCAAAAAGAACGCCATTAGTACCGATGTAACCGCAGCTCTGTCCGTTTTCGTTAAGAAGTGTGAAAAGAGAGAGCGCGAGGGTGGTTTTTCCCTTGGTACCCGTAATACCAATAAGTCGCATTTTGTCCTCGGGCGCGTCGAAAAATTTGCGCGAGAGACGGAAAAGCGCGTCCTCACAGCTATCAACCGTAATAAGTACACAGTCGTCGGGAACGTAGATTTTTCTTTCAATCACGAATACCCTCGCTCCGTTTGAATATGCGCCCATAGCGAATTCGTGTCCGTCAACGGCGCTTCCTTTTCTGCAAACGAAGATCGATGTGGGTGTAGCTCTTCGTGAATCGTGACAAACAGAGGTAATATTCATGTTTTCGAACTTTTCGGGAATATACAGATCGCGTCGTTTAAGACTTTTTATTAAAAGATCGAGCTTCATTTTTTACCTCCATTCGCAGTTTTAGTACGGATTTTTTTTAGTATTGACAAATCTTTAAAATTTCGATATAATTAATTTATAATCAACTTTTATTCTACCATAAAAGATATATTTTGTCAACTGACAGTTAGGCATAAGGCGGAAGATAATTAAATGAAAAAGAGCTTATTTACAAATATTTTTGCGAACATTCCGACAATTGAGACCGACAGACTTATTCTTCGCAAGCTGTCAGTGGCGGATGCCGACGATATGTATGATTATTCCAAGGATGAAAACGTTACGAAATTTCTTACCTGGTCGCCTCATCCCGACAGATATTACACGATGGACTACATAAAATTCGTGCAGAAGAAGTATAAAACGGGTGATTTCCGCGACTGGGCAGTTATAGATAAGGCAACTGGTAAAATGATAGGAACGTGCGGATTCACAAGCGTGGATCTGCAAAATAAAAAGGCGGAGATCGGTTACGTATATAATTCTGATTTCTGGGGCAAGGGAATTGCCACCGAGGCGCTCCAAAAGGTTATTGAGTTTGGCTTTTCAAAGCTTGATTTAAATAGGATAGAGGGAAGATTTATGCTTGAAAACACTCCTTCAAGGCACGTTATGGAAAAATGCGGAATGACCTTTGAGGGCGTTCACCGTCAGTTTTTACTTATTAAGGGTAAATACAGAGACGTTGGTTTCTGCGCTATTTTGCGCGGAGAATATGAAAATACAGAGAGGAAAAATGATGGAACATAAGCGTGACGGACATCCAAAAAAATATTTTACGCTCAGCTTCGACGACGGAATTACACAGGACAGACGTGTAATTGAAATTTTAAAGAAGCACGGCGTGAAGTGTGCGACCTTTAATATAAATTCGGGACTTCTGGGCGTGAGCTGGGCATGGGTTGGTCAAAGACTTAAAAATCCTGAGCTTACTCATATAAGATTTACAAGAGAAGAGCTTGAGAGCGGTATTTACGATGGCTTTGAAATCGCCGCGCACTCACTTCAGCATTTGTCCTTTAAGAATCTGGACAACGATCCCGAGCTTTTTGCGCACCACATTATGGCAGACGTACAAAATCTTACGGAAATATTCGGCAAAGCCCCTATCGGTATGGCGTGGCCCGGGGGAGATACGGAATACACCGAAAAAAGTATTGAGCTTTTGCGTGACAGAACGAACATAAAGTATGCAAGAGCGGCGAATTCTCATTACCGCTTTACGCTTCCGAGAAGATTTTTAAAGTGGCATCCGACCTGCTCGATAATGTCGGACAGCTGCATGAAGCTCGCGAAAAAATTTGTTGAGGCGGAATGCAAGGAGGACATGCTTTTTTACGCATGGACGCATTCGTATGAGCTTGATGATAAGAATGCGTGGGACCGACTTGATAAATTGCTTGATATTATCTGCGCTCAGAAGGATATAGTTCTTGTGACAAACGGAGAATTTTACGAGCTTTTCAAGAATGAAATTCCGCGTTGGAAAAAATAAAAAAGACCGCATACGCGGTCTTTTTTTTTTGATTTTATGCTTCGTTGAGGAGCTTTTCGTACCAGAACATACCGTAGGTGAACGCCTCGTACATGCCTTCCTTCTGGGACTGCTTAAGTATCTGTCCGTCAGCGGAGGAGAGCACCTGAACGAAAACAGTGCCGGGAACCTCTTCGCCTTCAACCGTGTTATACGACATGATCTCGAAGAGAAGAACGCACTTCTCGGAGAAATCGCCGTAGCAGATCGTGTCACCCTCTCTTACAAGGGGCTTGTTTTTGTAGTAAAGGTAGGAGCCGTCAACCTTTTTCTTTGTATCAGACATTTATAATCACCATTTTTGACCTGAAACCAAGCCAAAACCTTTCATAAACTAATTATTATCTTATATTATAACACACATACGGGTGGGTGTCAATAAGAAAAAGTCAATAAATATTATTTTTAATGCTCCACGAAGGGCGAGAGGTACTGAAAATAGGCGGGAAGCGCCTTTTTTGGTATCGCGGAGGCGTAAACCGTATCCGCAAGGGAGGAGAGCTTGTATTGAACGCTGTCCTTCGGAGCGTCTGCGGGCTTGGTTACTATCTTGATAGATGCGGTCTTTCGTACAGAGGAAAGGAACTCGCGGCCGCGGATACTTGCGGCAAGCAGGGTAGTGTATTCGGGATCTGCGGATTTCAATGCATTTGAAACACCGAAAAGCGAGAAGAGGCAAACTCGTCTCATTCTTGAATTTGTGAACCTTGAATTATACGACTGAATGAGCATTTCATCAAATGAGCTTGTGTTGTTCGCGCAAAAAACAAGTCGTTCAACTATACCGTTTCCGTCGTCAAGCACGGCATCTCCACCCGAGAGGGAGATAGCTCTGCTTTTAATACCGTCTGCGGAAAGAAGTCTGAAAAAGCTAAGTATTTCATCCGAAACCGCCGATGGAAGCACGGGTGCGAGCCCATTTTCCTCGGCATCAATAAGGGTGCTTAACGCATTTTCGGGAATAACGCCTGTGGGAATATTTTTGAATGAACGCGTCGGGTAAACAGTGTTTCGTATTGCGTTTGCGGAGGGGAGCAGACCTTCCTTGATGTCTTGATCATTGTAGGCAGAGCCCTCGCGTTTAATGGGCAGAATATTCATTTCGGGCGCAATTTTATTTATTGCGGCGATATAGTACGCGCCCAAAATATCGTTTGAGCCGAGCGCGTATTCCGTGCCCGTTACTTCCTTGAAGGCGTCGAAAAAGCTCTTCGCATTTCCTTGTGCGCCTCTTTGATCGAGCATATCGGTAAAGCTTTCGTCGGTAATAACGTCTGCTGCTGTCTTGAGAATATTTATGTCGTCGCACTCGTGTCCGAAGCAAAGCGTCGCAACGCCGAGCTTCGAGAGGACGTATACGCCCGCGCGGGCAAAAAATTCCGCGCTCATTGATGAGAAGGGAAAGGGAAGCTCAAAAACCACGTCTGCGCCCGCCGCTATTGCGGATTTTGCGCGGGTGTATTTGTCGGCGATGGTAAACTCACCGCGCTGTGTGAAGTTACCGCTCATGACACACACGACCGTGTCCGCGCCCATGGTTCTGGCATATTCGATCTGACGCACGTGCCCGTTGTGTATGGGATTGTATTCGCAAATAATACCGACGGCTTTCATAAGCTCTCCTTTCTTTTTTGTAAATAATATGTTCAATTATAGCAAACAAACCACGAAATGTCAATAAAATTATTATATTTTCGGGAAATGTTAAGTCAATTCACAAATATTTACAAATTATTATTGCTTATTTTTAATATTTATAGTATGATATATAGAAGGACTGTTTTCAAAGGAGGCAATAAATGTTCGGTTACGTTAAAGCTGAAATACCTGAACTCAAGGTCAGGGAAAAAGAATACTACAGAGCAATTTATTGCGGACTTTGTCGCGCGCAGGGAAAATGTACGGGTCAATGCTCAAGAATGACGCTAAGCTATGACGTAGCGTTTCTCGCGGCGGTAAGAATGGCTGTAATGAATAATTTCCCGGAATTCAAGCGTGGAAGATGTATTGTCCATCCTATAAAAAAGCATCCTTATGCCGTTATGAATGCGGAGCTTGAGTATTGTGCGTATGCGACCGCTATTTTGTCTTACGGTAAGTGTCTTGACGATATTGACGACGAACGCGGTAAAAAAAGATTTCTTTCAAAGATTGTCCGCCCTTTCATGTCATACGGCAGAAGAAAGGCAATAAAGGCGAAGAAAAGCAGATTTGGCGAGAGCGGTTATTCTGCGGAAAAATTGCGTGAGCTTGACGCATTCGTAAGGGAAAAGCTTGCTAAGCTTGCAGATTTTGAGCAGCACGGAAATGTTGCGAGTGTTGATATTCCTGCCGAAATTTTCGGAGAGCTTCTCTCTGAGATCGCATCGTTCGGAACGCGCGGAAATCAGGAAAAAATACTTCGTTCGATCGGCTACAACCTCGGCAAGTGGGTGTATATGGTAGACGCCGCCGACGATTGCGAGGAGGATAAAGAAAGATCTCGCTTTAACCCCTTCCTGCGGATTTATGACGGTGAATGTCCCACACGCGAGCAGAGAGAGGTTATCTCGGATGCTTTGAAGGTTCAGCTTTCTGCGCTTGAGCCCGCGTTTGATCTTATCGATTATGATATGAACAGAGATATGCAGGGAATAATTAATAATATACTTTACATAGGAATGCCGCGTAGCGCGTCAGACGCCTTGAAGCTTACCTGTGAATGTAAAAAGAAATAATAAAGATTAGATAATAAGGAGAGGGCAAATGTCTTATATGGACCCCTATAAGGTGCTGGGTGTTGATCCCGGCGCGACAGACGATGAAGTAAAGAAGGCATATCGCAATCTTGCGAGAAAGTATCATCCCGATAAATATAAGGACACTGATCTCAAGGATATGGCAGAGGAGAAGATGAAGGAAGTAAACTCTGCTTATGAAGAAATTCAGAAAATGAGAAGCGGCGGCTCGCAGAATTCGGGTAATGGAGGACAGAATTACTACGGTGGTTATTCGTCGCAGAATTCGGGTTCCTACGGCTATAATTATGCTAATATAAGAAAAAATATAAATAACGGCAATATTGCCGAGGCGGAAGCCGAGCTTTATTCCGTGAACGAGGGCGACCGCGCGGCAGAATGGAATTATCTTGCGGGCTGTATTGCCGTAAAGAAGGGGCATTACGTTGACGCGCAGAGATTTCTTGAGAGAGCATGCACGATGGATCCTTCAAACATGGAATACAGACAGACATACGAGCAGCTTCGTCACAGAGGCGGAAGTTACGGTGGCGGATATAACACAAATCAGGGTGGCAACGGTTGCGCTTGCTCGATCTGTGATATTTGTACCGCGCTTATGTGTATGGATCTCTGCTGCGGTTGCCGCTAATGAGGGCCTGATATGAAGGGCGGAGTAAATAAAAAGCTTAAAAATCTTACCGTCGGCGCGCTTCTTGCGGCGCTCAGTGTGGCGATAATTGCTCTGGGCGGTGTTATTGAGGTGCTTGACCTTTCAGTCGCCGCAATAGCGTCGTTTATCTGCGTTTTTGCCGTAATTGAGCTTGGCGGTGTATATCCGTGGCTTATCTTTGCGGTTTCAAGCGTACTTAGCTTAATGCTCATTCCTACGAATCTCGGCGCGTGGTGTTACGTTCTTTTCTTTGGATATTATGCTATTATCAAGGAAAAGATCGAGCGACTGAAAGCTCCCATAGCGTGGGTACTTAAAATGCTTATAGGTAATATCGCGTTTGCGATTCTGCTTTTCGGCTTCGGAACGATCACATACGGCGCGGGGCTTGATTTCGTAGAGCTTGTAAATAAGGTGTTCGATACGAATTTCGGCATCGTTATGGTTGTCGGAGTAATTCTTATGGTTGAAGCGCTTTTCGTTATCTACGACATCGCACTCACGAGAATTATCACATTCTATTTAAGGAAGTTAAGACATAGATTTAAGTTTTTGCATAAATAAAAACGGCGGGTCTACCGCCGTTTTGTGTTTTTTGTCGCAACCTGTCAACTATTTTTTCACATAACCTATTGCGTTTTTAGAAAAAGTATGATATAATATGAATACAGAGGTAAGGAAATATTACCCAAAATTCAATCTTGGAGGTGCAATCATGAATTATTTTGTTATTAAGCCGCTTGACTTTTCGCCAAAATGCGACCTTGCGCCTCATCATAAAAGAGGACAACTTAAAATCAGTCATTGAACGCGTACAAGTCGAGCTGCTATATAGCGGTGGTACTTGTGCGCTTTTTTAGTATTTGATTAAATTTTTGCGAAAGGACGGTTTTTATGATGAAAAAGCTTATTTTAATTTTAACTTTAATTTTTGCTCTTGCGATTTGCTTCGTTGCGTGTGAGGATCTTGGAAATACTTCAAATGAAGGTCAATCGCAAAACGCGCTTTCGGGCGGTACGCCCACGAGCGAAGAGCCCACGAGCGAAGAGCCCACGATCGAAGAGCTTACTACTAACATCAGAGTGGTTGATGAATATGACGGTGAACTTAATTTGGTGCTTGCAGAGATTTTAGAACTCACCATTAATAAAACAAATATAGATTTCTCGACAAATTATAAAAAATCTCATTATGATTTGAAAAATTCAGGAAAATATGATGGAGGCAAGTGGACAATTCCGAATTATTCAATACACATAATTTATGATGGAAATTTAGCCCGAAATACCGAGTGGTATCAAAGAGTTGAAAATAAAGACCGTAAAAATTTATCAAGTTCTTTTTGCGAAGCATTTAGTGATGGCTTTAAAAACAGCAATTCCCTGTGTGGCTCTGTAATTTTTGATGGAATGATACTTTCATACACATCGAATGAAGGACTGCTGGCTGATCTGAATTATATATTGGAAATATCCGATTTGGAGTATATAAGTGAAATATCTATCGTTTATGAATACAGTTTACCAGAAGATTATTTATTAGAGTAAAGAAATGTGAGTGGATTTACAGAAGGAGGGGCGGTGCTAATTCACTCGACGCATAGCCACTCATATAGTGGAGAGTACGAAAGCTTTTCAATAGTTCAGCACAAAAAATATTGTGTTTGTGGAGCGTATATATGTTTTAGTCCCCGAGGATGAGGAGGCGTATCTTAACGGCACGCTTGAATTCCGTACGGGTGAGATAATGTAAAATAAATTTTATACATACAAATACCGCCGCGGAAATCCGCGGCGGTATGCTTTTTAATTAAAATGCTTATTGTAAAGCTCCTCAATCTCTTCTCGTTTCGGCATAGACGCCGCTGCGCCCTTTCTTGTAACGGAAATTGCGGAGGTGCAGGTAGCGAATTTAAGGGCTTCTTCAACTGATTTACCCTCGCCGATAGCGGTGATAAAACCGCCGTTGAACGCGTCGCCCGCGCCCGTTGTGTCAATCGCCTTCATTCTGATCGCGTCAACGTGTGTTTCAAATTCAGCGTTCTTGAAGAATACGCCGTTTACACCGAGAGTTATAATAACGTTCTTAACGCCGCGGGAAAGGAGAATTTCAGCCGCACGGCGCGCGTCGTCAATATTGTTGATCTCAACACCCGTGAATTCACGCGCTTCGCTTTCGTTAGGAGTTATGTAGTCGATCATACACCAAAGCTCTTCGGGAAGCTCCTTATATGGAGCAGGATTGAGAACAAAGGGCTTTCCGTATTTCTTTGCAAGCTCAGCTGCTGCCATAATGGGGGCAAATGTCGTCTCAAGCTGGCAGATAACTACGTCTGCGGTCTTGAATTCTTCTTCATTTGTATAGGCATCGTTTGCGTTAAGCTCGAGATTTGCGCCGGGGATAATAAGCACGCGGTTCTGCGCGGTCTTGCTCTCTACCATAATAAGCGCAATGCCCGTACCTGCAGTGTCTGTTCTCGACATGTGATCAATAGGCATATTTACCGATGCGTAGAAGTCAACGAGGACGCCTGACATAGCGTCGTTACCCATTTTTGCGATGAGCTTTACGTCTGAACCCGCCATATGAGCTGCAACGGACTGGTTAGAGCCCTTACCTCCGGGGCTTGTTTTTACAAAATCACCCGCCAGAGTTTCGCCACCCTCGGGAACTGCGAAGCAATAGCCCGTAATATCAACGTTTACGCTTCCTACACAAATAATCTTAGCCATTTTTGTTCTCCAATCTATTTTTTGCAAAATATTTCAAAATTGCGATCTGTGTTTTTGCATCTTCGATCTCACCCGAAAGCACCATGCCGAGTGCATCGTCAAAGGAAATAGTCTCGCATTCGAGAAACTCGTCATCGTCAAGGCACCGTTCACCGAATTTGAGGTCGGTCGCTAAAAAGACGTGGATCACCTCGCTGAGGATCGCGGGAGAGGGAAGAATTTTCCCAAGATATTCTAGGTTGTCGGACGTAGCTCCAGTTTCTTCCTTGAGCTCGCGCATAGCCGACGCGTAAATGTCCGCGTCCTTTGTTTCGAGCTTTCCTGCGGGAATTTCGAGCGTCAGCTTTCCGTGTGGATAACGGTATTGACGAACGAGGATGATATTTCCGTCACGCGTTACGGGAAGAACGCATACACCGCCGTTGTGGCGGCAGTATTCTCTCATTGCGCGCTCGCCGTCGGGTAATTCCACGGTGTCGTGGTAGAGACGAAGTATCTTGCCGTCGAAAATCTTCTTTTCTTCAACTGTTTTTTCCAAAAGGTGATCAAAGTTTTTTTCTGCCATAAAAATACCTTACAAAACACATATTACATACATTATAAAACTTTTTTTCGCTTTTGTAAAGTCAAATATTGAAAAAATATTATTTTTGTGTTATAATATTGTTGATATCAATATATGGAGCGGAAAAATGTCTGTAAAAGAACAGTTTATAAGAGGCGTCGGCGTGCTTGGCGAGGACGGAATTCGAAAATTGAATAATTCCCGTGTCATTGTTTTCGGTGTCGGAGGTGTCGGCGGATTTTGCGCTGAGGCGCTTTGTCGCGCGGGTGTCGGACAAATTGACCTAGTGGACGGCGACGTGGTTTCTGTGTCTAATTTCAACAGGCAGATAATCGCGCTTCATTCAACGGTCGGTATGCCGAAGGTCGAGGTTTTGCGTGATCGTCTTATGGATATAAATCCCGAATGCAAGGTGTCGGCTCGTAAGCTCTTCTATCTTCCCGAAAACGCAGATGAAATTGATCTTTCACAGTATGATTATATTGTCGACGCAGTTGATACGGTGTCGGCGAAGCTTGAGATAATTTGCCGCGCGAAAGCTCTTGATATTCCGATAATTTCTGCTATGGGCGCAGGGAATAAGCTTGATCCGACGAGATTTGAGGTTTCGGATATTTATAAAACGAGCGTATGTCCGCTCTCAAGGATCATCCGACGTGAGCTTAAGGCGAGAGGAATAAAGTCCTTGAAGGTCGTTTATTCAAAGGAAGAGCCGAGGCAGAGCATGGGAATTGATCCCGAAAGTAAAAAGCCCATACCCTCCAGCTTGTCATTTGTTCCGTCCGTTATGGGACTTATTATGGCTGGCGAGATCGTATCCGAAATTACAGGCGTTAAATAATTGTAAATTTTTTTGAGAAAAATATATTTTTAATGTAAAAAGGACTTGACAAATCCGACTTTATACTATATAATATTCTAAGTCGCGTTTTGATGAAAAGAAAGGAGTTTTAGTGTATGATTCTTGATATGGGTCCTCTGCTTCGCGGAGAAATTAACCGTATGGATTTTGAGTACACGTTGACTCCCATTCCGATGAACAGAATCGAGTTTTGTGACAATGCGCACGTGTCGGGCTATATTACCGACGAGGGTGGATATATGCACCTGATGGCGCGCACTCGTCTTGAATTTATCGCGCAGTGCGATAGATGCCTTGAGGAAACTAAGGGCGAGTTTATTCTTGAATTTGAGAGAACGGTTGCTGCCGAGGGCACGCTTACCGAGGAACAGATCGAGGATAATGTAGACGAGTTTGTTATAATTGAAAAGGGAAAGCTTGATATTGACGAGCAGCTCACAGAGGCGCTCCTCCTTGATTTCCCGAGAAAGATTCTTTGCTCCGAGGAATGCCCCGGTCTTTGCTTCAAGTGTGGAAAGAACTTAAAGTACGGCAAGTGCAATTGCACGACTAAGGAGATCGATCCGCGACTTGCGGTTTTAGCAACTCTTCTTGAGGACAACGGCGAGGAGTAATCAAAATGTTGCATACCCGACACACTCGGGTTTACAAAACAGTTTAAAAAATAATTTTATTTATATCGAACAGAGTTCCGCGTAATTGCGTACCTGTGCGAGAGGAGGTTTCACAATGGCAGTACCGAAGAAAAAAGTTTCTGCAGCTCGCAGAGACAAGAGAAGAAGCAACAACAGCAAGCTCACACTTCCCGGACTTGTAAAGTGCTCTAACCCCGCTTGTAACGAAATGCTCAAGCCCCACTGCGTATGCAAGGTTTGCGGTTTCTACGGCGGTAAGAAGGTTCTCAACGTAAAGGAAGAAGCTTAATTCTACTTAAAAAGAGAATAGAGAAAAGGATTTCCGTTCAGGAAATCCTTTTTCTTTTGTGTATATAAAAACGGCGGTAAAAACCGCCGTTTTTTACAAATTATTTTGTTTCCTCGATATACTTGTTCATAAGGTATTCCTGAAGAGCTGCAATCTTCTCGGGTGCCTTGCCGCCAACGGGCTTGCCGTCAACAATATTACAAACCATGCAAGGGCCTGTGGTGGAGGAAATAATGATCTCCTGGGCTTCCATAAGGTCATCTAAAGTAAAGGGAGTTTCGCTTGTGGGAATTCCGAGTGCCTTGCAAGCTTCAAGGAGATGCAAACGGGCAACACCGGGGAGGATAAGCTCGTCTGTGGGAGGAGTCTGGAATACGCCGTCCTTGTTGATTATGTTGCAGTTTGCGTGAGAGCATTCTGTTACTCTGCCACCTTCACGGTAGAGGATCGTTTCGTAAACGCCTGCTTTTTCCGCCTTCTGAGCGTAAAGGACGCTGGGAAGAAGGTTGAGTGTCTTGATATTGCAGTAGTAGAATCTCTTGTCGGGCTCAGTGATCGCCTCAACGGGAGTGTAAATATCCTTGATCTTACCGGGACGGAGAATTACCCAAAGGTTTGCCTTCATATCGTCGGAGTAAGTGTGATTTCTTACGTGTGTACCGCGAGTGAACTGCCAGTAAAGGAACTGGTCGGGAGAGTCGATCTTCTTTATAAGATCGCAGAAAATGTCGTAGAGCTCTTCCTTTGTGTAGGGAATATTGATACCAAGAAGCTTAGCTCCGTTGAACATTCTGTCGATATGCTCATCGTATGCGAAGATCTTGTAGTTACGAACCATACAGAATTCGTAAACGCCGTCACCAAAGAAGCAAACTCTGTCATTGAAAGGAACGGTCATCTCGTCGAGAGGGCCGTAAGTACCGTTATAATATCCTAAATTTTTCATAATATACCTCCAAACTGTAAATTTATTATATGACGGAAAATTATTAACTACAACTATTTTACCACAAATCGCTTTGTGTGTCAATAAAAAATGATTGTTTATTATTGACTTTTTTATTACAAAATGGTAGAATTAATATATTAAAGAAAAACCAAAAGAAAGAATCGTTATGAGTGTAAAAATAGGAAATACAGAGCTTAAATACGGTCTTATGTTAGCTCCAATGGCGGGTGTTACCGATTATTCGTTCCGTCGGTTGTGCCGTGAGGCGGGTGCGGAATGGATCGTAAGCGAAATGCTCTCGGCGAAGGCACTTTGCTATGAGCAGAATACCAACAAGACCAATCCAAATACGATGAAAACAGCCGCTATCGCAAAAATTTCCGCAGGAGAATCCCCGATGGCAGTTCAGCTTTTCGGTTCGGAGCCCCACTTTTTTGCCGAGGCGGCAAGAATGCTCGAGACGGGTGAGTACCGCGGATTTGCATCGGTTGAGCCACCTGCCGCGATCGACATAAATATGGGATGTCCCGTTCATAAGGTGGTGTCATGCGGCGAGGGTAGCGCGCTTATGAAGAACCCCACGCTTGTCTACGACATTGTAAAGGCGACCGTCGGCGCGCTTGAAAAAACGCCCGTAACTGTCAAGATACGAGCGGGATTTGGTGAGAGCACGAAGAACGCTGTCGAGGTTGCAAAGGCAATTGAAGAGGCGGGCGCTGCTCTTGTATGCGTTCACGGGAGAACACGCGAGCAGATGTATTCGGGCAGAGCAGATCTTGATATTATTGCGAGCGTTAAGGATGCGATGAAAATTCCCGTTGTCGGTAACGGTGATATAAATACTGCCGCAGATGGACTTCGCATGTTTGAATACACGGGATGCGACGGTATTATGGTAGGCAGAGGCGCAACGGGTAATCCGTGGATATTTACACAGCTGACAAATGCGCTTTCGGGCAAGGCGGTGGAGGAGATATCCATTCGTCAGAGAATGGATATGGCGATCCGTCATCTTGATCTTATGATAGAGTTTAAGGGCGAGTATCTTGCGGGTGCGGACGGAAAGAAGCACGCGGCATGGTATACGAGGAATATTCGTGGCTCTGCGGCGCTTCGAAATCAGCTTATGTGCGCGTCTGACGTGCATGAAATGAAGAAAATTTTAGACGATATAGGTAACAATGCAGAGGAATAATTTATTAAGGAGGGAAATATGAATATTGGCGGTTTGATTCTGACTGATAATTTAAGATTTGCAAGAATGCTTCAGCATGAGCTTTCATATATGAAAATTTCCCTCGAGGTGATTTCGGATGATGAGCAGATGCCTGAAAATTCTGATTTTAAAGTGGTTTTAGCAGATCTTGATTTTTGCGGCAACGGAATGCTCGGAGAGATCGTTGGCGATTACGAGCGCGCGGATCTGCAGGATCCCGAATATAAGCAGACCGACCGTTCGGTTCTCGTTATTGGCTGGTCGAGAGTCGACACTCCCGAATATTACAGCGATTTTTACAAATGCTCGGTATATCTGCACAGACCGTTTCTTATGGCGGATCTTCGCTATATCGTGTCGGGATATTTTGCAATTTATAACACAACACAGACGCATATTTCCGTCAATAACCGCTCGGGTGGATATCTGTCCTATCTTTCGAGACTACGCAGTGTTTCGCAGATGAAGCCCAAGGCGCAGTCGGAGGGAACTGAGCGTCGGCTTGTTTGCGATAAGGAGAGCATGACCGCGCTTTACGGTGAAATGAAATTTCCGCTCAGCGAATATGAATATAAGACTCTTAACTTGCTTTGCGAAAAGCGTGGAGAGGTGGTAAGTCGTGAGGAAATTGCAAAATTATTGAAATTCGACACGGGAAACATGGGTGACGTTTATATATGTCATTTGCGGAAAAAGATAGACAATAAGCTGGGTCTCAAGCTTATTTGTACAGTCAGGGGCAAGGGATATACGTTAAAATAAAAAAGCATCGGCGTGAGCCGATGCTTTTTTATTCGGTTAAGAAACTGTATTCAAGGTACTTGATATTGGGGTAGCCGTTGTTATCCGTGGACTTTTCATGCTTTATCCGTCCTAAGATGAACTGCGACTCGCCCGAGTTTAGGTGAATATCAATGGCAGTGTAGATCTCGCCCTTGAAATTCACGTATCTGAAATACGGGTGAATTCGTCGCTTGTTATAGGGATTGTATGCGCGGGGCTTCATTTTACCCTTTATTAAGGCATATCCGTGATATTCTTCACTCGAAGTGTTGGAGAAAAAGAAAATATCAAGTCCGTTGTGGTTTTTGTGAATGTTATTTATAAGACCGCCGTAAGGGAAGGTTTCGTGCATTCCGAGACCCTTGAAGTCGTAGAACGTAGTGTTGTATCCGTTTGAGTTCATCATCTTGGGCAGATTCGTCATATAAACGTCAAGGGGAGTGTCGGTTTCCTCCACGATTCGTTTTATAAGACTGGGCTGAACGTGGAGACTTCCGTCTGCCGCGGTTTTTGACGGGGGGATAAAATACGCGACGCCGCCGTTTTCATTCGTGTTTTTGTAGTACGGACGAATGATGCTCGGATCGAGTGCCTCATTACCGTAAATTTCTTTAAAAATTTCCGCAAGGGTGGAATCCGCGCGGTTTACGTATTCACCGAGAAAATTATATTCACCCTGCGGCTCACCCTTACCGTATTCAAATTCATTCGCATATTTGGGGAGCAATACGGTCGCTACGACGGTGCCGCCGGCATCGTAAAATTCCTTTATCTTTCGGGCGGTCGTATGGCTTGAGATGTTTGCGCCCGGTAGAAATAGCATTCGGCATTCCATTCCTGTTTTTTCAAATACGAGCTTTTTGCCTTCAACACGGCAATTTTCAACGAGATCGTCGGGGTGGATATACATAGCATCCTGAGCGCAGTTGACAGAAAGGATACTCATAAGTGTCATGTAGTCATTTTGTATCTGCGACGGCGGGTATTCAAAGCTGCCTTCGTTTCTCTGATAGAAATTCACGTTTGCCTGAATTGCATTCACGGTGTACATGATGGCTATGTCGGAGACACATTTTCCAATTGAAAGAAGCGCTTGCGCGGAGCGGATGAATTTACTGAAGCTCGTTTGCAGATCCCCGTTTTTGATCTTGTAGACCTTCTTTTCCCGCTTACTTATTTCCTTGACTGTGGGGGAGTGAAGAATAAGGTTGTTGATGCCCTGAGCATAGGCGTTGATGGCTTCATTGTATACTATTTCCGCATTAAATTTATAGTAGTCGCGGAAAATATCGCAGTAAACGGTTTTGCCGTCTGTGTTTTCCGCTGCGGGCATTGCTAATTTGATGGAGTTTGATCCGTACATGTACGCCTTGTCAAGCACAGCGCACTGGGAGGCGTTTTTAAGAGCGTCTCCAAACAGCCAGGTGTTGGCAGGAATCTTGGGCTCGCAAAGGGAATAGATGTGATTTATGCCGTGTTTTTCGGCAAATTCGCGTATAGCGTCAATACAACCGTGTCGGAACAACCTTGCGCGAACAGAAAGAAGCAAGGATTTAACGTTTGCGGTTGATTCTCCGATGCCTCCGTACAGTGCGTCGTAGTAACGGGAGGGATGTACTCCGTATTCCTTGATAAATTCATCGTTGATCGCCATGTCCCAGTCGCGTCGGTTTGGCGCGTCAAAGCAAAGCTCGGGAACGTATATAAGAGATACCGTTTTTCCAAGACTGTCCTTTACTTTTTCTCCCAAGAGGTCTAATATATTGTTTATATATTCGGTGTAATCGCTTTTAGAAAGTCTGTTGGCGCATGTGGAGGTTCTTGAAAATTCAAGGTCGCTCTTTTCGCAAACGTAGTGACTTACCGTCCAATTTCCTTCGGGCAGAGAATAATCGAGAACGCCGTTTTCAATTTTGTCCGTAAGATTGATACGCGCGTCATAAAGCTCGTCATAAGCGGTGATCGCCATGGTTTTTTCAATGTCTAATACCTTGTTGATACGTTCGCAGGAGCTGTAGAAATATTCCATTCTGGTCAAAACACCCGCCAGAATGCTTTCATCATAGCTTTCGCCTTCGCAAAAGTAAGATTTTTCAACAAGTCTCTGAAGATTTATTCCTACCTTCAAGCCGTGTTTTTCCGCGCAATCTATAAGATGAGTGTAGAATACTGAAAGAAAGCTCAGAACCTCGCGAGATGGGATAATTTTATCGGAGAGGGAGGGAATAATGCATACGCCTCCGTTTTTGACGCAGCTCTTGATAATATCCTCGATCTTTCTCTGGTCGAAATCAAGATCGTTTATATCAAAGAAGGCATAGATGCAGTTATTGTTGCTCGGGTGCTTGAATTCTTTAACTAAATCTCTGACGCGAGTGTATTTTGGCATGTGTCTATCCTCCTCTTTGAAATCTAATAAAATTATATCATACACTGAAAAATATGTCAATAAATGCGCGAAAAAAAGAAGCCCTCGATTGAGGACTTCTTTATATTTTAATTACTGTGCGTCTGTTTCAACGGGTGTTTCGCTCCACCACTTAGCATCGGATACAACGTAGTAAACGCCCTTAGGTGTGTACTTGCTTTCGAATTCGATCTGGTACCAACCCGTTTTCTCGTTAACACCAACGATCTTGATAGCGTCGCCCTGGTTGATGTAACCAACTGCTTCTGTATCAAGGTCCGGAACGGATCTAACCTTGAGGTTGCCCTTAGCGTAAAGTGACTTTTCAATAGCTGAGAAGCCCTCACCGGGATCGCCGATAGTTGTTACGAGAGTGGACTTAACGTAGTATTCCTTTTCCTCGTAAGTAACCTTAAACCACTTGTATTCCTTTTCGTTGGAGTCGATAGATGACTCGTTGCTTTCAGCGATCTTTACAAGCTCTGTGCCTGCGGGAACGGACTTCTTTGCGACGTCAGCTGCAAAGCTGGGACGCTCTCTGAGGTTAAGAGCTGTAAGAGCATATACCTTAACTGTCTGCTCAAGCTCAACGAAAGTGTAGTCCTTCTCGGGCTCGTCGGGTGTATTTGTAGTGCCGGGAAGTGTTGTTGTACCTTCGCCGTTATTTGTACCATCTTCTACTTCATTGGGTGTCTTGTTGCCGCCGTTGTCTTCTTCCTTATTCTTGTTGCAAGCGATAAGAGAAACGGAAAGGATAAGCAATACTGCCAAAAGTAAAGCAATTTTCTTCATTTTAAATTCCTCCTTATTTCGTGAGAAAACATAATTTCACACGATGAATATTATTAGTATAATTATAACATACTATGTGAGTTTTGTCAATAATAAAGACGGATATTTTTGCGATTTTTTTAATAATTTTGAATAAAAATGTGTAAAAAAATTATATTTCAAATACATGTATTTTTGATGATTTTTAGCGGCATCGGTTGACATTTAAAGCTTGTATGTGCTATAATAATTATATAATTTTGAAAGATTGGAAGCGGATATGAAAAAATTACTTTGTATTGACGGAAACAGCATACTTAACAGACAGTTTTACGGAATAAGATATCTGTCGAATAAGGAGGGCTTTCCGACCAATGCTATCTACGGAATGATAAACGTTATAGGTAAGCAGCTCGACGAGCTTTCTCCCGATTTCTGCGCTATCGCGTTTGACCTGAAAGCTCCTACGTTCAGACACAAAATGTTTGCGGATTACAAGGCGGGACGAAAGCCCATGCCCGACGATCTTCGCGTACAGATGCCCGTAGCTAAGGATATTTGTCGCGCAATGGGATTTTCCGTGCTTGAGCTTGAGGGCTATGAGGCGGACGACATTCTCGGTACACTCGGTAAAATGGCAGAGGGAGAGGATGTTGAGGCGTATATCTTGACGGGTGACCGCGACTCGCTTCAGTTGATTTCGAGCAAGGTCAAGGTACTTCTTGCGACAAATTCCGACACGGTCGTTTTCGATAATGACGCATTTTTTAATAAATACGGTGTAAATGCAGATCAGTACGTCGATGTAAAGGCGCTCATGGGAGACAGCTCGGACAATATTCCGGGTGTGCCGGGCATTGGTGAAAAAACTGCGTTTAAGCTTATTTCGGAGCAGGGAACTCTTGATAACCTTTACGAGGTTATCGATGATATAAAGTTGACGCCGTCGGTTCGTACAAAGCTTACTGTAAATCGCGAGCTTGCATTTTTATCAAGAGATCTTGCTACCATTAACCGCGATGTTCCCTTAGGCATTACGCTTTCCGATATAGAATACTGCGGAGTTAATAAGGCGGATGCGCGTGAGCTCTTTATAAAGTACGATCTTACGGGCGCGCTTAAGAGATTCTGCCAGAGTGATGAAACGGCAAAAGGTGAGTGCGCTGATGTGACCGCAGCAACTGAGGTTGTTATTAAGGATGCTGTTCTGAATGAAATAACTGCAGAGTATTGCGCGGTGAGTATTGTTGACGGTGAGCTTTTGATTTTTGACGGGGACGTGATCTGCAAAGCGGCTATCGACGGCGCGTTTGAGACGTTTTTGAAAGCTCATAAGATCATTTGCTTTGATTCAAAAACGCTTTACCGCGAGCTTGATGCTCATAATATTCATTTTAGAAACGCATATTTTGATATATCTCTCGCCGCTTACGTTGAAAATTCAAGCGAGGGCTTATATACCTGCGAGCGTCTTGTTACTGCGTATCTCGGTGAAGAGTTTAATACATTAATTCCGCAGATCTGTTATGAAATAAAGCTTTTCGAGGCACTTTACAAAAAGCTCGAGGAAAGCTCGCAGCTCTCTCTTTTGATGGAAATTGAAATGCCCCTGGCGGCAGTTTTGTGTGACATGGAAAGCGAGGGCTTCAAGGTTGACAAGGCGGGTATTGAGGCGTACGGGGTTCAGCTTGATACGATCGCTCACGAGCTGCAGGAACGCATATTTATGGCGGCGGGCGGAGAGTTCAATATAAATTCTCCAAAGCAGCTTGGAGAGGTTCTTTTTGAACGTCTTATGCTTCCCACGGGCAAGAAAACGAAGACGGGATATTCCACGGGCGCGGAGGTGTTAGAAAAGCTTCGCAAGTATCATCCCATAATAGACGATATCCTCGATTACAGACAGGTTACAAAGCTTAAGAGCACGTACGTTGACGGGCTCCTTAAGGTTATGGATGAGGAAAATAAGATTCACACCACCTTCAAGCAGACAGTAACCGCGACGGGCAGACTTTCGTCGACCGAGCCGAACCTGCAGAATATACCGATCAGAACCGAGCTTGGCAGAGAGTTCAGAAAATTCTTTATTCCTGCAAATGAAAATAGGGTTCTTATCGATGCCGATTATTCTCAGATCGAGCTTCGCGTGCTCGCGCACATTTCGGGCGATGAGCATATGAAGGCGGCGTTTATTTCAGGCGAGGACATTCATACCGCGACCGCGTGCCGCGTGTTTGGAATCACACCCGAGGAAATGACGGTTGAGCTTCGTAAGAGAGCAAAGGCGGTAAATTTCGGTATTCTTTACGGTATGGGTGAATTTTCACTTTCCGAGGATCTCAAGATCCCGATCTATCGCGCGAAGGAATATATCGACAGTTATCTTTCAAGCTATCCCGCAATAGAAAAGTATCTTTCCGACGTGGTTGAAAATGCAAAGCGCGACGGCTTTGTTACGACAATGCTCGGCAGAAGAAGATATATCCCTGAGCTTGCGGCGCAGAATAAGAATATCAAGCATTTTGGTGAGAGAATCGCAAAGAACAGTCCGATTCAGGGAAGCAGCGCGGACATTATCAAAAAGGCAATGATAAACGTTTCCCGCCGTCTTGAAAAAAGCGGTTATGATGCAAAGCTCATCCTTCAGGTTCACGATGAGCTTATTGTCGAATGTTCAAAGGATTGCGCCGACGCGGTGCTTGAGCTTCTGAAATATGAGATGGAAAATGCGGTTAACATTTCTATACCGCTTACTGTTGAAGCAAATATCGGAAACACCTGGTATGAGTGTCATTAAATTTTAAGGGGCGGACGTTTCCGCCCCTTTTTGTATAAAAAAACAAAAAACAAGGTGTAAAATGTCGAATTATGTTAAAATTTTATCTTGAATTTGTAAAAGTGTTGTGATATACTAAAGCTAAAGTAATAAAGGAGGCAGTGAATTTTTCACTCAAATAAGGGTATGAAAACTTTAAAAAAGTATTTAAACCGTTATTTTATTGATGCTATGGGCGCGATGGCGCTCGGACTTTTTGCATCCTTGCTTATCAGTACGATTATAAGCACGCTTGCAAAATACGTAGGAATGGTAGACGGACTTGCGTTTCTTGCGAGCAGTATGACAACCGTAGCGGGCTTTGCGAAGGCGGCGACGGGTATGGCTATAGGTGTCGCAATTGCGTATAAGCTTGGCGGTCATCCCCTCGTTATTTTCTCATGCGCGGGCGTTGGCGCGCTTGCCAACGATATGGGCGCGGTAGTAAATAACAATCTTATCGCGGCTTGGGGCGTTACTTCAAAAACTGCCGAGGGTATTTTCTATGCGGCAGGCCCTGCGGGAGCGTTCTTTGCGGTAATCATCGCGGCAGAGATAGGTATGCTCGTGTCCAAGAAAACAAAAGTAGATATTCTCGTAACTCCCGTTGTGACGTATGCGGTTGGCTTTATAGGCGCGTTTGCGCTTTGTCCTCTCGTTTCGTACGTAATGTATTTCCTCGGCGAATTTATTGCGACCGCAACGACCTTCCAGCCGCTTCTTATGGGTATTGCGGTGTCGGTTGTAATGGGTATCGTTCTTACGTTGCCGATATCGAGCGCGGCTATATGCGCTTCTATTTTCTCAGCGGCGGCGGTAACTGCTGCAACTGCGAGCGGTACGGTCGACGGTCTTCTCTTGGCGGGCGGCGCTGCTGTTGCGGGCTGCTGTGCGCAGATGGTTGGCTTCGCGGTATCGTCCTTCCGTGAAAACAAGTGGGGAGGTATCGTATCCCAGGGACTTGGTACTTCAATGCTCCAGATGAGTAATATCGTAAAGAATCCTCGAATCTGGATCCCCCCGACGCTTGCGGCGGCGATAACAGGCCCTATTTCAACGATGGTGTTTAAGCTCAAATGCTCGGGCGTTGCGGCAGGCATGGGTACTTGCGGACTGGTAGGGCCCATCGGCGTAATTGATGCGGGCGACGGCTCACCTAAAATGTGGATCGGAATCCTGCTTGTATGTATCGTTCTCCCCGCGATTTTGTCGCTTATCTTCTCCGAAATAATGAGAAAGATCGGCTGGATCAAGAAGGATGACATGAAGCTTGAAGGATAAAAGAGAAAAACGCTTTGGAATTCCAAAGCGGGTTTTTGCTATATTATCAAGGCAACTACAGTTAAAACTGCAAGGAAACCGAAATTGTAAAGTGAGAAAAGACCGATATATCTGAGAGTCTTGCCCTTGACGTGAGTTGTGTATTCTCTGAACGTGATAAGACTTGCAAGGGAAGAGATAAGTGTACCTACGCCGCCGATATTAACACCGCGGAGAAGGTCAGCGTAGTTGTCCGTAAATTCCGAGAGAAGGATCGCGGAGGGAACGTTACTGATGATCTGGCAGGAGCCGATTGCGGTAAGGAGAGTATTCTTTTCAAGGAGTGATGAAAAGAACGTGTTCACCGCGTCGATTCTTGCGATATTTCCCGCCAAGAGGAAGAATGCAACGAACGTAAAGAGAAGTCCGTAGTCAACCTTGCGAAGCGCGTCCTTGTCAGTAAAGAAAACCGAAACGAAAACGAGGGGAAGAACGATGTAATAGGGGATCAATCTGAACACCATAAGGATCGTGATCGCGAAAAGAATGAGATAAAACGCGGTTTTCTTCGGCTGTACCTTGTCATTGCAGTCATCTGCAAGCGTTAACGGTTCCTTCGGAATGAAGAAACAGCAGGCAGTGAAAAGAAGAATCGATACGGCAAAGGGAATTGCCATGATTCTCATAAACTCGCCCGTGGGAATATTGAATTTGGTGTAAATATAGAGGTTCTGAGGATTTCCGAAGGGGGTGAGCATACCGCCGAGGTTTGCGGAAATGTTCTGCAGAATAAATATCTGCGCCATGTATTTTTCCTTCTTTGTAGCGGCAAGGGAAATATAGCCCAAGGGGAGAAAAGTCAGAAGCGCCATATCGTTTGCTAAAAACATCGAGCCGATGAAGGTGACGTAAACAAGCGTTAAGCAAAGCGTTCTCGTGTTGCCTGCGAGGGTAACGATCTTTCGCGCTACGATGGTGAAAAATTTGATGTTTTTAAGCGCGCAGATTACCGCCAGAGTGGAGAAAAGACAGGAGAGGGTTTTTAAGTCGAAATATCCGAGATATTCCTCGTCTGGCTTAACTATAAAGCATGAGATGATCGCCAATGTCGAAGCGATACACAAAACCGTGTTTGCCCGCGCAAAATCAAACACCTTATGAGCAAATACGGTAAGCGCCGCGCGAAGGTCGATCTTCCGTCTGTGTCTATGTGAAACTAAAGCTCTGTTCATTACTGTATATCCTTATTTATAATATTAAAAAATCACACAAGGATAGAGTATATCACTAAAATCAATCGTTGTCAATATGTTTTTTTAAGTTATTTAAATAACGAAAAAGAAAAGCCGAGGAGAGTTATCCTCGGCTGTAATTTTTTATTTTCCAAGCTCCTGTGTTCGGTTGAAGGACGCGCAAACGGCATTGCGTACAATTCCTTCAAAACCGTTATTTTTCAGGTGATTCACACCCTCGATGGTGCTTCCGCCGGGGGAGCAAACGTCACGTGTGAGCTTGTCGGGTGATTCTGCTCGGGCAAGTAGATTTTTTGCGCTTCCGATAAGCGTCTGCGCGGCATATTCTATGGCTTGCTCATAAGTAATTCCGCATTCAACTCCACCCTTTGCCAGGGCGTCGATAAACATGTAAACAAACGCCGGTCCGCAGCCCGAAATGGCTGTTGCCGCATCTATCTTATCCTCGTCGATTTTAGATAGCATTCCGCATCTTGACATCATGTCGCAGAAGCTCTTTTCTTCGTTTGCCGATATGTTTTCGGAAATACAGTAAAGCACTACTCCTTCGTTGCAGAAAACGGGCGTGTTTGGCATGATTCTGATAACGCGGGCGTTAAGCTCAAGCTCTATGTCGCTACATTTTTTGCCTGCGAGCATGCTTATTACAACCTTGCCCGAAAGGTAGGGGAGAAGCTCCTCGCGGGATTTCTCGAGTCCCTGCGGTTTTATACCGAGGAATACAAAATCTGCGTGTTCCTTTATATCCTCAAGGGTAGCGCACATGCCTGTGCAAAGCGCTGCTGTGTATTGAATTTTCTCCTCGTGTCTGTCATATATAAGGCAGGTATATCCCGCATCTGCGACCGCCTTTGCGACCGCCGAACCCATATTTCCCGCGCCTATAAATCCGATTTTCATGATCAGTATTACCTCATAGCATAATTTATACAATGATTATAGCAGTAATTTTTCCCAAATACAATAGTTTTATCAAATATTCGGACATTTTTTTGCGTTTTTTGCAAAGAGAATATAAAATATAAAAAATATTGATTATTTTTCAAAAAGGGCTTGAAAGTTATCCATTAATCTGCTATAATAATATGGTAAAACGCAGCGCAGTGCTGTGAAATAAGGCCATACTAGCCGGGGAAGCAGCGGAGCCCTGTACCTGAAATCCGCTACAGCAGGGGTGAATCCCACAATTGAGGGTTGAACCTTTACGAATTGAGTCGTATTCTGCTGTGTTGACGTGCGGGTCTTGCGCAATTGGGAGCTGTGAACCATGTCAGGTGGGGAACCAAGCAGCATTAAGCGGTTAACCCAATGTGCCGTGAGGTTGCCTGCTCCGAGCAGTAGGTACGAAGATCGCGTGGAGGTGATGCACGAGATTGAGGTGTATGGTCTTGTTTTGCAACACTGCGTTTGTGCTAAAATCATGAGAGAGGTATATTCTATGCATCAAGCTTTATACAGAAAGTGGCGTCCACAGACCTTTGATTCGGTTTGCGGTCAGGAGCATATAACGAATATATTGAAATATGAGGTTGCGAACAGTAAGTTCTCGCACGCGTATCTTTTCTGCGGCTCGAGAGGAACGGGTAAGACCTCTTGCGCGAAAATTCTGTCCCGCGCGGTAAACTGCCTTGATCCGCATGACGGAAATCCCTGCGGTAAGTGTGCGGCGTGCCTTTCTATCGAGAATGGCTCCGCTACCGACGTGCTTGAAATGGACGCGGCTTCCAACAACGGCGTTGATAATATAAGAGATATCAGAGACGAGGTGGTATATACCCCTTCGGCCCTTAAATACCGAGTATATATAATAGACGAGGTTCATATGCTTTCGACAAGCGCGTTCAACGCGTTGCTCAAAACGCTAGAAGAACCACCGGAGCACGTTATCTTTATTCTCGCGACTACCGAGCTTCACAAGCTCCCCGCGACGATAATTTCCCGTTGTCAGAGATTTGATTTCCGCAGAATCACGACTCAGGTGCTTCGTGACAGACTTCTTTATATCGCAAAGAATGAGGGTATTGAAATTGAGGATAGCGCGGCTCAGCTAATTGCCCGTCAGGCACAGGGCGGTATGCGTGATGCTATCAGCTTGCTTGAGCTTTGCGCGGGATCGAGGGTTAAAATTGATGACGCTCTGGTTCACGAGTGCATAGGCAGTTCGGGAAGAGGAGAAATGATCCGACTCTGTGAAAAGGTTATAAATAAGGATTTCGACGGAATTTTTGAGATTATTTCAAGCGCGGTCAATTCCTCTAAAGACCTGCAGGTCTTCTGGCAGGAGCTTCTTTCACTTTACCGCGATTTGCTTATAGTAAAGATCTCGTCAAATCCGAGCGAATATCTTGATCTTACCGACAGTGAAGCTGCTTCGCTCAAAGCTCTTGCGGCTAAAATGACGCATGAAGCCCTGTCGTATCACTGTTCACTCGTTGAAGACGCTTATCTTACTATGCAGAAATCTAATTCCGTTAAAAGAATAGTTGCCGAGCTTACGCTTGTGAGAATGTGCGAGCCGCGCCTTGCGGGCTCAACTCAGGCGATGCTCGACAGAATCGGCGATATAGAACAGAAGATCAAAAATATATCATCGGGTGCTATGATTACCGCATCCGAGATAAAAGCGGATATAACGCCCGCTGAGGAGAAAAAGGCAAAGCCGCGTAAGGCGGTCGTGATGGCTGATGATGACGATATGTTCAAATCCGACGCGCCTCCGACAATGAAGCGCGAGCAGACGGTAAAGCCGGTACAGAATTCGCAGAAGAGAGTTCTTAAGGCATTGAAAAATCGCGCGGAAATACAAGAAAAGTTAACGGCGGTAAGCCCCATGAACGCGGCGTTCTTCTATGGCGCGAAATGGTATTTGGATGAAGAAGGACGTATCGTATTTAAATTTGGTTCCGCGGATGATATAGACCGTATCAAGATATTCAATGCGGATACGGAGATGTATCAGGTTCTTTCCGAAATATTCGGCAAGCAGTATACTAAGAATAACGTTTTGTTTGAATATGAAGCGGAAAGCAAGAAGAACAGCGCAATTGAAGAAATCATTTTGAATTCAGAAGAATAAATTTAACGAAACGAAAGGAATTATAGAAAATGAGAGCTAACGTACCGAAGGGAATGGGCGGCGCAGGAAACATGCAGGCAATGCTTCGCCAGGCGCAGAAAATGCAGGAGGAAATGGCAGAAAAGCAGGCGCAGCTTGAGGAAAAGGAATACGATATTCAGGCAGGTGGCGGCGTTGTATCCGTTAAGATCAACGGCAAGAAGGAAATTCTTGCTATCGATATCAAGCCCGAGATCGTGGATCCCGATGACGTAGAAACACTTTCCGATATTCTCGTAGCCGCAGTTAACGAGGCAATTAAGAGAGTTGAATCCGTAAGCAACGCGGAAATGGAAAAGATCACGGGCAGCATGGGCATGGGTATGCCCGGAATGTTCTGATATGGCGGAATACATTGAATCGCTCCAGAATCTCGCGGAAAAGTTCGGATCTCTCGGCGGCGTAGGTAAGAAGAGCGCGCTTCGTATGGCGTTCTCCGTGCTTGAAATGAGCGACGGCGAGGCGGAAGAATTTGCAGGTGCGATTCTTGAGGCAAAGAGAAAAATTCATCTCTGTCCCGTGTGCCAGAACATAACCGATAAGGAAATTTGTCCCGTTTGCGCCGATATGCAGAGAGACAGAAAAACGATCATCGTTGTTTCTGATCCCAAGGCGGTAATTTCTATGGAAAAGGTAAGGGAATACAGAGGACTTTATCACGTGCTTCACGGTGTTATTTCTCCTATGAACGGCATCACTCCCGATAAGCTCAAGATCAAGGAGCTTCTTGAGAGAATTGCCGAGGATGAGGTGGAGGAGGTAATCGTCGCTACGAATCCCACGGTCGAGGGTGAGGCGACGGCTATGTACATATCAAGATTGCTTAAGCCGATTGGCGTAAAGGTTACGCGACTTGCTTACGGCGTTCCTATGGGGGCGGATCTTGAATATGCCGACGAGGTTACTCTGTTCCGCGCCATTGAAGGCAGAAGAGATTGTTGAATATAAGGGCTATGAAATCATAGCCCTGTATTTTTGCAATTTTTCTTGTTGCAAATTGCAAAAAATCATCAAAAATGATTGACAATCTTGCAAAATAATAGTATAATGTAAAATGTGGATTTGTATTCTTTCATATTATATATGAAAGGCATGAATACTGCAAAGGAGGATTACAAATATGAAAATTGATATTTTGAAGTCAATGGAAGACGGCATGCAGGGATTTTCCAAGGGACAGAAGAGGATTGCTGAATACATAATTAATCATTATGACAAGGCGGCTTTTTTAACCGCGGCAAAGCTTGGCGTGGAGGTAGGTGTGTCTGAGTCCACCGTTGTAAGATTTGTAATCGAGCTTGGCTTTGAGGGATATCCCGAATTCCAGAAAGCCCTTCAGGAGCTTATAAGAACCAAGCTTACATCTTTTCAGAGAGTGCAGGTAACAAATCAGCTTATTGGTGACGGAGACCTTCTGTCCAAGGTGCTTTATTCAGATATCGAAAAGATCAAGCACACGCTTGAGAGTATTGATAAGGATGCGTTCAATTCTGCGGTCAAGAATATCGTTGGCGCAAGAAAAATATACATTCTCGGTATGAGAGCGTCCTCCAATCTTGCGGGATTCCTCAATTACGGTCTCAGTATTATTTACGATAAGGTTAAGCTCGTAAAAGCGTCATCGGGTATTGAAATTTTCGAGCAGCTTATGTCGGTCGGCCCTCATGACGTAGTAATTGCCGTGAGCTTTCCGAGATATTCAAGAAACCTTGTAAACGCAGTAAATTATGCAAAGCAGGCGGGCGCGAAGATAATCGCGCTTACGGACAGCGAAAGCTCTCCTATTGCGGAATGCGCGACAAATCTTCTTATCGCGCAGAGTGATATGGCGTCCTTTATGGACTCTCTTGTAGCTCCTATGTCGGTAATCAATGCGCTTATCGTAGGTGTTTCCAGAGAGAGCGGTGAGGTTGTTACCGAACGACTCCTTTCGCTTGAAAAGATCTGGGACGACTATAAGGTTTATAGCCATAGAGGATAATTTATGGAAAATATATTTGAAAATGACGGCAGAGTCCGAATCGTCGTAATAGGCGAGGGCCCCGCGGGAATGATGGCGGCTATCACCGCTGCCGAATCAGGCGGAGAGGCCGTGATCTTTGAGAAAAATGACAGAGCGGGTAAAAAGCTTCGTATAACGGGCAAGGGCAGATGTAACGTGACTAGTGATTCGACGAATCCCGAGGTCATGGCGAGCATTCCGACCAACCCCAAGTTTATGTTTGCGTCGCTTAACCGTTTCTCATCCGCGGATACAAAAAGCTTTTTTGAGAATCGCGGAGTGCCGCTTAAGGTGGAGCGCGGAAAACGAGTTTTCCCTGTGTCGGATAAGGCGTCGGATATAGTGAACGCGTTGACCTCCGCTTGCCGTGATTCAGGGGTCAGAACCGTTCGCGAAAAGGTGACGGGTATCATCTCATCCGACGGTGAGATCAAGGGAATAAAAACCGTATGCGGCTCGTATGAGTGCGATGCGGTTATAATCTGTACGGGCGGTAAGTCATATCCTATGACGGGCTCTGACGGCGACGGATATAAATTTGCTATGTCGGTAGGACATACGATCATTCAACCCAAGGCGTCCCTTGTTCCGATAGTATGCGAGGGCAATACCGCGCAGAGAATGCAGGGGCTTTCCCTTAAAAATATCGGATTCAAGATATACAACAAGGAAAACGGCAAGATCGTATACGACGATTTCGGAGAGCTTATGTTTACCCATTTCGGTATAACGGGTCCTGTGGTTTTGTCCGCTTCGGCGCACATTCCCGATATAGATAAGAAAAAATACGAGTGCTCTATAGATCTCAAGCCTGCGCTTGATACAGATGCGCTCGATAAGAGAATAATTTCGGATTTTGCTAAGTATTTAAACAAGGATTTTATAAATTCGCTCTCGGATCTTTTGCCGCTTAAATCTATTGAGATAATTGCGGAAAAATCGGGAATCGATTTCAGAAAAAAGGTAAATTCGATTACCCGTGAGGAGCGCGCGAATCTTGTTAAAACGATCAAGGATTTCAGACTTGCCCTGACTCGCTTCCGTCCCATTGATGAGGCGATAGTAACAAAGGGCGGAGTTTGTGTCAACGAAATAAACCCCAAGACTATGCAGTCAAAGCTTTGCCGCGGACTTTACTTTGCGGGCGAGGTGATCGACGTTGACGGTTACACGGGCGGATTTAATCTGCAAATTGCCTTTTCAACGGCTGTTTCCGCGGGTGAAAACGCCGCGTGGGGAAATTAATAAGAATTTTTAAAGGAGTATAGATATGGTAGCGATAGCAATTGACGGTCCCGGCGGAGCGGGTAAATCAACCATTTCCAAAGCGGTTGCAAAAAAGCTCGGAATAGTGTACGTGGATACGGGAGCGCTTTACAGAACTGTTGGCTATTACGCAAGAGAGCACGGCGTATCCGTGGTGGATGCGAGAACATCGGAGGGCGTGGCTCATTTGCTTTCTGACATCACAATAGATATAAAGTATTTTGACGGAGTTCAGCACGTTCTGCTCAACGGAGAGGATTTGGGCGATAAGATCCGTCAGCCCGATATTTCCATGTATGCCTCCGCGGTGTCAGCTGTAGGAGAGGTTAGAGCGTTTCTTCTTGAAACACAGAGAAATATCGCAAAGAACAATCACGTTATCATGGACGGAAGAGACATCGGCACGGTTATTCTTCCCGACGCGCAGGTGAAGATTTTCCTTACTGCTTCAAACGAGGCGAGAGCGAAGAGAAGATACCTCGAGCTTACAGGGAAGGGACTCGACGTAAAATATGAGGACGTTCTTGCAGAGCTTAACGAAAGAGATGCCGCGGACTCATCAAGAGATATCGCACCCTGTGTTCCCGCGCCCGATGCCCTCATCTTTGACAATTCCGACTACACATTTGACGAGTCGGTTGACAGAATAATTGAGATAGTTAATGAAAAGACCGGAGGGATAAGCTGTGAAAACTAAAACTTATGAAAGATGGCACAAATGTCTTCGCGGAGTAGTTAAGGTGGTTTTCAGGGTGCGCGCATTTGACGTAGATAATGAGCCCGACGAGAAGGACGGCGCGTACATTATCGTCTCAAATCATATTTGCAATGCAGACCCCGTGATCCTCGGCGCGTGCATGAGAAAGCAGCAGCCCCACTACATGGCAAAAAAAGAGCTTTTTAAGGTTCCCGTATTGAAGAGAATCATCAAGGCGCTCGGCGCATTCCCGATTGATCGCGGCGGCGCTGACGTGAAGGCGATCAAGCACGCCATAAAGCTTCTTGAGGAAGGAAGATGTGTGGGTATCTTCCCGCAGGGACACAGATATCAGAGAGTAGACCCCAAGACTACGCCCGTTAAAAACGGTGCGGCTATGCTCTCGACAAAGACCGAAACACAGATCCTCCCTTGTTTTATCAAGACAAAGAAGAGAAAGATCACACCCTTCTTTACGAGAGTAAACGTTATCGTCGGCAAGCCGATCAAGTTTGAGGAATTGAATTATAATCCCGAGGAAAAGAGCGAGTATACAAGAATTTCCAATTTCATTTTCGAAAAGGTTTGTGAGCTTGAAGCTTATGACACAAAGAAGAAATAAGGAGTTGCCCATGTCATCTGATTTCAGCATCGAGATAGCTAAAAATTCGGGCTTTTGCTTTGGCGTGACGAAGGCAACTCAGGCAGTCGAGGCGGAGATAGAAAAAAAGATTTCCGGGCAGAGAATTTTCACACTCGGTACGCTTATCCATAACGACGTTTATAATGCACGCCTGAAGGCGCGCGGAGTTGACGTCGTGTGTGTAGACGACCTTGTCCGGTTGGCTTCCGAGGCGACCGATGACGCGACCGTCAAGGTGTTTGTGAGGGCTCACGGAATTGACGTTGCGACCGAAGAGCTGCTTCGAAAATTACAGAGGGAAAATCCGTGCTTTTCATTTGTGGATTGTACCTGCTCGTACGTCAAGAAAATTCACAGAATCGTAGAAGAAAATTCCGATAAGGACAGCGTTTTGCTTGTCCTCGGATCTCAGGGACATCCCGAGGTGAAGGGCTTTGTAAGTCGTTTTGAAGGTGAAAAATTCATCTTTTCGGATGCAAATGAATTTGAGTCTGTAATTGACCAAAATCGCGAAAAAATTATTGATGCAAAATACACAATTTTAGTAGCTCAAACAACACAGAATTTGTGCGAATGGGAAAAAACAAAAAAACTTTTGAAAAAGGTATGTACAAAATCAATAATTTTTGATACAATATGTAGTGTTACGGAAAAAAGGCAGCTTGAGGCGAAAGCCCTAGCAGGCAAAAGCGATTTCATGATCGTGATAGGCAGTAAATCCAGTTCGAATTCAAGGAAACTTTATTCGATCTGCAAGGAGAATTGTCATAATACGGTTATGATCGAAAATGCCGACGAGCTTGCCAAATTCATTCCGTTCACCCACAAAAAAGTGGGAATCGCAGCAGGCGCATCGACGCCGCGCGACATAATACAGGAGGTACAAAAAACCATGAGCGAAGCAGTAGAAAACTTTGCAGAACTTCTCGAAGAATCACTTAAAACTTTAAATACAGGAGATATCGTTACCGGTTACGTTACAGCTGTTAATGACGGCGAATTGCAGCTTGACATCGGCGCTAAGGTTACAGGCATAATCAAAGCTGACCAGATCACAGACGACCCTTCTTGCAAGTTGAGTGAAATGTTCAAAATCGGCGATGCTGTTAAGGCATTCGTAATCCGTGTCAGCGACGTAGAAGGTTTCGCTACTCTTTCTAAGAAGAGAGTTGATTCCGACGAATGCTGGACAAAGATCGTTGAAGCTAAGAACAACGACACAGTACTTGAGGGTGTTGTAATCGAAACAGTAAAGAGCGGCGTTATCGTACTCGTTGATTCCGTTCGCGTATTCGTACACGAATCTCAGAGCGGTCTTCCCAAGGGCGCAGACCTTAACGAAATGAAGGGTAAGACAGTTAAGCTCAAGATCACAGAAGCAAGAGACCAGGGCAAGAAGGCAAAGGGCTCCATCCGTGTAGTTGCACGTGAAGAGCGCCGCGCTACAGAAAAGCTTTTCTGGGATACAATTGAAGAAGGCAAGAGATACACAGGTAAGGTTAAGAGTCTTACATCCTTCGGTGCATTCGTTGACCTTGGCGGCGTTGACGGTATGGTTCACGCAACAGAGCTCTCTTGGAAGAGAAACTGCAAGCCCGCAGACGTTGTTTCTGTAGGCGACGTAGTTGAAGTTTACGTAAAGAGCTTTGACAAGGAAGCAAAGAAGATCTCCCTCGGCTACAAGAGCGAGGAAACAAACCCCTGGTACATATTCACACATAACTACCAGGTTGGCGATATCGTATCCGTAAAGATCGTAAGCATGATGCCTTTCGGCGCATTTGCTGAAATCGTTGACGGTGTTGACGGTCTTATCCACAACTCCCAGATCTCCATGACAAGAATTGCGAAGCCCGCAGACGTTCTTGAAATCGGTCAGGTTGTTGATGCAAAGATCACAGACGTTGATATGGAAAAGCAGAAGGTTAACCTTTCTATCAGAGCGATCCTTGAGGAAGCTCAGGCAGCTGCTGAAGAGGTTGTAGCTGAAGAAGTAGTTGAAGAAGCTACAGACGCTGAATAATTTCAGTTGAAATAAAAAGAACTGAACTCATCGAGTTCAGTTCTTTTTTTGTTATATAAGATTTAAGTGTTTAAATGCGTTATAAATTCCGTCATCGTCAATGTCGCTTGTAATAAGATGCGCGCGCGCCTTGGCTTTATCGTATCCGTTGCCCATACAAACGGAATATCCGGCAAATTCAAGCATTTCAAGATCGTTTTCGCTATCCCCCACGGCAATTGAATCCGATATGGGAGCGCCGACCGCTTCCATGAATTTTTGAATGCCCGTCGCCTTGTTGATTCCCGCGAATGTGATCTCGCCGTAAGATGCGTTTCCGATCTTGCCGAGTGAGTATCCGACCACGTGGAAGTAATCTCCGAGGATATCTCTTATTTCGTCAATCATGAACGGGGAATTGTAATACGCCATTTTTTCTACGCAATCGCATGCCTTGGGGTTGTCCGTGAAAACAACGTTACCAATAACGCTGTTGATAAGAACCTCCGTACTACCGCGCTCGCGCATAAAATCGCAAATGCGGGGAAGATTTTCAGGTCTTATATATATCGCGTGGTCTGTCTGAAGGCAGAAGGGGATATCGTTGCTCTCAAAAAAATCAACAATAAAATCAAGCTTTTCCTTCGTGGGACGGCTTGCAAAGATCACTTTTCCGTCAAGCTCGATATATGCGCCCGCAGAAGCTACGATTCCGTCAAAGGTTATATTGTCAGTAAGGCAGGGATAGATCTGGGATTTTTGTCTGCCCGTACAGAGAATCATTTTGTGTCCGTTTTTTTGCGCTTCGGTGAGAGCCCGAATCGCTGATTCGGGCACCTCTCCGTTGAAGTTGACGAGCGTGCCGTCAACGTCTAAAAATACGTATTTCGTGTTCATTATTATTCTGCTTTTTCGTCCTTGGTTTCGTTTTTCTTAGCTTTTTTTGCGGCTTTTTTGGATTTTGCGGTTTTGATCACCTTTTTGAGGATAAATACTGCCGCAACCGTTATGCCCGCGATAATGATAAGAGAGGGAACTGCGCCCGCAAGCCAAACTGCGAAGTTCTGGCAACCTGCCCAGAAGTCAACCCATCCGCGCTTGAACGAGGAAACAAATCTTTCTCCGAAGTTCTTGGGGGAGTCAACGGGTGTGTATTCAAGCACCTCGCGGAGATTTACGTTTACGGTTGAATAAGCTACCTTGTTGTCGTAGGAATTAAGACGTGCCTGATAGGATTCGATTTCCTGGATAACGTCATAGAGCTTATCCTGAACCGCAAGCATGTTGCTCATGTCGCTCGGCTTGTTGAAGGAGTCATACATTTTCTGCAAGGAATCTCTTTGCGCTATGAGTACGTCAAGGCGCGCCTTTGCATCGTAGTACGCCTCGGTGATCTCCTTGCTGTTGCTTGTAATATTCGTTACGTTCACACTGTTCTCGACGTTGCCCGTGAATTCATCGAGCTTCTCGGCGGGAACTCTTAATGTGAAGCTTGCGCTTCTGGATCTTGTAGTGTTGTTGATGCTATTTCCGTTGACGCTTGAGGATTCAATGTAACCGCCGATATCGGAAATCATTTTGTTTATATTCTGAACGGTTTCGTCAAACTTCTTGGTTTCTGCGGAAATGTTTACTGTTTTGATGATCTTTCTTTCTGTTTCGATAGACGTCTGTCCGTTTTCAGGCGCCTCGGGGGACATCATGGTTGAGCCGGCGGCATTATCCTTTGCGCCCATTGATTCGGGAGCTGCGGCGTCAAAGCTTTTTGATGCGCACGAGCAGAAAACTGTTAAAGCAAAAATGAGAACGAGAGCGATTGATAAAAATTTTTTCATACCTGTATTCCTTTCTTGCTATTTTAAGAATGCGGCAACCTTTATTTAATTTGAGTTGCCGCATAAATATTATATGTTTGTTTTGTGTCAATTAAGCTTGGAGAGAGCAGCGATTACGCCGTCGAGATTTTCCTGATACTTTGCCATCTTCGCCTTTTCACCCTCAACAACTGCCGCGGGTGCCTTAGCTACAAATCCCGCATTTGAGAGCTTTTTAACGATTCTGTCAATTTCACCCTCGAGCTTCTTCTTTTCACCTTCAAGGCGCGCCTTTTCCTTCTCGAAGTCGATGATGTCGGCAAGCGGGAGGTAGATAGTAGCCGCGTCGGTGATGATCTGAACGGAGTTGTCGGCGGAAACCTCGCCATCTGCAAACTTTTCGGAAACAACAAGCTCGGATGCGGAAGCCAAACGAACGAAGAACGCTTCGCTTGTCTTGTTGAAGATGTCCGTGTACTTAGTTTCGATATAAACCTTTGCCTTCTTGGAGGGAGGAACGTTCATCTCGCTTCTTCTTGTTCTGATAGCTGTGATAGCGTCAATGATCTTTGTCATCATTTCGCAGTCTTCTGTGAAAATGAGATCTTCATTAGCCACGGGGTAGCTTGAAATCATAATGCTTTCAACATTGTGGGGAAGACTCTGGTAGATTTCTTCTGTAATGAAGGGCATAAAGGGATGGAGGAGCTTGAGCGTTCCGTCGAGAACGTAAGCGATAACGTTCTGGCAGATAAGGTTTGCTTCGGTTTCCTTTTCGTTGAAGCGTGCCTTTGCAAGCTCAATGTACCAGTCACAGAAAATATCCCACGTGAAGCTGTAAATTTCAGCGAGAGCTACGCCAACCTCGAACTTGTCAAGATTGTTTACCACGCTTGCTGTAAGCTCGTTGAACTTTGTAAGTATCCACTTGTCTTCAAGCGCGAGCTTGTCGGCTTCGGGAAGCTTGATCTCGTCAATTGTAAGATTCATTCTAACGAATCTCGATGCGTTCCAGAGCTTGTTTGCGAAGTTTCTTGCAGCTTCGATCTTTTCGTCGGAGAATCTCATATCGTTTCCGGGGGAGTTACCCGTAGCGAGAGCAAATCTGAGCGCGTCAGCACCGTAGTCCTTGATGATCTCAAGAGGATCGATACCGTTGCCGAGCGACTTTGACATCTTACGTCCCTGCGCGTCACGAACGAGACCGTGAATAAATACTGTGGAGAAGGGCTTTTCACCCATGTGTTCAAGACCGGAGAAGATCATTCTCGATACCCAGAACGTAATGATATCGTAACCCGTTACAAGTACGCTTGTGGGGTAGTACTTCTTGAGATCGTCGGTGGATTCGGGCCAACCGAGAGTAGAGAAGGGCCAGAGCGCGGAGGAGAACCACGTGTCAAGTACGTCTTCATCCTGATGAACCTTGCCGCCACACTTGGGGCAAGTATCAATATCAGTCTTGGAAACTGTCATTTCACCGCAATTGTCACAGTAGAACGCAGGAATTCTGTGTCCCCACCAGAGCTGACGGGAAATACACCAGTCGAGGATGTTGTTCATCCAGTTATAGTAATTCTTGGAGAATCTTTCGGGAACAAAATTGATAGAGCCGTTGTCAACCGCTTCGATCGCGGGCTCAGCTAAGGGCTTCATCTTAACGAACCACTGGTCGCTTGTGAGGGGCTCTACTGTTGTGCCACAACGGTAGCAGACGCCAACGTTGTGATCGTGGGGCTCAACCTTGAGAAGATATCCCTCTGCTTCAAGATCAGCTACGAGCGCCTTACGGCATGTGTATCTGTCCATGCCCTCGTACTTGCCGGCATAAGCGTTCATTGTCGCATCGTCGTTCATAACCTTGATCTGCTCGAGGTTGTGGCGCTGACCAACAAGGAAGTCGTTGGGGTCGTGTGCAGGAGTGATCTTAACACAACCTGTACCGAAGCCGATCTCAACGTAATCGTCTGCAACTACGGGAATTTCACGTCCAACGATGGGAAGAATCAGAGTCTTGCCGATGAGGTGCTTTGTTGCCTCGTCATCGGGGTTAACCGCAACCGCAGTATCACCGAACATTGTTTCAGGTCTTGTTGTCGCTACTTCAACGTAGCTGTCTTCACCCTTGATGGGGTACTTGATATGCCAGAAGTTACCGGGCATATCCTTGTATTCAACTTCGGCGTCGGAGAGGGCAGTGAGGCAGCGAGGACACCAGTTTATAATTCTGTGTCCGCGGTAGATAAGACCCTTGTCGTAGAGGTTAACGAACACCTCACGAACTGCGTGGGAGCAACCCTCGTCCATTGTAAATCTCTGACGAGTCCAGTCGCAGGAAGCACCGAGCTTCTTGAGCTGGGATGTGATTCTTGCCTCGTAAGTGTCCTTCCAGCCCCAAACACGCTCAAGGAACTTTTCACGACCAAGGTCGTAACGGGAAAGGCCCTCGTCAACACGAAGTCTTTCTTCAACCTTGATCTGTGTTGCAATACCCGCGTGGTCTGTGCCGGGAACCCAAAGAGTGTCGAATCCCTGCATTCTCTTGTAACGAACGAGAATATCCTGGAGAGTTTCGTCGAGCGCGTGCCCCATGTGAAGCTGACCTGTTACGTTCGGAGGGGGAATAACTACCGAGAAGGTAGGTTTGTTACTGTTCTTATCGGGTGTGAAATAACCCTTTTCACACCATTCTGCATATATTCTGTCCTCAAATTCAGAGGGAGAATATGTTTTTGGCAATTCATTGTATGAATTCATAGCCGTATGTCCTTTCAGATTTATATAAATATTTATTAAACTAAAACAAAAAAGCCCCGATGTTAAAAAACATCAGGACGCATGTGCGCGGTACCACCCGACTTATATCTTGAAAAAATCAAAATATCACTCAACACCCTTAACGCGGGCAAAACGATTCACTCCTAAGCAACCTTCGGCAAGTCCTTTTGCAGTATTCACACCACCAACTGCTCTCTGAGAAAAGAATTATTGCGTACTCCTCTTAATCAACGTGATTAATATTATTAAATACATTAGTATTATATCATCAAGGAAATTTTTTGTCAATAGATATTGATGAAATAATGTATTGAAAAGTTAGTAAAGGATGTTGTTTGAAGCTGATAATGGGAATCTGAACCCAAATTTGCGGCAACGTGTTTTTGGGGTCGAAGTAATAGAATCGCAAATTATGCAAATCCAAAGGATTTGCGTGGGGAGTCTATTAGGACTTAATGGATAATGGGAATCTGAACCCAAATTTGCGATAGAGTGGATTTTTTAGCAAAGTAATCGAATCGAAAATTATGCAAATTCTTGCGAATTTGCGTGGGTTCAGATTCAATGAGGCAGGTCGAACAAATAAAGGGTGGCATAAAGCCACCCTTTATTTGTTGGAGCTGATAATGGGAATCGAACCCATGACCTCGTCATTACCAAGCAGATTGTTTGAAAAGTTAAATATGCAGTAATTATGTTTATGCGGTAAAGGGAAAATAAGATATCCGGTTTATTGTCAGATACTATAACGGTGCTATTGGCGACGCAATTTATTGGCTTCTTGGCGCAAAAACTCACGGTCTTTTGCGGTGGCATCGGCGTAGATCTCAAGCGTGGTTGAGTATTTTGTATGGCCGAGGAGGTCCATGGTTGCTTTTTCGTTCAGCTCGTTCTTGACGCACAGCGCGGCATACGTATGGCGGCAGGAATGCGGCGTAATCGATTTGTCGGGATTTAAGCCCAGATTATCGAGGACAGGATAGAACGCGCGTTCTCGAAAGTTCTTGGCGTCCCAGCGTTGATTTGTAGGGGATGGGAAAAGGTATTCTCCGGGAGTCTGCATCATTCGTTCGTATATCGGGATGAGATCTTCGGGAATTGCGATAAGTCTATTTTTACCTGCATCGGTCTTACTGCCGGGAGCGAAGATCATCTGCTCGGATAGGTCCACGTGCCCCTTCTTCAGGTCAAGGAACTCGTTTATGCGCATGCCGTTATAACAGAGTGCCAGGATGCCTGCGGCGATCCTGTCAGATTCTGAAGCCCTCCAGAGGATATCAAGCTGCTTATCGGTAAAGCTTGTCTTATCCGTCTTCTTTTTGCTTTCGGGCATCGATACGAGCTGAGCATAGTTCTTATCAATGACGTCATTTGCCATGGCGAGCTTACACATGAGTGACGCGACGTTCTGGATCTTCTTCCACGTAGCGTGGCCACAGCCCTCGGCTTGAGCTTGTTTAATAGCATCTTGGATGTGAGCGGTGCGAATGTTCTTCATCTTCATTTTTCCGAGGTGCTGCAGGTGCAGATAACCGGATTTATAGTTGGTCAGGCCGCTTTTAGTGAGCTTCGCCTTGTTTTGTTCAACGAGAAGATTAAAAAATTGATCAACGGTATATTCATGAATTAAATTGATATCATGGAGCTTCGCTTGTTCAAGCGCCAAGAGGGCCTCGGTTTTTGTTGCGAAGTAGCCGATAGATACTTGCTTACCGTTTGTAAAAATTCGTGCCATGTAGGGCTTTGTTCGGTGGCCAGCAACTTTTGATACGGTGCCGGATCCGTACGGGCGGCGTCTTGCCGGGCGGGGAGTTGCGACTTGCTTTTTGCCACAATATCGGCAAAAAAGGTCCTCCTCGTCTATTTGTTTTTTACATTTGAGACAGACCATATTAAGCTCCTTTCGTTGAAATTTATCGCCGTTCCCGTATGGGGAGCGGTTTTCCACCATTAAAGAAATATGCGCATGCGAAAGAGGGGAAATATATTATAATCAGGACAGGAATGGTATGGTTTTTCCAAAGTGCCTTAATGATGCGGCAATATCTATATAGTTTGATGAAAAACGGGATTTTGATAATTTTTCTAATTGAGTTGCTAACAATTTGGTGCAAAAAGCAGAGCAAGATTTGATTTCGGCGCTCAAGAAATGGTGATGGTTAAATTCGGTTATAATGTGTTCCTCGGACAGAGGAGAGTTGTTGAAGTCGTGAACCATAAAATCACATACGGATGACAGCAGTTCTTCTTCGAAATCATTCTCAATAAGAGGATGGAGAATGATTTCGTATTTGTTAGTTCGCATATTGAAAATGTCCAAAACATCACTTCTCGAAAACCCAAAGTATGATGCGAAATAGCTTATTGTAATCGCAGTATAGTAAATGTCTATTTCCTCAATTACATCAGGATCAAGTATTGGCTCCAGATTGGCTCTATCTTTAAAATAACAGAAAATACAAAAATCTAAGAGAGCATATCTCGAGTTTGCGATATGATATTGGTCGTCTCTAATATTGTATCCGTTTTGGCTTGGAATTGTAACATTATCAAAAAACCATTCTGCGGTCCATAATGCTAAAGGAATATCTTCCATGTTTTCAGAAATAAGTGGTATAATTTCATTGTTCCACCGTTCGTTCAGTGCTTCTTTGCTGGACATTCCGTTAATTACGCGGTTTGCATGCTTTTTTGCATAAACATCGTCGATGGTTTGTTTTTTTGACCAGTTGAATAGACTCATGTTATTTTCTCCTTTTTATTCTAAATTATTATCAGAAAAAAGTTAAGAACGGTTTGATACACCGGCACACAAATGCTGGCTTTCAAAATTGGTAAAAATGATTCCCGGGCGTATTCGTTTGTGATTTCATTGTAGTATGTGCGTCTGCTTTTGTGTGTAAACCAAGCTAATACGGTTGGGATAGCATAGATTCCACAAATAGTAACTCCTATAGTGGGAATGTTTACGAAATATTTGATAATTGCCAGAATTACAAAAATAATGAATTTTAAGATTAAATTTGCGGTAAAAGTAGAAAAATTAATCGACAATTCCAGGGGCTTATAATTTGGCGCCGCATTAAGTGCGTTATGGAGATGTATACCTTGAATGCGCATTGAATTTATTCCAGTGAAGCTTTTCTTGTATAGGGAAATATTTCTAAAGCGGAAAATAACAGCAAGAATTAAGGCAAGGGGTATAGTAATTATTAGTGACATATTTAGATATCCTTTTGAAGAGAATGAGTGAACCGTTTTCTAATTTTATTTGTGTTTGCTTTTCAAATTGAAATATACAGCGACAAGTTCATAAGAAAAAACTGTGCCAGTATGAGCGTCAAGCATTCTTTTCAATGCTTGGCGCAATTCTTTTTTCTTCCATTTGATCGCAGATATTAACTATGGTCGAAATGATTCTCATTTTGCCTTCCTCGGTAGTTATACGGAACATATGAAGAAGTTGTTCCTCCTGATCTGAGAGTGGATATAAGCTATTAACCGAAGCGTCAATAGCTGCGGTGGAGATTTCTTTTTCAATAGCTCCGATCAGATAATCGACAGACACTTCGAGATAATTAGCTATTTTTATAAGCGTAGCAAAATCAGGTTCTCGCTTACCGTTTTCATACAAAGACATGGTGCTTTCTGCAACATTAACATTATCAGCGAGTTCTTTGGCAGTGATTTTTTTGTTTTTTCTAATTTCTTTGATTCTTATCATAATGTAAACCTCCTTTACTTAATTAAATTATAACATTTGCATTTTGCAAAGTAAAGTGGTTTTTCACAAAAAACACTAAACTTTGCAAATCGTAAACTTTTTTCCAAAAACATCTTGACAAAATGCAAAGTTTATGATAATATTAACACGTAAACTTCACAAATTGCAAACTTAGGAGGTAAAAATGCGAACGTGGTTGAGGGAACTGAGGATCGAAAAGAAGCTTACGATGAAGGCATTATCATCTGCAGCGGGTATTTCGGAGTGTTATTATAGCCAGATTGAAAATGGCAACCGAAACGCTTCGGTTAAAATTGCAAAAAGCATCGCTGGTGTTCTTGACGTTAATTGGGAAAAATTTTTTGAATGACAAACAAGGAGGAAAAAATGAAAAACAGACTTAAGGTTTTGAGAGCAGAAAAGAACTTGACGCAGGGAGAACTCGCTGAAATGGCGGGTATATCTCGTACCGCACTGGCTATGATTGAAAATGATAAGGCGACACCCGATGGAGATACGATCGCAGCATTGGTAAGAGCTCTGAAGACTCCTGCAAACAATATTTTTTTTGATTTGGGTGTTGTTTAAAAATAATAAAGCAGAAAGTTAGGATGAGGAGAATAGGAATGTTATCTGATTACGAATGTGTAGACGGAGCGGTGGAGTGCTCGACGTTGACTCCTGAGCAGGCGGCGGGGCTATTCCGCTACGCAGGCATTAAGACAAGCGCAGAGACAATCCGTGACGGTATAGAGCAGGGGGTTTTTCCGTTTGCGGTTTTTATAGGTCTTAATAAGCGCACGTTTATTATCTCTCGGGCCAAGTGTGTTTCCTGGCTTGAGGAATTCACAGGTGTTAAGGTTCCTGTGGATGAGATCTTAGCGCAGCTTGCGGCGTGGGACGAAGAACGCAAGCAAAGAACCTTGAAATACAAATATAATACATAAAACCAATTTTGATTTTAGAAAAACAGAAAGTTATCGCCAAGAGCGAAGGAGGAAAAGGTTATGGAAAAAATCAAAAAAATTTTTAAATGTGTTACAGACGTAATTATATTCGTGCTCACAGGAAAAGGCGAGATCGGTGAGTCCGGTGTTGCAGAAGGCATACTCGACTACGGCGGCCAAGGACGTAATGAATTTGGGAAATAGGATCTTGAGAGGAGAGTATTTATGAAAGTAAGAATGCCGCGTGCTTATCACACGCTGCCCTATGGGCAGAAAAAAAGACTTGAGGAATATTCCAGAGAGGTGGCCCTCGAAGCTGCGAGGATGCAGACGGAGAAGGATGGTCGCATTATGCTGGACCTATACATAAAGATGGTGTGCGTTACCCTACACGACGCATTTGGTTTTGATGAGGAGCAGCTAACCATGTTCCTTGGAAATCACAAGCGTTTGTTTCACAGGCAGGCTCGTATGGTGCGTGATGGAGAGCAGATCGAGTATTTGAACAAACGTATGAAAGAGATCTTCCCGAAGAACGGATTCCCGCAGAGTTTTTTTGATAATATGCTCGGCGAGATTCCGAGTGACAAGTAAAATGAGGAGGATTTATGGAAGCATACATCAAGTACATAATGGCAATGCAGACGGTCGTTTTCTTTGTCGGAGTCCTAATACTTGGGGTGTTGATGGTTATTTATATCAAAGACACTAAAGAATACGATACTGAAAAAGAATACAACAAAAAGAAGGAAGAGCACAAGGAGGCGATGAAGGTGACAGTTGAGCTTATGAGAGCGGAGGTTGCGAAGCTCTATCCGGGCGATGCGTGGAAGAACAAGGTTAAAAGCATGTCTGACGCACAGATCATTGCGATATATAAAAGGCAGGTGCTGAGATGACGACCGGAATATCAGATGAGTGGGTGCCTGTTTCGGAGGATACGCCTCCGATTGAGCGGGGCTATAAAAATGTTTCGCGTGACGTAGTTGCGCTCTCCGAGGGGGGGCGGCGTTTGACGCATATTACGATTACCGCCGCATGTGTTGGCGCGATTCAAGCAGTCGCATCCTCAAGGTTAGGATCATAGCTTGGAGGGACAAGTAATGAGCGGTAATAACAGAGATTTATATAAATCCTCCGAGAGCGGAGAGCAAGAGGCGGTCATTGAGTATTGCGATCTTATGCATATCCCTGCTGTGCACGTTGCTAACGAAGGCAAGCGCAGCAAAAGCTACGGCGCAAAGCTCAAACGCATGGGAATGAGAAAAGGATTCCCTGATATTATTGTTTTCCGCGCAAAGGGAAAATATCACGGTCTTGCGATCGAGATGAAATACGATGAGGGCAAGACCACAAAGGACCAGGAGAAGTGGCTCAGAACGCTATCCTTAGAAGGATATGCCTGCGCCGTTTGTTACGGCGCGGATGATGCGATTAAAATCATAGAGAGGTATATAAACCTATGAACGAATCTAAAGAAAAGTTTGACGAGATCTCTCGCCTTCAAGAGAAGCTTGCGGACACGGAGCTTCTTTTATTTGCCGTTGTTCGAAACAGATTGGTATTACCGATCGGTCTTCAACTTGGAAAAACGCAAAAAGAGATCTCTGAGAAGACATTCGAGACAATTGAGCGGATATCAGAGAAGGTAGACAGAGAGCGCATGCGCGAGCTTATGAATCTTGCAAAGGATGGTCGAAATGAAGTGGATTAAATTATGGACCGACACGTTCGACGGCGAGAGCTTTAAAAAAATACGGGGCGAGAAGAATCGCGACGAGCTGACTGCTGTGTGGGTCGAGCTGCTTGCTTTTGCCGGGCGGTGTGATGCCGGCGGGCGATTCTGTGACCCTCGAGGAGAGCCGTACACGGTCGAAGAAATTGCAAAACAAATTTGCAGAAAAACAAAAAAATTTGAAAAAATTTTTGAATTTTTTTTAAAAAATAAAATGATTTTTTTTGAAAAAAATAATTTTTTCGGTATCGAAAACTGGGACAAATATCAAGCGAAAATCAGCGAGCTTTCCGACGATGAAAAAGCCGAAAAACGTAGAGAGAGTAATAGAAATTCAAAACGACGATCAAGAGAACGCAACAGGGCTTCATGTGGTAATGAGGTGGCGGGGTGTCAGCAAAAAAATGCTGACAACGTGCTGACAGTCATGCTGACATGTCAAGAAAAAGAAAGTACCAAAGAAAAAGAGAAAGACTCTAAGAATATAGATAATTCTATTCTATCTATTGCGCGCGAGGACGATGCTGACACATTTGACACCCGTGGGCTTTATGAAAGGTACGTTAAGTTCGGGCCTGTGATCATGAGCGAGGACGAGCTTCACAACTTGTCGGGTCAGATGTCTTATGAGGAGCTCGAGCATTATCTCGGCGTCGTGGCAGGCTGTGAGGAGAGCGGCAAGGTTTATACAAGGCGGGCGCATCACGACGCTATAATCGAGATGTGCGCTGACGACAGAGCGGCAGGCATAAGCATTCCGCGAAAGGCCGCAACGGGCTCGTTTGATACGCGTGATTTTTTCGCTGCAGCAGTAAAAAAAGCACTTAATGAATAAAAACGAAGGAGAACAGGAATGACGGAACGCGAATTCAAGAAAAAAGTGTTAAATGCATATTTCGAGAGAAAGAAAATGAGCGAAACTGCCTATATTGCCTTTCAAGAAGTACTGGCTCGCGGAGTGTCCGAAAAGCACGAAATGGCAGCAAGAGTTGTGGTGGCGATGCGCCGTATGACAGATATCGTTGAGGACGAAATGGACTTGTTTTTTCTTAATGAAAACGATGTAAATATTGATAATGCTAAGAAGTGGTGCTTTTTCCTTACTACTATGGCGACACAGATAAAAGCGTTTGCTGAGAACACACCTTTAACAACAGGAGGAGATAAGAGCGATGGCAGATAATTTTACATACACAGACAAGCCCTCGGAGGGCATTATACAAATCCCGATCGGATTGCTTGTGCATCACCCGGACAATCCGAGAAAGAATCTCGGAGATCTCTCGGAGCTTACCGAGAGTATTAAGGCGCGCGGGGTTCTTCAGAACCTCACAGTCGTGCCGGCAAAGGAGCAGGGCGGCACCGGTGTGTATTACGTTGTTATAGGTAATAGGCGCCTGGAAGCATCAAAAGCGGCGGGCCTTGAGGTTTTGCCGTGTGTAATATCTGATATGCCATATGCTGAACAGCTGTCGACGATGTTGCTTGAAAATATGCAGCGCGTGGATCTTACACCGTTTGAGCAGGCGCAGGGCTTCCAGATGATGATAAATTTCGGCGAGAGCGTTGAGAGTATCGCCGATAAGACGGGATTCTCCAAAAAGACGGTAAAGCGCCGCCTCAAGATGGCGGAGCTCGACCAGGACGTGCTTAAGGAGGTATCGGGAAGGCAGCTGTCCCTTGACGACTTCGACCGCTTGGCGCAGGTTGAGGATCTTAATGAGCGCAACCGTCTCCTTAAGGATATAGGAACAAATAACTTTGACATGAGAGTTTCAGCGCAGATCAAAAAGCAGAAGATCTCCCGCGCTTTGCCGCTTGTACAGTTTGCGATAAGACAGATACATGCAACAAAGATCTCTTGGTCGGAGACGTATGGCGGCAAATACGCAAAGATCCTTGAATCCAAGATCTCTGAGTTTGAAAGTGGATTTGATATCCCAGCGGACAAGAAGGGCGAGAAGCTCTTTTATTATTACGACGAGAGCGGAGATTACGTAAGGATATATACCGAGGTGCCGAAGGCGAAGCCGGTGAAGAGATCCAAGGCGGAAATCGAGAAGGAAAAGAGAATCGAGGGCGCGCATGCTGCTTTGAATGAGCTTTGCTCGGAGGCATACAAGCTGCGTCGCGAATTTATTAAGAAATTCCGATTCACCGTAGATCTTACCGATAAAATGCTTGATGGAGCGGTCCTGGCGTGTCTTGCGGAGCAGTATACATACAATTCGCATATAAACAAGGCGGAGATCTACAAGGAAATTTGCGGAGCGGAGTTCAACGATAACGATTATAACGCTGCGAATCGCCTGAAGGCAATAAGGGATGCTTATGTCAGGAACAAGCGCCGCGCTGCAGTCGGTATTATTTATCTTTCTTTTGGCGACACTGCAAGCCAGGTGTTCCATTCTACGTACAAGGGAGAATATCCGAAACACAGTCCAAACAGGTCCCTTGAGCTGCTTTACACGTGGCTTTGCTCGATCGGCTATCAGATGTCGGATGACGAACGAATGATGATGGACGGAACGCATCCGTTGTTTGAGGAGGGGTAACAGTGAACAAAAAGCAAAAAGGTAAATACAAGCTTACGGTCAGATGGAATGGTCGAGATCACGAGGAGTGGTATAACGATAAATCCAGAGCGGTTTCAAGAAAAGAGTCGCTTGAGGCGTACCGTGATTCTGACGATTCGGAGAGCTCACCGTTTACAAATATCAAAATCGAGTTTGTGCCGGAAGATAAGCTTCCGAGGTGTTGGAGGTAGATATGGGCTTCGATCAGAAAATCAAGGATATTTACAATGCTAACGTGTATTACCAACCCACCACGACGCCTGTATATTGTAAAAATTGCGCTACACGGTTGAAGATTTATTATGCAGAAGAGCGGTTGTACATAGTTAAGTGCGCTTATTGCGAAACTCTTACGTTTGTTCAAGCAAACAACCCTACGGAGGCGGCGAGATACGTGGGAGAATTTGAGAGGAGCGCCCCATGAACGACAAAACAACAATATTTACGCCCATATTTGAGGGCACACGGTACTTGCATCACGTATGCAGTGAATGCGAGGGCGAAATTAAATTTGAGCAAAGCATCTGGGGAGGGGTTCAGTTTTACGATATTCTCGGCATAACGTGCGACACAATTAAATTCTGCCCCTTGTGTGGAACGGAGATTATAAGGTTCTCGGACAAGCCCATATACAAGAAGCCCTTGGATCTGAAGCCGCTGAACGTCTTCGCCGATCTGTTCCTGGAATATGAACGCAAGGCGAAATGGCTTTACAATTGCTATATAAGTGACGAGCACCGGAACAAGATCGACGATCTGATACCATTACTCAAGAGCGGCGAGATCTCGGTCTACTATCAAAAGGCCATTGATCTCGCTACGGACAGTGGCGCCACGCGAGGAATAACGTATCAAACCAGAAAGAAACTTATAAAGGAGTTCGGAGATGAACGAGAAAAATAAATACGATGAAGCTGCAAGGGAGCAGATTGAGGAGATGGCGAAAGCCATAGCAAGAGCGGACGATATTTGCAGAGCGCGAACAGTATCGGAAGCCCTTTACGATGAAGGATGGCGCAAGCAGAGCGAGGGGGAGTGGGTAAAAGATGCTCCTCATTGGCGATATAAATGCAATCAATGTGGCTTCTTTCCATTAATGTTGCATGGAGATTTTCTACCATTTTGCCCCACCTGCGGAGCGAAAATGAAAGGCGGTGCGTAAGAATGGCAGAAATACTTAAATTTCCAAGACGATATCCAAACACATTCGTTGATTATGAACCTTCAAAAAACTGTTGTAACGATGATAGTTACGGGGCGGTATGTGTCAAGTGCGAAAAGTGCGGCAGAAAATTCATAGACGGTGTATTGTGGGAAGGCGGTGCGAAATGCTAATATTTGTACTGGGCTGTATTTCATTACAACTTGCATTTATTGGTTTTTATCTTTGTAAGATTTTAAAACATTTGGAATACAATAATGATATTAGTTTTCTTCTTTTTAAGATTTTAAAACATTTGGAAAACAAGGATAAAAATGACGATGAAGGTGACGGTGCACATGAAGAATAGTGGAAATTTTGGAATACTGATTTCCTGCGAGATCCTGGGGATTGTGCTCGTGTTTCTCAAGATCTTTGAGGTTATCGAGATAAGCTGGATATTGGCGATGTCGCCGTTCTGGGTGCCGGTGATCCTTCTTGTGGTTAAGCTGATATCTATTTGGAATATGAAAAGAAAAAGAAAGTGAGGAGCGGTTACATATGAAAGTATCGCAGTTAATTCATGTAATGGACAAGGATGACGTAATTGTAATTGACGATTACGAGGCGCCGGTCGACAAAATGACAATTTACGAGGGCCCTGTAAAAGGGATCTCGCGCGATAATCCTATTAACAAAATGCATATAGAAAGCGTTTGCGCGCACGGCAGCAGGATATTAGTGCTTGCGGTCAATCCAAGAGAGAGGGTGAAGAGATGAGCAAAATCAAACAGTTATTTTGCAGACACAAATACGCGGATAAGAATCTCGATATTGTTGAGATCAATCACAACACGGATACGGTTCGGTTGAAAAATTACTGCATCAAGTGCGGCAAGCCGTTCGATGTCAAATTCTCCTATACTTATATGTTCGGAGAGGTGGACGCGGAAATAAAAAAACAACTTGGGGAGAGAAAAATGAAACTTAAGAGTGTTGAGGAACTAATTTGCTCTAAAGGATTCTTCTATCGTATGGGCGTACTATGCGGGGATATGCTCTATGATACGTATAAGTTCGATAGCTTCGATAAAATGATGCAAGAAGCTGAGTGTATTGACCACAAATATAAGGACGACATGAGGTATTGCATATTTTGTTTTCAAGCGTTCAAAGATAATAGCTATGATTTTAGAAAATCTTGTTTTTCCCAAATTAAAACACCGGTAAATGGAGTGTCGAGAAAACGCGTTGCGGAAATTATGTTGCAAGATTACGAGAAGTATGGGGACGGCGAGCATTAAGATGGAATATTACGGAACTTATATGGGATATGTCCTCTGCGGGTCGGATTTAATTACAAAAAAGGTTCAGAGAAGATCTCACCGCAAGAGAAGAATAAATAAAAAGTGGCGTAAGCGGTACGGCTATAAAAACGTCCCGGATCATGGAAAATTGCTTTTAATCGGAAATACAATATATGGAACGCCAAAAACGATTGAAAAGATTATTGCTACAGTGATGGAGATGGATAAATGAAAACAAATTATTTTTATACAAAAGCGGTTGATCGTCTTCGAAGAGCGGGAATAACCGATCCGACGGCACAAATTGCCGCACTTGAGGAAGAAATAGACGGCTACCGTAATCAAATCGACTTGAAGGCCGTCAGGATTGAGAATGTTGGAGATGAGGAAAACAAGGCGGCGCCGAAGCACCCTTCGTATAACTGGAAAAGAGGAATGCTTTGCCCGAGTTGTGATAAATCTCTTTGGGTTAAGGTTGAGATAAAAGGGCTTTTTGGAAAAAAGGAACTTACAGTAAAAGAACAGCCGAATTTTTGCAAGTATTGCGGGCAAGCGTTGAAGCCGGCTTATTCGGGAGTTTGAAAGGAGAGCGATATGCCACGATATATTGACGCAGACGATCTGATTCGAGCGATTGAGCTTGATGCTATTTGCAACCGAGGAAGGTTTTCGAAGAAGGAAATAATAAGATGTATTAAAAATGCTCCTACAGCTGATGTCGAGTCGACGAGTGTTGTGATGGGGTATGTGCGCGAGATTGCCGAGGCAAAGTCTGAAATTCATGCTCTTAAGTTTGCTTTAGGCACTATGAGCGGCACCGTTGATTCTTACAAGATGCATTACAATGAAGTAAACGATGAGCTGGTGAAGGAGATATTCAAAGACATCGAACGGATGCTTGATACTTCTATTTGGGCGCAGGAGGTTGAGATCAGGGCGAGCGGTGCATTTGGACTTAATGGCGTAGAGGAGTTCCGTCACAGGAAAAAAGCCATCGAGGACATAAAAGAATACTTGCAATTTATCAAAAAGAAGTATATGGAGGAAAAGTTAAATGAGCGACGACAGAGCGGAGATTAAGACATACAGCTGTAAGGAATGCTCGAACCGCAGCACACCGATATGCATTGAATGTATGTATGTCAATACGCCGAGGGGAATTATAAAGAAGCCGACGTTCTACGTATCGGACGGATCTAATATTGATTTCGAGCGCAACAGACATCCTGCAGAGGGAGAGAGGTTAAATGAGCTCAGAAAAACACTTATCGAGAAGTTGATGCGCAGAGAGCCGATTCTCGTGTCAATGGTACTGGATTATAACGTTTGCGCAAGCAAGGACAGATTTAAGGAGGTTAAGAAAAATGCCGAAAACGAAGATATATCAGGCGTATGAGCTGCCGCGTACGGTCGTTGACGTGGTGAGAGCGGTGTGTGCGGACTATCCGCGCAGAGCGGCGGTTATGAAAAATCTCGAGCGGAAGGAGTGCAGTGAGATATATGAGCTTGCGGCGCTTCAGACATGCAGGAAGCTTAACAGGATAGTTGACGAGGCGCTTGAACCGATTGAGGAGGTACTTCGCAAGATCGTGCTTGAGGATATTTGTGAAAAGCGCGGATACGAGCATTCTCCCGCGATGGTAATGATATCAAAAAATGCATACTACATGCGAAAGAGAAAATTTCTCTATGATATTGCCGAGCGGTTATCACTTATATAGCTCATGAGAAGAGCGGTTACATAAATAAATATCAAGTCAGAGCGGTGCCTATTCTATAGTAAGCCGATAACCGAATTGGCTTCGATATACGCGGGCGCGGGCACACGCGCGCGAAAACGTGGAATTTTTAAATAAGTTGTGACAAAACGGCGGTTTGTTTGTGATATTATAAAAATAGCAGGCAGGCCGCCTGGTTAAAAATATACATAATAAAGTGCCATATACCCACAGAGGTGAGAGCCATAACGTTCCAAGAGCGGGACGATATGGCTCCTTTTTGTTTTTAAACGGAGAGAAAAAGGAGTCAATATGATCAACAAGGAAACAGATATTAAAAATGCCGCGCAGAATGCGCAGGAGGGCGGCGAGAATGCCCGTGAGAGCTTAAAAGCGCCGAAGGAGAAGAATTCCTCCACAAAGAAATCAAGCGCCGTAAAAGGTGAAAATTCGGGCGTCAAGTGCGGTGAAAAAAAGAAGAATGCGGCATCCGATCGCAAGAGAAATCCCGACGGAACGTTTGCGAAGGGGAATGATTTTTCGGACAAATACCAGGATAAATATGCCGATGATCTGATAGCGTTCTTTTCACGGCCATTAACGAAGGTGGAATATCGCAGAGAATTTGATAAGGACGGCAATCTTATATCGGAGACTCCGATAGAGATCATGGGAGAATTTCCGACGATGGGAACGTTTGCTATGTCTATCGGTGTATCGGTTTCGGCGCTGAAGACGTGGGCAGGAGTAACCGAGGACGGAAAATATAAGCACGAGCGCTTTGCCAAGGCATATCAGAGGGCCAAGGAATGGGCGGGCGGTCTTATGGAGGCGGGCGCGCTCTCCGGCAAGCTTAACGCAAATATGGCAAAATTCGTGCTTACTAACGATTACGGCAAGGAGGAGCGACAGGTCATTGAATCAAACGTCAGTGGCATATCAGAGCGAGATCTCGCGCTTATAAAGAGAGTTGGCGCACGCATTGCCGCGGTATCTGCGGAGGGAGATAATGGCGAAGAAGGATAAGGGGCCCGATCTTGGCAGCTATCTTCAGAGTATCCGAGAGGCCGAATTCGAGTATTGCCGCGGAGATATCGTCTATTGGGCAAATAACTATTGCGTTATCGAGGATAAGGACTCTCCTGAGATCATTATACCGTTTCACGGCTGGCCCGCGCAGAACCAGGCGCTACTTGATTTCGGCACATTCAGACTCAATTTGATATTGAAGGCACGTCAGCTTGGAATTACGTGGATCGCGCTGTATTTTTGCACGCACGATCTTATATTCAATCTCGGACACACGGTCGTTGCGATATCGAAGACGGAAGAGGATGCCAAGGAGCTTGTCCGACGCGTATCGGTAGTTCTTGAGAACATGCCTGAGCTGTTGGCGGGCGGTGGAATCGCGTGGGAGTCGACAACCTCCGCGATATACATTTACGGTCGTGATAAGCGCAAAATTTCAGTATTTAAGGCGTTCCCGGCGTCGCCCTCTGCGGGCCGTTCATTCACGGGTAATATCGTACTACTTGACGAGTGGGCGTTCCAGCAATACGCCGAGGAAATATGGACGTCGGCATATCCTACCATTAACCGTCCTACTGGCGGTAAGGTTATCGGATTGTCAACGATCATGAAGGGAACACTGTTCGAGCGTTTGTGGCTTGAAGTGAACGACTTTCACAAGATATTCCTATCGGTATTTACGGACCCGAGAAGAGATATGGAATGGTACGAGAGAACTGCGAGAGATCTCGGCGTAAAGGTCAAGCAGGAGTATCCGAGAACAGCCGAAGAGGCGCTTTCCGCGCTTGGTGGAAGCTATTTTTCGGAGTTTGACTATAATTTGCACACCTGCGATCCGTTTCCAATCCCGAAGGATTGGACGGTCTATAACACTATGGACTACGGTCTTGATATGTTTGCGCATTACAAGGTCGCTATTGACAACGAGAACGTCGCTTACGTATTTCATGAGATATATGAAAGTGGGCTTATCATATCAGACGCCGCGGCAAGGGTAAAGGAAGCGGAGCTGTGTGAGGGAGATGATCAGCGGGTTTCCGCCTGGTATCCTCCGAGAGTGAGACTCGCTCCTCCCGATATGTGGAACTCTTCCCTGGAGTCCGGAAAGAGCAGGGCGCTTTTATTCTACGAAAACGGTCTGGATCTTGTGAAGTCGAACAACGACCGTGCGGCAGGTTGGCTGGCTATTAAGGAATTACTGAAGAAGCGCAGAGCACCTGACGGAACGGACTTTGCGCGGTTGAAGATATTCCGCACGTGCAAGCATTTAATTAGGACGCTTCCTCAGCTTCTTGTGGATGAGCGGCGTCCCGACGATTGTAAAAAGGATCCTCATGAGCTGACGCATGCGCCCGACGCATTGCGATATTTCGCTATTTATTGGACGCATCCTCCCGAGGAGCCGAAAAAGAAAAAGGTAAAATACCGTCCCGATCTGCTTGAGGACTATAGGCACGCAAGCGAGAGAGAACGGCAAGAAATGATAAAAAGATACGGAGAACCAGAATTATGAGAATTGACACAGAGGGAACAAGTAAGCTTTCCTTCTTCCAGGATCTGTACAGAGAAGCAAGGAGTGCAACAGAGGAGCTTCATAATAGTCTTGTCAAGCATATGGAGCAGTACAAGGGAAGCAATAAGATAGTCGGTGCAAACGGCGAGGAAGCGGAAGCTCTCCACGTCAGAAACGTTACTTACGAGCTTATTGAGTCGCAGGTAACGGGATACATACCGAATCCGTCCGTTTCTCCCAAGATGTGGAGTGAGAAGAACGAGCGTGGGGCAAAGGCGATTGAAACGCTTCTGCGCAACAAGAGAAACGAGCTTCCTTTTGAGAAGCACAACGACATGGACGAGCGATTCACACCCATTTACGGTGGCAGTGTGTGGCTTATAGAGTGGGATGAATCCATTGTCACACATAATTCGGTGGGTGACATCAAGGTTACATGTCTTTCGCCCTCGAGATTTACGGGTCAGCCGAATATTTACGAAATATCCGACATGGAGTACTGCTTCATCCAGTTTGAGACAACTAAAGAGGATATCGTAAGAAAATATAATGTTTCGCTTGAGATCGCAGATGAGGCAGAGTCCGATGAGAACGCGGACGATAAGACGGCGACGCTTTACGTGTGCTATTACAAAAATGACGAAGGAAAGATCTGTCAGTACATCTGGAGCGGTGACACCGAGCTTCTCGACATTGACGATTACTACGCAAGAAAGGTTTACGTCTGCAAAAAGTGCGGCAAGCGCCGCGAGATTTGTACGTGTGAGGGAAACAAAGACAGCGACTACGAGCTTAAGAGCCAGGATTACGAGGAGCTTGAGCGAGATATTGCCCTTGCAGACGGCACGGTCATACCTGCAGAGAGTGAGGTTGTCGAGGACGGTCAGGTAGTGATGCAGTCGCAGAGACGTCAGGCAACGGAAGCCGACGGATCTCCTGCGTTTGAATATGACGTGAATAATTACCCCGTGCCGCTTATGGTTGACATTGAGGTACCGAAGGTCGAGCCGACACGATTACCGTATTACCGCCCGTCGGTCTTCCCGGTGGTTATTCGAAAGAATACATCTCAAGAGGACAGTCTTCTCGGACAATCTGATTGCGAGTTCATTCGCCCGCAGCAGCAGGCGATAAACAAGGTAGAATCCAGGATCATAAAAAAGGTAATGAGCTCGGGCGTGTACCCTATTGTCCCGAAGGATTTCGATATGGAGCTCGACAACTCGCTGTTTGAAAAGGTTTTCCGCGCGGATTCGAGCACATATAACCTTTACGGAAGAGTCGATCTCGCGGTCAACGTGGGGCAGGACGTATCTGAAGCAGAGCGCCTTTATGATCAGGCGAAGAGAATTCTCGGCATATCTGCGTCCTTCCAGGGGCAGTATGACAGCTCGGCGCAATCCGGTAAGGCGAAGCAGCTTCAGATCCAGCAGGCAGCGGGCAGACTTAATTCAAAGCGCCAGATGAAGAATGCGGCGTATGCGGAGATAGATAAGATCATTTTCCAGTATTATCTCGCTTATGCGGACGAGCCGCGCCCTGCGGCGTATAAAGATGCTTTCGGCACGATGCAAAACACTATGTTCAATCGTTATGATTTCATAGAGCGCGATGAGGCGGGAGAATATTATTATAACGACGAGTTCCTGTTCTCGTGCGATGCTTCTGCCGATCTTGATTCTTCAAGAGAAATGCTCTGGCAGGAGAATAGACAGAATTTTGCGGGCGGCGCTTACGGTGATCCCAAGATGCCGCAGACACAGCTTATCTTCTGGCTTAACATGGAGCGGGCGCATTATCCGTTCGCTCGTGACAACGTCGAGCGTCTTCGTGAAGAGATCAGAAGACAGCAACAGCTTGAACAGCAACAGGAGCAGATTGCGGCTCTTCAGCAGGAGAATTCGAAGCACCAGGAATATGAAGGATATCTCCAGGGAGAGATAGACAAGCGTGCGAAGTACGAGTCGTACTTGCAGAACATTATTGACGGAGGTAAAGCATAATGGGAAGAGCGAAAAAAGAAAAAATAGACGGCGTAGTAATTAATCGTTATGATGGGAATGAAAGCGCCTCGGTGGTTGGTGGCGCGTCTACGGTGACAACTGCACCGGGCAATCCCAAGGACATACTTGTGTCAGCGGGCTCTGGAACACCCTCAACCCCTTCTGAAGAGGTTTCTTCCGAGGATTTAACCGGAGGGTCCGACACGGGATCGGGCAGTGAAACCGGTGAAACTGGTAGCGGTGAAACCGGCAGTAGTGAACCCTCTAAAACATATGGTGATTACGTAACCGAAGGATACGATGAACAGAAGGGAATTATTAATAGTAATTACCAATCCTATGAGCGGTTCTGGAACGGATATCTTGACAATGCAGAATCTTTTAACGCAAAGGAAAGAGAAGCTGCTGAGCAGAGGGCGGAAACCGAGCGACAGCGCGGTGTTATTGACGGGCAGGCAAGCTACGATTTCAACAAAGCTACATACGGCAAGCAGGCAGAGGCGTTGCGAAGCATGGGGCTTTCGGGTTCCGGATACGCTGATTATCTGACTTCGAGAGCGTATGCAACACAGAGAGCCGAGGTGCAAGGAGCTAACGCTCAGGCGGCAACCGCAAAGAGAGAAGCCAGAGAGGCGGAGATGAGAGCGAACGCTACAGCTAAGGAAACAGCAAACAAGGGAATCTTTGACGCCAAGGTAGCAAGAGACAGCGCGCTTATGGATGCTAAGACAACTTATCTCGAGGGAATGCTCAAATTTGAAGAGAACAAGGATATTACTTATAAGACGCTTATAGAGGCGGCAGCTTCGGGAACGTACAGCCCTGAGGTTCTTACGAGAATGGCGAAAGAAGCGGGGCTTGATGACACTCAGATTGCGGAAATTACAAACACTTATGAGACGTCGAAGAGCGAGAAAGATATCAAGGCAAACCAGGAAGCGTATGAGACTGTGCTTAAATTGGCGAAAAGCGGTAAATACAGCGACGAAGAGCTTCGCAGCATTGGAGAAGGAAGGGGCCTTACTCCTGAGCAGATAACCTCAGTCATAAATTCTTCTCATTCTGCAAAAGAAGAAAGTAAGGCGAGTCAGGGTACCGCTGAGTTTGATGTCTTGCTTGGATATGCTAAGTCAGGAGATTATACTATTGATGAGTTGAACGCGCTTATGAAAAACACTAATCTCACTTATGATCAAAGAGAATCGATCATATCTGCAGCTACAGATGTGGCCAAGGCAGGAAAGAGCGCCGTGCAGGAAGAGAACTATCAAGTATTTTACGCGCTTTTGGGTACAGATCAGTTCGATATTAGCGAAGTTAATCGTGCACACGTTAGTGGCAGAATTTCAGGAACACAGCTTAAGCAGTTAAAAGAAAAGTATAATGATGTGTTTAGCGCCACGTTCCTTAGAGAAGACGGATCTGAAATGTCACGCAGCGATGCTCTGGAAGAATTGGAAGATATTAAATCAAATAAATGGTTGTCAAAGGAAAATAAGGACGCTGCTCAGGCGGCCTTCGATAAGAAATATTCGGCGGCTACTTATAGCGGGCTCGAACTTGCTTCGGGAGAAAGAAACGAAAACGACGGCAGAAATATTATCTTTGAAATGAATGATGGAGGAGAAATAAAGCGCTACAAGGTTGAATATGACGGCCAAATTTCAAAGTCGGACAATCCTGATATTTATAGTGCGGCTGCCGATATATCTAATAAGACTATATTTGCATACAACGGTAAGCTTTACTACAAGACGAATGAGGGCAATATTCATAAGCTTGCAGGAGTTCCGGGGGAATCAAGCTCGGGATATAATCGTATTTGCAAGCTCTTTGGAATCACGGGGTAACAGATCATGTCAATAAATAACAAAAAAGCATCGTTCAGCAGTTATTTGAGCGCGTCGACAAGGAAGAAGCTTCAGACGTCGAGCTATGCCGAGAAGAGCTCGGGCGGAAGCAATAACGGCGGGCTGCTTGGCGGTATCGGTTATATGGGAGAGAAGGTCGGGCTCGGCTTTCTCTCCGGGCTCGAGGGCATTTGGGACTTTGCGGCGGGCGGTCTTGCGGATCTGTTTGGCGCAGACGAATGGGCCGAGAGTCAGTTTGCAAACGACTGGGTGAATTATAATCACGCGGATGAGTGGTTTGATCCCGGCAAGGGCTGGCAGGTAGCGGGCGACGTTGCGGGCGGCATAGGAACGAGCTTGCCGTCGATTGCTGCGGCTGCCGCCATAACGTATTTTTCAGGTGGATCGGGTGCGGGTGTTGCGGCTAAGCTTTTAACTGCAGGAGTATCCGGCGCGGTGGCAGGCACAGCTGCCGCGGGTAATGCTACCAAGGAAGCGTACAGAGAAACGGGCAAGCTCACTGGCAAGGAATATGGATACGGCGCACTGTCCGGACTTGTAGAGGGCTCTCTTGAAGGTGTAACGAACGTTGCGGGCAAGGCGGGTAAGGCGATAGGTAAGTCCCTGCTTAAGGCCGCAGGCAAGGAAAGCGCAGAATCTGCCGCCAAAGCGGTTACGAAGTCAGGATTCAAGAGCATAGGCAAGGAGCTTGCAAAGAGCTTTGCCGGTGAAGCGGTCGAGGAAGGTATATCCGAGTTCGTTTCTCCTCATTTGAAGTGGGCAACGTATGACAAGAACGCCGAAAGGGCTACGCTCGGAGAGATAGGATATTCAGCTCTTGTTGGCGGTTTGTCGGGCGCGTTAATGTCGGGCGGATCTATCGGGTTTGGCGCGGCGGTTAATACGACGCAGAATTTCTTTGCCGGAAAGAAGGCAGAGGAGGCGGGCAACACCTCCAAGATTCTTGATACCGCCAAGGTATTCGCAAATTATGAGAGCGAAGGCGAGACGGGAATCGAGGCGTATGCTTCCGCAGCTCAGCTTTACGGTCAGATCACCGATTCTCTTATGAAAAACAACGGGATCGAGAGTGTGGACGAGCTTATGTCCCGCGCAAAGTCCGGGGATCTTAAGATGAACACCAAGGAACGCATGATCCTTGGCAAGCTTCAGCGCGTTAATACGATTGGTAAGATCTATCCTGCGGTCGAGAAGAGCGCGATGAATCTTGTTCTCAACGCCGATGCTTCGTCGCAGGCGTTCGAGGGCTTCGGTATGACTGATGCTAATGGAAACAAGATCACATACACGGCTGAGCAGATCACTGAGGGAATGGACGCTGATCTTATTGAAAAGATAAAGAGCGGAGCGTTCTCCAAAGAGGAATACAGCGCGTTCTTGAAGGAGCTTCGTGCGGCGATAAAAACAAACGCCGCGCTTGCAACTGTTTCTGTTGCCGACGCGACGGGAAGAATACTTATTGATACTAAGAAATTTGAAGCAGCCGCTAAGGACGGCGCCGCGAGAATGACGCCCGATACCCTGGCGCAGTACAAGGAGAAGGCGTCGAAGGCGCAGCAGGAGGCATTTGCGCGTGATCTCGGCTATGATACTCTCGGGGAATTCTATTCAGATAGCTTCGAGGGAGTGCAGAGTAAGCTTGAGGAATATCTCTATTACAACGGTGAGGAGATAGCGGCTCGCACGATGGCGATGTCCGAGATCAAGAGAACACCTGCCGAGAACGTAAGAAGTGCACCGGCGGAATTTGACAACAATGCCGAGGACGGTGTTTATTCTATCACCGAGAACGGCGAGGAATTTGCAATTCATAAGAAGGGCAGTACGTTCCGTCTGTATAGCTATGCGACCGGGGACGTAAGTAAGCCGATGACAGCGGGTGAGCTTAACGGGCATCTTGAAAATTCAAGAAGTTTAGTCGAAAAGCAAAAAGCTGACAGTGCAAGAAGCGCTCTATCTGAAACAACGGAAGAAAGCATTTCGGAAGATGCTGCAAATTTGAGCGAAAACGAAAATTCAGCCGAAAAAGTGGTCACTGAAATGGAAGATCGTGCAGAAAATGTGCGCGAAGATGTGAAAGATGCCGCCGAAAACGTTACTGAGCCCGCCGAGAATCGCGCAGAAGAAGCGGAAGACAAATACTCTGCTATCGGTATAGGTATCTGGGCGCGTGAGAACGTGAGCGGCTACGGCGAGCTTTCGGAGCCCGCAAAGCGTATCGTTCGTGATACCATCAGACAGGCGAGAGCGCTTGGAAAAGCCGATTCGGATATTAAGCTTATCGCAACCGTTGCCGCGCGATCGGGACTTAATATAGTTTACGATGCGAGTATCGAGGGAGACGGCTTGTATCGGGGAAATACTATATACGTAAAACCCGAGCTGTCGAAAGAGCGCACGTGCGAGGTTCTTCTCGGGCACGAGATGTTCCACAAGCTTTTCGCCTCGGGCGGCAAGCGTGTTAAGAAGCTCTATAATCAGGCAATGAAGCTTGTTAGTGATACGGAAGCGAAGGATATCCGCAAGAGATACGAGGCGCGTGATAAGAAGGCCGATCAGGATGCAGAGCTCGGGCGAATTCTTTCGGGCAAGCAGGAGAACCCTGTGCTCAAGAGTGCGCGTGATGCCGCAGAGCAAAAGAAAAATGATGCCCGTAATGCCGTATATGAAGAAGAGGTCGCAGCGCATGGCGCCGAGACGGTATTCAACAGCGCTGAAGCGTGGGAATATATTCTCTCGGAGGAGCCCTCGTTCAAGCAGAAGGTCCTTGGATTCTTTACGAGATCCGTGAAGGACTATTCGTCAATAAAGGAGCTTTCGTCCGAATCGCGCAAATTCCTTTATCATTACCGTAAGCTGTTCAAGGAGCTCGAGGCGCGAAACAAGGGCAATAACGCGCTTTCACGTGCGTTGGAAACGACTCCGGGCAAAGAAAAAGCCGTAACGAGCATGAATGATGAAAACATGCAGGTTACGGAGAGGATGGCGGCGAAAGAAAATGCCATATATGACTATAATAAATCGTTTGCAGAGCAGATTGATGATTATAAGAAAGGGCTTATATCTAAAAATGATACCTTGCTTGTTGGTGAAACACCGGAAATTTGGCAAAAAGTCGGGTTTAATTCACTGCCTGTAACAATAAATCAAACGCATGTAGATTATGCTTTGAATGGAACAAAAGATATTGATCATCATATTGGAGAAACTTTACTCAAAGATTTGCCTAATGCTATTAAGAATCCTATTGCTATTATTCAATCGCAGTCAAAAAATCACAATGATCGTGCAGTCGTGATCTTAAAAATAGAGCACAATGGTAAAAATATTATTGGTGCTATTGAGGTTGATGGTAAAGGAAGAACGAACAATATAATTATCGACAGCAATGCAATTACTTCTCTATTTGCAAAAACAAATGTATTAATACAGTTGAATAACGCTATTAACAGTAGTTCTAACGGTGCGATTGAGTTGTTTTACTGGAATAAAAAAGAAGCCATATCTTTACTACAGAAGGCCGGACACCAATTGTCCGGAGTCCTGCCTCAAGATGGCTTCGTACATAGTATACGCGATAACGGATCAAATGTCAAGACGAAATTGAAAAATGTTACAGAATCGCAACAATTTAAGCGTTGGTTTGGAAAAAGTAAGGTTGTTAATGCTGATGGCACGCCTAAAATCTTGTATCATCAGACGGCTAATGAATTCACTGTTTTTGATCCTCGCCACGAGGGCGCAGGAACGAACGACGACGAAACACCGTTTGGAATATTTATGAAACCAACAAGTGAAGATATTGGGCTTAAAGGCAAGAAGCAGATGGCGTTATATGCACGTATCGCTAATCCTTTGATAGTCCAAAATCGTGGTGAACTTGTACGCGAGCTTCAAAACATGTCAAGTAAATATACAGATCTTATCCGACATAGAGATAATCTATCCGTTGAATACAAGGCAAAGATTGACGAAGCTTCAAACGCTTGGAGCCAGTATGCCAAGGATTATCGGCAGAATCATCCGGGTGCGTCAAGAAGTGAAATTTCTGAAGACCCTGAGTTCCAACGATTATTCGACGCAGAAGACGTTTTAACGGAAGAATGGATTGAAAAAGCTAACAAATTATCTCTTCAGATGAAGGAAGAAATAACCCGTGTTTTAGAGAGCAAGGGGTATGATGGCGTGATTTTGAAAAAAGATTCCGGCAGCTTTGGAAGAAGTGTCGAAACGTATATTGCGCTCAGGCCTGAGCAGGTTAAATCTGCTACGGACAATATCGGGACATTTTCTAAAACAAATCCTGATATAAGATATGCTTTACCCAAAACCGATAAAAATGCCGCAAAACAGAGTACGTCCACGGTCGCCGATTCCGACAAAATCGAGGTCAGCCGCGGTAAGCTTGAGCAGATACGCGCAAATTACAAGGGCGACATGGTATTCTATAAGAAGGACGTCGTTGCAGCCCTAAAGGGAATCGATGCGCTCGCAAAGCTCCCTGCAGATATGCGCGAGGATATCACAAATCGCCTGTGGCGTGGGTACAATGTAAGATTGAATTCCCAGGGCTTTGATTTGTTTACTGAAACGATGTACTACAAGCTGCACGCAGAGATTCTTCAGGAATCGGGCTTTGATATGAGCCGCGAGGAGCTTGCCGTTATGGATGAGCAGATCTATGCGGCGCTTGGTAAGATAGTCGAGAGTGGAAAAACTTCTGTGAGAGCAAACGTCAAGGCGGAGGTCGAGGCGGAATTCAAGCGCGAAAGCATTGAGGCGGAACTCAAGGAATACAAGAAGATCGTCAACGATAAGTATAAGGCGCGGACCGAGAGCCGCGAGGCAACGCGAAAGCGCGAGCAGGTGCGCCGTCAGATAGGCAGAATCAACCGTCTTTTATTCAATCCGACGAAGGAAAAGAACATTCCTTATGCTGTTCAGAGCATTATCGCGGATGCGATGCGCGCCGAGGATATAAGCACCGTGGATATGGTTAAGCTTGACGAGGTGCAGACGGAGCTCGACAAGCTTCGCAAGAAAGATGATTCAACGGAGCCCTCCGAGGATATCGTCAAGAAGATTATTGCGCTTGAAGCAAAACGTGATCGTCTTGAGGCGCGCACGTTTAATATGAAAAAGACGATAGACGCGCTCAACGAGGCGTATGCAAAATTTGAGAGTGCGGACGATCCTCTTGCGAAGAGGGTGTTTGACAGCACGGTTATGGAGAAGCTCGCAGAATACACCAAAATTATAGGTGACACGCCTATAAAGAGGATGAATCTCGGCCAGCTTAACGCATTGATAGATTATTATGCGCTGCTTCGAAAGAAGATCGATAACGCAAATCAGCTTTTCCATGATATCAAGTCTATGAAGCTTGATGATGCCGGAAGAAGCATGATCCGCGAGTTTGACGGTGTGCACGTTCCGCAGATCCTCTCGCAGAAGAGCGGACAGGCCGCCTTCAGAGATAACAGTTTGATATGGAAGAGCTTAAAGCCACTACATTTCTTTGAGATTTTGGGCTCTGACACGCTCAATCAAGCATTTTTAAATCTCCGTGCCGGCGAGGATGTTTGGGCACGTGACGGCGTTGAGGCGGGCGAGTATTTTAGGTCTGTTGCAGACAAATACGGTTTCCGCGGTTGGGACATGGATACGAGAGACACGGTCGAGATCGGCGGCAGAAAGGTGCAGCTCACGCTCGGTCAGAAGATGTCGCTATATGCATACAGTCGACGCAAAGCCTCTCACGACCACTTAAAGAACGGCGGCTTTATATTCGATCCTGATGCGACTTACAAGGGTAAGAACGATAAGGGAAAGGGTTTGACGCTTGGGCGTCTTGTAGCGGATTCTGAACGTTATACGGTGGACGAGATAACCATTATGAAGATGGCTTCAGCTCTCGGTCTGACTGACGAACAGATTGGCTTCGTTGAGGATATGCAGAAATACCTCTCAAAGAACCTTGCAGAAAAGGGCAACGAGGTATCGTTGCAGCTGCACGGAATTAAGCTCTTTAACGACGAGTTCTATCTTCCTATGATCGTAGCGAGCGAATTTCTTGATTCGCAGACGGGCAAGACGGGAGATCCCAAGATAAAAAACAAGGGAATGACAAAGAAGTTGACCCCCGACGCTAAGAATCCTCTCGTGCTGATGGACTTTATGGACGTATGGAAGCGTCACGTCAACGATATGGCACTTTATCACGGTATGACGCTTCCCATGGAGGACATGAATGCGCTGCTTAATTACCGCAATTCCTTCGGGCTTGACGCGGACGTCGTTGACGGTAAGGCAAATGCTGACATCAACAAATACGATTCCGTGAAAGAGGTTATACGGTCAAGATACGGCACCGTTCCGATCAGGTATATCGAACAGCTCCTGCGAGATCTTAACGGCGGCGCGGTAAGCGCGGCGCCCTCTCAGACACTTGATAAGCTTATCAGCAAGTACAAGAAGAGCGCGGTCGCAATGTCGCTTTCGGTTGTAGCACAACAGCCCTCGTCGATAGCGCGCGCGTTCTCTATGATAAATCCCAAGTATTTTGCGGCGATCCCTAAGCTTAATAAAAGCGGTGAGCGTTGGGAACAAGTCAAGAAATACGCGCCTGTGGCCATCATAAAGGAAATCGGCGGCTTTGACACCGGTACGGGCCAGACGCTCGGTGCTTATATTACCGCGAATGAATACAAGGGCGCAAAGGAAAAGCTCAAGGGCTTCTTTAAGGATAAGGATTACCGAGAGAGCACTTATGGATTCTTAGCGTCCGAGGCGGACAAACTTACGTGGATACAGATATTTGAGGCGTGTAAGCGTGAGCAGGCGGACAAGCATCCCGAGCTTAAGATAGACTCGGAAGAGCTTCTCACTCTTGCCGGGGAGCGCTTTACTGAGGTAATAACAAAAACTCAGGTTTACGACTCCACGCTTTCACGAAGCGAGCTTATGCGCTCTAAGGATACCGGATGGAAGATGGCGACCGCATTTATGGCAGAGCCCACGACGATCGCAAGTGAAGTTATCCTCGCGGCCGTTCAGTTCTCAAGGGGACAGAAAAAGAAGCTCGGCGCGGTCCTCGGATCTATTCTTGTGGCATCTATTATGAATGCGTTCCTGTCATCTTTCGTATATGCGGCGCGTGATGATGACGAGGATAAGACGTATTTTGAAAAGTACGCAACCTCGTTTATAAGCAAGAATTTGGAGCAGATGAATCCCATGACGTGGTTCCCGTTCCTCAAGGATATCTATTCGATATGCCAGGGCTATGACATTGAAAGAACCGACATGGCGGTGTTTGCGGATCTTTATAACGCAATATCCGGGCTATCCTCCGAAAATAAAACGTGGGGAGAGAAAATCTATGATTTCAGCGGAACGTTTGCTTCTTTGTTTGGCATACCGCTTCGAAACGTCCTTCGTGATGCGAGGGGCTTGGTAAACGTTGTTCGCGGAGTTGTATCAGGGGAGAAGGCGACTGCTGCGGGCTTCGGATATGCGGTAAAGGAGGGCTTTGACGGGCTTATAATCAGCAAGATCATCGACAACGATATTACTAACGGTGACGAGATGTATAAAGCTATTATAAAGGGCGATACGAAGCACTACAACAGAGTACGCGGCAGATATAAGGACGATTCTTCCGCAGATACGGCGCTCAGGACTGCGCTCCGTGATAACGATCCTCGAATCGAGGCCGCCGCTAAGGCGAAGCTTGAGGGGGATGCGAAGACGTATCAGAGTATTATAACCGAGATTGCGAACGAAGGTAAGTTCGAGAGAAGATTTATTGTCAGGGCGGCTACAAGCGAATATCTTGCTATCAAGAGAGATCTTGAGGATGCAGGATATACGGTATTTGTCGGGGATCAGATGTACACTCTCTCTGAGGAGCAGAAGGTGGCGCTTGAGCAGACGCGTGAGAAGCTCGCAAAGGATGCTGCGCAGATCACGAATGCGAAGGGCTTCAGTTTGCTTAATGCTGAGCAAAAGGATCTCGCTATGGATTATGCGGAGGATCTTATCGAGGACGTAGCGGAGAGCTTGGTCCTCGGTGCAGATAATGGCAACACCGTTTTGCTTTGCGAGGCAATCGGTATTAACAAGATTGCCGTAGTACGCGCGCTGACAAAGGGCTTCGAGAGCGATATAGGAAGAGACGGTAAGGCGGTTGCCGGCAGCAAGAGGGCCAAGGTCGTTGCGGCTATCAACAAGATCGATCTCACTCCCGCAGAGAAGCTTTTGCTTATCTGCGCGCAGGGGTACACTATCAAAGATGGTGATATACCGGGTGTTAGCGCCGCACGTGCAAATCAGCTTCTGCTTCGTTACATACTTTCTCTTAAGATCAGCAAGGAGAAACGAGCGCGACTTGCCGAATTGTGCGGATTTACGGTGCAAAACGGTAAGATTATGCTTAGTAAATAGTATTTATGCCGAGAGATCTCAAACGGGGTACCTCGGCATTTCATTTGTTGCAAAATTATTTGAGTTGTTCATTAAAATGCACAAATATTACAAAAAACTGCAATAAGTTGCGACAATTTGAGGTTTTAACTATGTTATTATATATCTTGTAGAGGAAATCTTTATTTTGGAGGATCTAACAATGCTTAAGATAATTCCCGCAGAGGGGGCGAATATAACGAAGCTCATCTGCCCACATTGTAACGAGCGCGTGCGCGGCGTAGGCGTAAGGAAGGAAAGTTTTATTGTTGGGCTTACCTTTAAGTGCCGAAGATGCAGCATGCTGTGGGAGGTTGTTGCCAACGGAGAACGTTCAAGTGAAAAATAAAGCATCAGGCCAGAGTCCAAGAGACAGAGCCACGTTATCGGAAGACAGTTTCCGTGTGCGTGGCTCTGTTTTTTATATAAATCTTGCAGAAGGAGGTAGGGGCTATGTCGAAGAATAACAGATTCGCCACCAATGAAGGCGGCGTTATCAAGGCGCCTAACAGCGTAAAGAATTCGCCTAAGGCAGATGTGGTCAAGGGTGACGACCTCAGAGGCGGTAAGTAAAAAACTATTGTGCGTATAGCACAAGGTACAGAGAAAAAAACGGAGGAAAGAAAAATGGAAATTGAAGCAGCAATGCTCGATGAAGATCTCGACGATCTTGAAGACGCCGACAGTCAGACTGATGATGAGTCTGAAGAGGAGGACGAGTTCGAGTACGACGAGGACGGGAACATTATAATCCCCGACGTTGTTTTCGATGAAGGTGAGGATGATTACCTTACCGAAGAGTTCGGGGACAACGATGATGACGGAGAATCCGACGGCGGGGAAGAATCGAGCGGGGGCGAGGATGAAGACGAGGACAGTGATGTAGACGAGTCTGACACCGACGCCGAAAATACGGACGGGGAGGAGCCCGAGGAACCGAAGGATACTTCTGATTCCAAGGACGTTCGTATAGCTCAGCTTGAGGCGGAATTGAGAAGAATTAAGGCCCAGGGCAAGGAAACGCTTGCCAAGATGGGCGTCAATGTCAAGGACGACGATGTTGTCGAGGGATTGATGTCGATCGCTGCAGAGGCAGAGGGGTCTTCTCTCGAGGATTATGCCAAAAAGAAGGCAGAGGAAGCAGAACAGGAGCGCGTAAAAAGACAGGCCTTTGAGGATACTGCGCGCGCAGACATAGCAGAGCTTCATGCGGCATACCCGGAGACAAAGCAATATAGCGACGTACGCGAGCTTCCGCGCGACGTGCTTGTAAAATTTGCGCGTGCACGTGATGCCGGCTTTTCCGCAAAAGAAGCTTATGCCGCGGCAAATCCCGATGGCATAAGAAACACCGTAGCAACCGCGGTAAAGAAAAAAGCGCAGCATGAGTCGAAGAGTCATCTCCGTTCTACAGTTCCGAAGGGCTCAAAGGATAATTCCGTAAACATGAGCAAGGCGGATCTGACGTATTGGAGAGAGATCTTCCCTGATAAAAGCGACAAGGAAATACAGGCCTTGTATAAAAAAACAGCCAATTAAAAGTAAAAGGAGAAAAGTGAAATGGCAGAAAACATTATCTACAGCAAGATGTCGGGCAAGAACGACCCGATGTTTGGCAAGTTTGAGCATCCCATCAAGGCGCTCATCGAAAACGAATCTAATCTTTGCGAGAAGGAAAAGACTATTCTTGACGTTCTCTTCAACGTTGAAAAGTCTAACCGTTACGCAGAAACGATCATGGGCGAATCCGACTTCGATACCTTCATGACAAAGGGTGAGGGCGAGAACGCTGAAGACGACACAGTTCAGAAGACATACGACAAGACAATCTCTCACATTACATTCGCAAAGGAATTCAAGATTACACGCGAAATGGCAGAGGACGCAAAGTTCGGTATCGGTGCAAACATGAAGAACAAGCCCAAGAAGTTCGTGAGAGCGTACTACAAGACGAAGATCAAGCTCGCAGCGCAGGCGCTTATCAACGCGACGGGTGCAAGCTTTACATTCAATAAGTCTACGGTAGATCTTACAACCGGCGACAAGCTTCCTCTCTTCCACAACAAGCATACATATTTCACGGACAAGATGGCGGGCCAGACACAGTCCAATTACTTCTACGGTGATATTACTGCTGACGTTGATACATTCCAGAAGACGCTTGCGCTTCTTGCAAACAAGCTTCGTAACTTCAAGGATGAAAACGGCGATGTTCTCGGTTATACTGCAGACACGCTCGTTATTCCTTGTAACCGTCCCGATCTTGAGCTTATGGCTAAGGCGGTTATCGGTACCGAGAGAGTTGCGGGCTCCAATTACAATGACATCAATACCCAGTACGGTAACTGGACTCTCGTAGTTCTTGATTACTGGGAATCCGACAAGGACGAGATCATGGTTATGTCCTCCGAGGCAAACGAGAACCTCCTTGGTAACATGTTCTTCAACCGTGTAAAGCTTGATATTACAAGCGGCGTTGACGACCACAACAGAAATTATTACTGGAATGGTTACTGCCGTTTCGGCGTCGGCTTCACAACCTGGAAGCATATCCTTCGCGCAGTTAATTCTGAGAGCGCTGTAGCAAACGCAGACGCGATCGCTTAAATAGGAGGGCGGTATGAGAGTATCTGAACTTTATAACCAGGTCTCTCAGCTCGGCTTTGAGAGCAACCTCGAAGATGACGAAAGATTTTATTTTGCGGCAAACAGGGCGATCATGCAGGTAAGCGCGATACGCCCTGCTATGAGCACGTACGTTATTAATCATAAGCCAATGGTGAATCTCGTTATGGCGAACACCTTCTCACCGATCGAGCGTTCGGAAGATCTTATATTTGATGCCGCAGACGCAAGGGCATTTTATTTTGAGGCGGACGGGGACGGTATCGTATACATTGAGCTTTGGGACGATGATCCTCAGAACGGTGAATGGATAACCATCGGCGCTATCGAGCTTTCGTCTAATCGCAGATTTATCCCTTACAGAGGGTTTATAAAGAAGGATGGAGAGTTTGTCAGCGGCCGCGTGCGGCTTGTTTTTGCCGGTGAATATCTCTATTCGGTAAAGAACGTTGCGATCTACAGAGATCTTTATTCGAGCCGCGAGGAGGACATCCCGGCATTTGAACCATATACGAGATATGACGTTGCGGCTCTCGTTCCTGATTTCCTTTCTCTCGATTCTCCTCCCATTTCGGAGGATGAAAATAATAAGCGACTTTGCGGCAAATACGACGTTGAGAACGGCAGTATCATTCTTTTGCCGTATTCAATGCGCGGTTGCTATAAGGTGCATTATAGGCGAAAGCCCGCGTCGTTAAATGCTGAAAATGATGCTGCGAGTGACGATACGGTGATAGATCTTGACGAGGAGCTTTGCACATTGCTTCCGCTTCTGATTGCCTCTTTTGTGTGGCTTGAGGACGAGCCCTCGATGGCGAGCTATTATCTCTCTCTTTACGGGGAGCGTGCGGTCGAGATCGAACGTAGGATCAAGAAGCTTGCGCCTGTGACGTACAGAATCTCCGACGGGTGGTGATATCTATGGGAAGAGAAAAGAAAAATCTTATAGGCGACGGCGATCAGTACAATGCTTATTACGGAAATTTCCGAGGGGTAGACTTTTCGAGTGATCACACCCAGGTCGACAAGCGCCGATTTGCATACCTTGTCAACATGTATAAGGATTATCAGTCGGCGCAGGGTCAGGCAATAGAGACGATACCCGGGTTCAGAAAGGTTGTAGAGTTTCCCAGGTATTCTGGAAACCTCGCAACCAATCCTATTTACGGTGTTCACGAAGTTAAGTTGGATTGGCGTGGAAAATTAAAAACATCTGTTCTTATTCACATGGGCAACAAGCTTTATCTTTGGGACAACTACCCGAAAACAATGGGGGTAGAACTTCAGAAGAGTCTAAATCTTCCTCGGGAGAGTGCAAACACAAACGGGACTAAGACGTTTGAAATTGTGCTTGACGAGGGTGTACATAATGTTCTCGCAGTTCAAAAGTCTGACGGTGAAATGCTTGTATCTGGCACCTGGTCGTATAATACATCTACTAAGAATTTAGTGATTTCCGCAGGAGATCTGTCGGAAGGGGACACAATCGGGCTGTCATATCATGAAGGTTGGTTGAATAGTCCACTTTTCGACGATATGAACGAACAGAAATCAACGTCGTTTGTATTTAATAATAAGCTGTATTTGCTCGACGGGAAAAACTATCTGGTGTATAACGGTGTCTCTGTTCAAAATGTACTTGATATAGCATATATTCCTACAACTTATAGGAAAATTGTTCCTGGAGAGACGGAAATATCGGATGCCGGAGAGGAATACGAGCAAAGAAATATTCTTCAGCCCAAGTTTAAGAATACATTTGTTGCTGACGGAGCAACCTTGAAGTATTATCTCAATGAAAAAGGGCTGGAAAGAATTTATCCTGTAGAGGTGTATGGGAAAATGATCCAGACATCGGAATATACGGTTGATCTTGCCGAAGGATCTGTGACATTTACCACGGCTCCCAAAAAGCCCGAGGATGAAGGGTTTCCCGAGGGTCATGCCGGCGTAGTAATTACAGGAAAAAAGACTTTTAAAACCGAGGTGCGTGGGGCTACAGGTGTGTTTGAGGAGGTTGATTTGTCAACGCACATTACTCGTTGTACACTCGCATGTGTGTTTGACAACAGAGTGTTTTTTTCAGGAAACCCGGACAGACCTAATCACATTTTTTATTGTGAGAATAATTCCGAAACAGGATATATTGATCCTACGTATTTTGGAATGCTTAATTATAGCCAGGATGGTACGGGAATTGTTCCAGTAACAGGCATGCTCCCAGTGGCAAACACCTTGGTGGTTCTTAAGGCCGATTCTCAGGAAGGGGGCGCCATTTATTATCACACACCGCAGTTAACAGGAAACGATATTCAACCTAAGCATTACCCCGCCGCCTCCGGGCTTCCGGGCATTGGATGCGTAGGCACTTGCGCTAATTTCCTTGATGATCCCGTGTTCATCTCGAAGCTCGGCCTTGAGGGAATCGGTCAGCTCTCCACGAGAAACGAGAGGGCAATTGAGCACCGTTCAAGTCTTGTTGATGCTAAGCTTACAAATTTAGATCTTTCAGGCGCTCAGCTGCAGGTGTGGAATGGATATCTTCTTCTTTTGATTGACGGTAAGATATTTATGGCAGACAGCCGCCAGCGATATGTTCACGAGAGCGGCGTTATGCAATATGAGTGGTATTACCTTGAGGAAATCGGGGAGTATTTAAATCAGGCGGCGGAGTATGTTTATTCTTCGAGAATGCCTGAGTATCTTAAGGGCAAGAACGTTTCTGTATGTGCCACGTGCAAGTTGCCGATTGGCAGCTGCGCTTGTGAGGAGCCGAATGGAAAACCCCTGTCTATTCCAATAAGAATCGCCAATGCGGTGTTTGATTATGAGCTGTACGAGACTCTTGATTTGAGAGGAAAGGTCGTTAACAAAGAGATCAACACGCAGTATGGACCGTCTTTCCATGCGGATGTATATGAAGCGTTTGTGGAATATGAAGAGAACGGCGAAATTGTAAGAGAGCGTGTCATTTATAATGTTCACGAGGTATACGACTATTTATCGGGCGAGCTTATTGGATACGAAGCGCTTTATTGTGAACCGACAGGAGCTAAGGTTGGAGGAGTGTTCGATCCTGCGCATTTTTTGAAGGCCATTGACGACAACTTGTATTTTGCATCAGGACGAGGTATGTTTGTCTTCAATTTCGATAAGCGCGGCGAAAACGGTGAGATTCCTGCCGAGTATTATACCTTTAACGGCCGCACGATCTTTTCGGGATGCGCCACAAAAATGGACGATTGCGACATACCGCATCTTACCAAGAGCACCGTCAAGAAATCGACGGTTATTAAGACGAAAACGCTTGATTCGTCGGCGCTGAAGATAAAGGTCAGGACAAACAAAAAGCCGTATGAGCAGATTTCCCGTGTAAATACGGGAAGATTTTCATTCGGTGCGTTTGATTTTGCGGATCTTACCTTTAATACCCAGGATCATGGGCTTTCGACGGTACGCGAAAAGGAAAAGAAATGGGTAGAAAAGCAGTATTTCATATATTCCGATGAGTTTATGAAGCCGTTCGCCATCTATAATCTCGCATACCGTTACAAGATCGCAGGAAGATATAAGGAGTAAGCTATGAGTGATACTAAAAAATTAAACAATATAACGAGGGCGCAGATAGCAAAGCTTGGCGTACAAGCTCTGGCAGATAAGCCCAACAGTACAAGCCGCTACGGGGAGGGCGGGCTCTCGTCTGATCAGCTGAAGCTTTGGTTTGACAAGCTTGCGACATATCTTGCTGAGCGAATCAATGAGCTCCAGAACACGTTGTCGAGCGATGATGCCGCGGCATATATTCGAGTGAGCATGGATGAATTCGGAATAAGTAATCTGTGCGATCTTATAGCTTCTCTTGGAAACGGCAAATTTGCGGAGGGCGCTCTGAAGGTTTATCCTTCCGCTGCATCGAATGAACTTGTCCCGTTGCAGGTGATGATTAATTCCATCTCCCGGGATATATCAGATCTTGGCGGCAAGGACATATCAAGACTTGAGGTCTCCTTCAGAGAAGATATTCAATCACTTGTGATAACCGCCTACAACGCAGACGAAAAACCTCTGTTTACGTCTAATACAAAGATTAACGCGGGGCTTGCCGGAACAGGGCTCACTGTTGTGGATGGAGCGCTCTGCGTTACACTTGAAAATTAAGGAGGTGCTTATATGAGCACAATAACAAAACCTATGCTTCTTGACGAAACTGGACAGAAGATCCTTGAGGCGATCAATAAGCAAAATGAAATACTCAAGGGCATCTCCGCCGGGGGGGCCAATTCGGACTCATCTGACGAGGGTGCTATGAGCTGGGCTGACATACAGAAAGCGGTGCAGGAAGGCAAGGCGGCAAGTATGTTCGATATCGGAGATCAGATAGTAGTAAAGTGGACGAATATGGACAATGAATCTTATTACAAGATGCCGTTCGACGTCGTTCATTTTGGAAACGTAAAACTCGAAGACGGTTCAACGGTACCCGGCATGTATCTGCAGTGTCATTATATGCCTGCAGCCATCATTCCATTTGATGCCGGAGAGGGATCATATGTGATGCCCGGAATGACGTATGAAAGTGGATTCTATTATTACGCAAGCGGTGCGACTGGTAGGCGGTTGTTCGTTGAAGGAGTCGATTACAACGTTGGTGATGTTGTCCCTTCGGGGAGTTTCACGCTTGTGCGGACATCTATACGTGACGAGAGTTGCGAAATAACGTCGAGCGGATATAATAAGTGGAGTGTTTCGGCAATTCGTCAGTATTTGAATAGCGATGTTACCGATAGTGGCTGGTGGACGCCCCAGCATGAGGGCGATGTCGGCCCGTCTAATATGCCGGGCATGGGTGTCGGAGCTGGAAGTGGATTTTTATGTGGCTTTGAGGATGATTTCTTGAGTTGCATTAAAAAGGTTCAGGTGTGCACGGTGATTGACGGCGACGTTGATATTACATACGACAAATTTTTCATCCCTTCTCTTGAACAAATGAATGTCGAATTCGATGTGTCAGGCGAAGGAGAGGCATTCGAATATTGGCGATTAGCAACCGACAACCAAGGGGCAATTTCGAGAGGTGACGGACATGATGCATATATTTCGTACAGAATAAGTAAAAAATCCGTGCCCGCGGGTCATTTCTTTAGAAGCGTGTGCCCTGGAACCAAACATCAGATTTTTGTAACTACTGCTGATGGCGGGATTTCAGAGGCAGTCGCTTCCGCTACGGCATATGGGTATTTGCCCGTATGTGTAATATGTTGATTGGAGGACAAGTTATGTTGAAAATCAATAAAATACGTAAAAGTATAGCTGAGCAGAGGGAGATCGAGCGCCTTAAGGCGGAGATTTTACGCTTGAGAGCTGAGAATGATTATATCGCAATGATGTGCGATATAGATCTTTCAGGTGCAGAAGAGGAGGACAAAAATGAAGCTTAAAATTAAAAAGTATTTTGAGTCGGGATTTTGGACTCTTCAGATGGTAAAAAACGCCGTTAAAAAAGGAAAAATATCCGAAGCAGATTTCCTTGAGATCACCGGTGTCGAATATTCATAAGGAGCTTTGTTATGGATAGAGAGTACAGAGTCTTAAATAACGGGACGGCGGTGCTGCTTACAAGGCAGCCATCTCTCGAGAGCGGAGAGATTTGCGTTTCGTTCACGGGCGCACCGAGCGGTGCTACCGCGATATTTGAATTTAACGGTAATTCGATATACCGCTTGCTCGAGGACGGCATGTGTACTATACCTGCGAACAAGCTTAAGGGCCCCGTGGTTGTCACGATTGCGCTCCTCGATGGATCTTCTCGTCCCGAAAAGTGGATCTGTGAGGAGCTTGTGGCGGATCCATGGGAGGACGGTCTTGTCTTGATGGGCCCCAATGATGCAAAATTGCCGCAAAGATTTATGGAGCTTAAGCTTGAAAACGAGGAGATCAGAATTCTCAATGAAAAGCTTGAGGAGAGAATCAAGGCGCTTGAGGACAAGCTCGAGAGTCTTTACGAAGGATATGATCTTGTATAAGGAGAAAATTTATGAAAAAGATATTTTTTGCAATAATTGCCTTGATTATCGTCATTGTCATTAGTATGACGCCCACTGTTGTGAGCGCGGAAGAGGCGACAGCCGAACCCGTTATCTCCGATACGAGCTTGGACTATGAATCTGCGGATTCTTCTACTAGCGAAGATCTCACAGAAAACACAACGGTTACAGAGCCCTCAGAATCTGCTCAGACGGGCGTGATTGAAACAGGTGAAGCTTTGCCCGGCAACGTTACGGAAGAGACTCAGGGCGAATCTGTGGACACTTCCGCGGACGAAGAAACGGTGGTGCACACTGTGTTTAGCAGAATATGGGAGTTTATTAATACATATCGCGCAGAATCTGTAACAGGAGGCAGTTCAATCATTCTTCTTGTTGTCAGCTTGATGATCAAGGGATCTCAGATGAAGGCCGCTAAGAAGGCAGCGCAGATGCATGAAGGACAGACTCTTATGACGGGTGCCGTTAACGGAATGATAGACGGATACAATGAGCTCCGGGCCGGATATTCGTCTATGATGGAATCCTATAATGCCTACGGAAAGACGGAGGATGAAAGAAACAGAATCGCCGGCGCAAATCTCGCTGTAAATATAGCGACGCTTGAGATCCTGGTGCTGGTTTATCAGAATTCAAAAAATTTGCCGCAGGGTGTGAAGGATCTTGTGAATATTAAATACGCTAATTGTCTCAAATCCCTTGAGGATGACAAGCAGCTTATTGCTATCGTTGAGGCAGTTCGCACAAATCTTGGCGCACTTCCTGCTACTTCTGAAGACGGTGCAGAGATAACACCCGACGAAGGAGAAAGCACCGAGAGCTCGGAGGTGTAAGGTATGACCAATAAGACCAAAGGCAAGATTATCAAGGCGGGAGCGGTAACGGTAGACGTTGCCGTTCCCCTCGTGGCCACGTTGACACAGTTCCCGGTGTGGATCGAGAAAAGCTCCGAAGCGACGGTCTCTGGACTTTTCCTCTTCCTTTCTATTATATGCTGCCTTCCTTTTTTGAAGCAGCTGAAGGAGCATTTTAAATCTCCCTCGGTCTTGGTTGTCTGGGTGATCATGTTGGCTTTGCTTATTTGCTTACGTAATATCATAGACCAGATGGTGATAGTTTGTTTCTTCGGCACGATCGCAAACGCCGCCGGCGCTGGAATATATAAGCTCGGTTGCATAATTGAAAATAAGGAAGATATTATCGAGGAACCCGAAGCAGAACCGGAAAAAGAAACACAGGAGAAGTAAGATATGGATAAGATTCATACATATCAGGATGCAAAGGAAGGGCAGATCTCGAGATCAGAGAAGAGGCGTCAGCTTCGAAAATCTCTTGAGAAGGACACTGCGAACCCCAATAAGTTCACGTTGAACGATCTGATGCTGATAGGCCTTGTGCTTATCGCAATGGTTCTTTCATATACGGATTTTACTTTATCGTTCAGTAATTTTAAAAAGTTCACGGCGCTTACGCTGTTCTTGTACGTTATTACAACGGTTATTTACAGAAACAGATATAACCGAGGTAAGTCTCGTGGCAGAATAGACGTTGATTTTTGTGACTCGCTTCAGACTTATCGCACCTCAAGAGGTAAGATTATAGATCTCGGTATTGCTTCTGAGGTGCCCGAGTTCTGCAGAGTCTACAAGAAGAGGGAACTGCGTGAATACCGCACTTCTGTCCTCTCGGACGTTGATATGGAATATGACGAGTATATAGAAAAGTATAGGCGAATGAGAAATCGTGACATTATGCGTTTGAACTTACCGTTGGATATGAGGAGAGCCATAATAAAGTGTAATGAAGCGAAGCCAATCAGACTTACTCCCGGACTGATCATGAATGAGAATGGTGAAGCGGATCGAGAGAAGCTTCTCTCTCAGAGTGGCCGCGAGCGAGAGCGCAAAGATAAGCGCAGGGATTTTATCACGCGCGGACTCTGGGTAATCCTCGGCAGTGCGATCGTTGTAAATCTTATTCTGGACTTTTCTCTTACGACCATTATACAGTGGTTCGTTCGCATGATGCCTATTATGTCGGCGATAATCATGGGGGATGATTCCGGATATTGTGACATAACGGTAACTGAAACCAATTTTAAACATAATCAGACGTCTGTAATTCATTTGTTCTTGGAATATCATAATAATAAAGCGAAGACCGCCGATATCGAGAAGGAAGCGGTTGGAGAATAATATACGTAAGTATATACGTACGTATATAAAAAAAGATAAAAAAGCGCCGCAGCCATGAGTGAAATGCTCAGCTGCGACGCTTGTTTTTTGCAAAAGATACTATATTTGAAACTATTCTGTAAAAATTTAAGAGAATTTATGCAAATTGACGAATAGTTATTTCTGAAACAATAAGGAATATAAACAATGAAAAGTCCTTGCTCTGCAAGGACTTTTCATAATTATTTGTTGGAGCTGATAATGGGAATCGAACCCATGACCTCGTCATTACCAATGACGTGCTCTACCGACTGAGCCATATCAGCAAGTCGAATTGTCGACCTTGTTATTATATCAAATATGGCGTGGTTTGTCAAGACCTTTATACAAAAATATTGAAAATAAAATTGAGGGCAAAAGCGCAGATTCCCGAGATGATAGCAGTTAAAATCTTGAATGTAAAAAACCTGCCGTATTTGATTTCTGCGTCGGGACACATTGAGGCAATTTGAAAGTGGAGCGATATTCCCGAAAAGCCCAGAATCATGGCGCATGCAAGAAAAGCTGCATTTTGAGGAAGCGCGCTTGCAACCTCAACACATCCGCAACTGATTTCAAGTATAGAGCATATAAGCAGGGATACAACGGACGGAATACCGAGCTTTTCTCCTAAATCTATAATTATTCCGCAGATCACGTAGAAAAACAGTACAAAGCCGCAGACGACGAGAATGCTTAAAACCGAGGATTTTACCGAACTTGTAAGCGTTGCGCCAAGCCCTTGTCTTTTTTCATTTTGATCATGAGATCCCAAATTTTGAAAGCTTCCTTTTTGCTTAAAAAATTTCGGGTATAGCATACCGACTATAATAATGGATATCAGAATAGAGAGATAAAGAAAAGCCCCTGCATTTTTCGATCCGAGTAGTGAAATTCCGACAGTATTTATTATAAACGCCGAGCTTTGTATATTGCAGAATATTAATAAATGAAAGAGGTCATCATTATTAATTTTTCCTTGTTTATAAAGGGAATATGAAACCTTAGCGCCTACAGGAAAGCCGCACAGCACACCGAGAATAAAAGCCGATGTGGCGCATTTAGGTATCCTGAAGATTTTTTCGAAAACACCGCCAAACAATCCTTCAAATAATTTGTTTACTCCCGAAAAAACAAGCAACTCCGAGAGCGCCATATATGGAAAAAGAGAGGGGATTATCACCGTAGCGCAGAGCGAGAGTCCGCTCCTCATTCTTTCGATTATCACGGGCGCTTCGATAAAGAAAATTGTGAAAGCCGCAAGTCCCGATAAAGCAAGGCAGATACTACGCAGCTTTATTTTATTGGCGTATATTTTTACTGTGCGTGCGTCCGTCAAATCATACTCTCCGTGTTATAAAAATTTTTTGAAATCATATATTTGAATATGGTTTGTAACTACTATATTGCGGAGGGCGGATTTTTATGAAAAAGCAAGGCAGGAGAGATCACATCAGATCGGGAATATTTGAATATATAAAAAAATGCGATAATGACAGTCTACGTACAAAAGAATTTGATTTTTCGCTTGAGATGTTCGGTAACAGTCGGCTTGTCCTTTACGGATGCAGAAGAATTATCAAATACACATTTGAAGAGATGATATTCGAATGTAAAAATTTTGATATTTGCGTTTTGGGCAGATGCCTGAATTGCGCGGCATATCATCTTCACGGCGTCGAAATATCGGGTGAGATCGGAAATATAGAGTTCTTAAAGCGGGAGGGGTAATATGCGTCTTGTATACGGACTTGTCGGTTACGTAAGGATAAAATGTCAGGACGAATACAAGAATTGTGCGCTCAATATTTGCATGGAGCATCACATTCCTTACACGGATGTTGCGCTTGACGAATTCGGATGCATCTATTTTACGTTCAAATATTACGATTTCAAAAAATTCAGAAGCATCGCGGTTGCGCAAGGCGTGGAATTTGAAAAAATCGCGTCAGGCGGATTACCGCATTTTTTGTATGGATTTCGCCACCGTACAGGTCTTATGGCAGGCATGATTTTGGGGATCGCGCTCGTTGTATATTTCAGCGGTATTATCTGGGACGTACGGATCGCGGGTAACTCTACAGTTACCACGGGTAGGATTGAAGAAATTCTCGAAGAGCACGGAGTTTCTGCGGGCAAAAGGATAAGGGGGCTTGACGTCGATGAAATACAGAATAAAATTCTGATCGAGAGCGATGAGATCAGCTTTATTGCAATTAATTTATCGGGAAATATTGCGAGCGTTGAAATACGGGAAAACAAAAAGACGGAGGAAAAGCCGAGCGGTGTTGGCTTTGTCAACATCGTTGCGAAAAAGAGCGGTATTATCGAGGACGTTCGCGTTTATGAGGGTAACGTCATGGTGAAGAGTGGGGAAACTGTCAACAAGGGGGACATTTTGATCGGTGGCGTGTATGACAGTCAAACGGAGGGCTTTCGCTATACCAGAGCGAGCGGTGCGGTCATGGCGAAAACCGTTGAGGAATATTATATTGAAATACCACTCAAATATGAGAAAAAACAGTACACAGGAGTTGTAAATTATGAAAAATATTTAAATTTTTTTGGAAAAACATTTAATATTTCAAAAAAGTGTGGAAAAGATGTATATCTTTATGATACAATATATAATGTGGATAGTTATGCCCTTATGGACAAAACAGTTATGCCGATAAGCATCTCCACGGTAAGCTTTCATGAATACGAAATGGTAAGATTCGAGCGCACGGTCGCTGAAGCGGAGGCGTTGGCGTACTTGGAGCTTGAGAAAATTATCAGCCAAAGCGGGGCAGAATTTTTGATAAAAAAGACTGTTACTCCGCGAATAACCGATGATTGCTTCAGTATTCACTGCGTCGTAGTTTACATCGAGGATATAGCTAAGGTGAGTGAATTTTTCGTTGATTTACAGAATTAGATATGGAGAACAAATGAGCACGAAAATTATTAAGGTTGAAAATGCAAATGTTATAGCGGCGGTTTTCGGTAGCTGTGACGCTAATATTAAAATTGTTGAAAAGGCGTTTTCGGTTCGCATAAACAACAGAATTTGCGAATCGGGAGAGGATGCCATCTCCGTTAGCGGAGACGATGACGCAAACGTCAAGCTCGCGTCGGATGCGGTTTCTTATCTTGTGAAAATGTCGAAATACAATGAGAATATAACCGATTCGAGCGTGATGTACGTTGTCGAAACGGTAAAGAGCGGAGAGGCGTCCACACTCGATGAGTTATCGGACGATACGATCTGCGTTACGATGAAGGGTAAGCCGATCAAGGCGAAAACCGTCGGTCAGAAAATGTACGTCAATGCGATAAAGAAAAACACGATTGTTATTGGAACGGGCCCTGCGGGAACGGGTAAGACCTTCCTCGCGGTTGCTATGGCTGTCAAGGCACTCCGTGAAAAGCAGGTTTCAAGAATTATTCTCACGCGCCCCGCTATCGAGGCGGGTGAAAAACTCGGATTTTTGCCCGGTGACCTTCAGAGTAAAATAGACCCCTATCTTCGTCCGCTTTACGATTCTCTTTACGAGATGATGGGTGCGGAGAACTATCAAAGACAGGTTGAAAAGGGAGTAATTGAGGTGGCTCCTTTGGCTTACATGCGCGGACGTACACTTGACGATTCCTTTATTATTCTCGATGAAGCGCAGAACTGTACTCCCGAGCAGATGAAGATGTTCCTGACTCGTTTGGGCTTTAATTCAAAGGCGGTTGTAACCGGTGACTTAACACAGACCGATCTGCCTTACGGACAGAAGAGCGGACTTGCGGCTGCGGTAAAGATTCTTTCCGATATTGATGATATTGCGATCCACTCGTTTACAGAGCGCGACGTTGTTCGTCACAAGCTCGTTCAGCAGATCATTCTGGCTTATGAAAAATACGAAAAGAGCATAGCTCAAAGAAATGAACAGAACAGAAAAGAAAATTATAGAGGTTACAGCGAAAGGAAAAACGAAAAATGAAAAGAAAGATGAAGCTCAAGATATATTTTGAAAATCAGCAGGAGAAGATCCCTCTCACGTATAAGCTCAAAATGCTTATTCGTGAAACTATTGAGGCGTCTCTCGATCTTGAAAATTACGGTAACGCCTGCGAGGTTTCGGTTACTTTTACCGATAATGCGGGTATTCACGAGTTAAATAAAAAGTTCCGCGAGATCGACCGTCCTACGGACGTTTTGTCATTCCCTCTCTTTGATTTTGACGGTGAATATGAAGAGCCGCCCGTTGATGAGATGATGAATATGCTCGGCGATATCGTTATTTCTCTTGAGAAGGCAGAAGAGCAGGCAAACGAATTCGGTCACAGCTTCGAGCGTGAGGTTGCATTCCTGACTGCTCATTCCATGCTTCACCTTCTCGGATACGATCATGAGCTTTCAAAAGAGGATGACCGTGAAATGAGAGAAAAGCAGAATATAATTATGGATATGATCGGACTTTCTGTAAAATAAGGAGTTTTTGAGTGAAACCGAGTGAAAAGCGAGCGCTTCGTGAGATTGAGGCGCAGAAAAAAAAGGAAAAGCAGGTTTCTTCGGCAGTAGAGCATACCGAAGTGTCTAATTTAAAAGAGGACAAGCCCCGAAAAAAGAAGAGGGAAAAAAATATACTTGACGATAACGTTGAAAGCATGAGAGACGAGGGATTTTTCCAAAGTCACGTAAAGCTTATTACGTTTATAATCTGTATGGCGGTTTTTCTTGGCGCGGTGACGGTAATTCCTCTTGTACACTGGCTTGATGAAAGAACGGTAGTCAGAGGCGAGGTGGAGATGACGCTCGATGACGTAATTGCCATATCAAGTAAAAAGCAGTACATACGATGGGATGACCTTGAAAAATATATTCACGTTGATCAGAGTCACCGACAGACCCGCGAGTATATGTACGCGGTTTCGGGTACAAATTACGTTTTGATGGCAACAGGCCCGAAATCGGACAAGACGTACCCCGATTCAGTGGTGCTTTGCGATCTTGACAACACCTCGTATACTATTGACCTTACGGTTGATAATATTCAGCTTTATTTGGCGGGTGCAAACAAAACCCCGACAAAGTATATCACTCTTGCAGACGTCCGTGAGCTTTCAAAAAATTCCGTGTATCTCAGATGGTCGGATTTTTCCGATTACAAGTATACGGAAAGAACTGAAGCTTCTCCTGATAAGCAGAGTGTCGTAATCATCAGGGTATATCAGCTCGAGGATGCGAATTACTCTGTATGGGTATACGGAGAGAAGGTTTTCGGAGAGCCCGATAAGGTTCTTCTTGTTGATAACATAAGATCCAAGAATTTCGTGGATATTTCAAATATAAAGGAAACAGAAGCGTTTATTAACGATAATATTTTAGATAAATAACCCCAGACAGAAGGAAAAAATATGAGAAAGACTTGTTTTATAGCAATTGTAGGCAGACCTAACGTAGGTAAATCCACACTTATGAACGCAATTCTCGGCGAGAAGGTGGCAATCGTATCCTCGAAGCCCCAGACAACGAGAAACAGAATTATCGGTATTCATACCGTTGAAGAGAATCAGTTCGTTTTCCTTGATACTCCCGGTATGTTCAAGCCGAGAAATACGCTTGGCGACTACATGGTTAAGACCGCAAATTCCACTATGGGCGATGCTGATGCAGTTATTCTTGTGGTCGACGCGGGAAAGCCGATTTCTGAAATTGAAGAAAACGTAATGAATTACGCCAAGAAGGCAGAGCTTCCTTCCATTCTCGTTCTTAATAAGTGCGACCTTTACCGTCGCGAGCAGATTGCGGAAACCATCTCTGCATTTGCGCAGAAGCACAATTTTGACGCAGTAATTCCGATCTCCGCAAAGAACGGAAAGGGCGTTGATGAGGTAATAGGTGAGTGCGAGCAGTTCCTTGCGGAATCCGACTTTTTCTTCCCCGAGGACATCGTAACCGACCAGTCCGAGCGTCAGGTAGCTGCAGAGGTTATTCGTGAAAAGCTCCTTCGTACACTTGACAAGGAAGTGCCTCACGGTATTGCCGTAGTTATTGAGGATTTCAAGGATGAGAATTCTCTTATCAGCATCAGAGCAGAGATCTACTGCGAAAAGGCGTCCCATAAGGGAATTATCGTAGGTAAGAAGGGCGAGGAGCTTAAGAGAGTTGGCTCTTATGCGAGAGCAGATCTTGAGAAGATCTTCGGAGCGAAGGTTTATCTCAATCTCTGGGTAAAGGTCAAGGAAAACTGGAGAGACAGCCAGAGAGGAATTACTGATTTCGGTTATTTCGAAGAATAATATTTTTGAGGATTTTTTATGGTATTCGCGACAAACGGCGTAGTTACAAAGGTTACAAACTACGGCAACAGCGATAAACTGCTGTGGATCATCACAGCGGAAAAAGGAAGGATCCCCGTTATGGCTAAGGGTGTGAAATCGCCGACAAGCAAGCTCACATCGCTGACGGGGCTTTTTACCTATGCCAATTTTGAAATTTATAAGAAAAACGACGCATATTGGCTCAAGAGCGGATCGATCATTGAGAGCTTTTACGGTCTTACGCGTGATATAGCTGCGCTTGCCCTTGGTACTTATCTTTGCGATCTTGCAAACGAGCTTACCGATGAAAACTACGAGGGCAACGAGATAATGAGAATGCTGCTCAATTCCTTGCACCTGATCTGCCAGGGTAAGAAATCACTTAAGCTGATCAAGGGAGTTTTTGAATTCCGCGCTATGTGTATGTCGGGTTATATGCCCGAAATTTCGGCTTGTCCTTATTGTAAGGAGTTTGAGGGAGAGCTTATGTATCTTGACGTTGCGGGAGGACGGCTTATTTGTCCCGAATGCTTGAATAAGCGTAACAAAAAAATTCCGAAGATATCTAATGAATTTGAATATACGCATTACGTCAGTGACATGTGTCCGATTTCCGGTTCGGTTTTGGCGGCGCTTCGTTACGTTGCGATGTCTAGCTTTTTGAAGATTTTTGCATTTGAATTGACGGATGAGCGAGAGCTTGATTCGTTTGCGTCGGTTTGTGAAAAGTATCTTCTCGAGCATTTAGGTCAAGGGTTTGACTCCTTGAATTTTTACAATTCTGTCAAGTGAGGTGAAACATATGGACTTTAATTTGACGGAAAAGCTTTATGAAATAAAGGGAAAAGGGAAGTATCCAATGCACATGCCGGGGCACAAAAGAAGCGTTAAAATGCAGAAATACGGCAATGAGCTCGGACTTCCTTACGAATTTGATATAACGGAGATCGATGGATATGATAATCTTCACGCGCCCGAGGGCATTCTTAAGGAGCTTGGAGAGAGCGCGGCTTCTCTTTACGGAGCAAAGCGCGCATACCCGTTAGTTAACGGCTCGACCGCGGGAATCATTTCCGCAATAGGTGCATGTGCTAAAAATAATAAGATCATCGTATCAAGAGCGTCGCACAGAAGTGTGTATAGCGCGATCGAGATTTTTTCGCTTGAGCCAACCTACATTTACCCTGAAATCATTGAAGAATACGGTATATTTGGCAGTGTAAGCGCCGCCGACGTTGAAGATGCATTCAATAAAGAGCCCGAAGCTTCGGTGGTTGTCCTGACATCTCCAACCTATGAGGGCGTAATATCCAACATTCAGGAAATTGCGGATGTGGTGCATGCCCATAATGCGCTTTTAGTTATTGATTGTGCTCATGGCGCGCATCTTGGATTTACACAGAATGAGTATATTCCCGATTCGTATATCAGATATGCAGATATTGCCATTGTTAGCTTGCATAAAACTCTGCCTTCGCTTACTCAGACCGCGCTTTGCCTGAGCTTTTCTCGGGCGGCTGACGAGCTTGATCAAAAGATACGCCATTATCTTTCGATTTTTATGACAAGCAGTCCGTCGTATATTTTGCTCGCATCGATAGATAAGTGTCTTTCGATAGTTAAAAATCACGGTGGAGAGCTTTTCTTTGAATATACCGAGATGCTTTCTGAATTTGAAAACAGGATTGCTTCACTTGAAAATATATCCGTTATCGGATATGCAGCTGCGACAACAGAAAAAACTTGTTTTGCCTTTGACAGAGGGAAGATAAATGTTTTCTGCGGAAGCTTGGTAGATTTTGCGGGAAACAAAATTACTGCCGAAATTTTGGCTAAATTTTTACGTCTTAACGGTTTTGAGCCAGAGATGGTCTCGCGAGATTACCTTATTTTGATGACGTCAATTATGGATGATGCCGATAAGATTCGCAAGCTTGCCGAATTACTTTGTAATTTTGATAAGTGGTGCGTCAAGGATAAAGCTTGCAACGACACGCTTTTATATCCTGAACCAAGTATTAAAATGACGGTTTCCGATGTGGCACGTTGCGATTTTGAAATACGTGAATTCCCCCACTGTGAAAATTGCGTTTCTCTTGACTATATAATGTGTTATCCGCCCGGTATTCCAATCGTGTGTCCCGGCGAGGAGATAACTCGTGAGGTTATTTCCTTTGTTGATGCATGCAGAGAGTCAGGTGTAAACGTTATCGGTGCGGAAACAATAAAAGTAAAAAAATAGGAGCTGTAATTCTACAGCTCCTATTTGTATTTTGAATATAACGATTTTTGTTTTTTCCTTCCCGAACCTATGACAGAACCGAAAAAGCCGCCGAGGACAACGGGCATCTTAAGTAAAAGAGATTGCCAGAATGGTGTGCTTTCACGGAATTTCAAATTTATCACGCTTCCGATAAGTACGGCAAGCGTTACTGTTGCGAGGAACAGAACAGACGCGGTAAATCGGGACGCCTTGGATTTTTTAGCTGTAATAAGACCGCCAATGATGGCTGATACAGTCATTGATATAGTAGAAACAAAGGGAACAAGGACGTTTGGATCGGGATTTTTGTAAATAATGATAGCCCCAAGTACGCTTAAAACAATAAACGAGAGCATGAAGATAGCAAATCCGATAATTGCGGAAAAGAGATAGCTTGCACCGTCTGTTTGCTTTTTTTCAAAAGCTTTGGGCGTGTATTGACTTAATTGAGTGTTCTTTTTGTTCATGAATATAAAAACTCCACGGATATAATTTACTTTCGTAGTAAAATATATGTCCGTGGAGCTTTTAATATTACAGAAAATTATCAGTCGATAGAATCTTCTGCCTTTACGTCAACGTGGCTGATAGCGCTCTTGAGAATTCTGATCTTTGTGTTGTCGCGGGATGTAACGATAACGCAGGTTTCTTCCTTGATGCTAACGATCTTTCCGATGATGCCACCGATAGTTGTTACCTCGTCACCGATGGAAAGATTGTTTCTCATGTCTGCGATTTCCTTGTCCTTTTTTTTCTGAGAACGGCTGGAAACCACAAAGAGAATTACCAATAATGCGATCGGCAAAATAAGCATGAGCATGCTGCCGAGGCCGCCACCTGTTGTATTTGTGATAAGAGTGTTGATCATTTATATTTCCTCCAATAATAATTTTCACTAATGATTATTATACAACAAAAGAACATTGCATTAGTTAAGTAATTGTAAATTTTTTGAAATTGATCGGGTTTGTTGATTTTTTCTTTTCGAATAAATAAAATTATGCAAATTTGCTTGAATTTTCAAAACTATTGTGATATAATGTAATATGTATATTTATATTTAATTAATTATAGGTGAATTATGAGAAAAGATTATCTTGAATGTGGAATAATTGTAAACACCCATGGTGTAAGAGGTGAAATTAAGCTTCAGTCACTTTGTGATTCTCCCGAGGTGCTGGCGTCTCTTGAGAGAGTTTTCATGAAGAAGGGTGATAAATATATTGAAAAGGAGATCACACGAGCATCTGTTTTCAAGCAGTTTGTAATTATGGGAATTGAGGGTATTTCCGATATTGACGCTGCCGCTGCATTGAAGGGAACTACGGTCTACGCTTCGAGAGAGGATTTCGAGCTTGACGATGGTACTTATTTCATAGCGGACATTGAGGGCTTGCCCGTTATTGACAATACGAGCGGTGAGAAGTACGGAAATGTAAAGGAAGTTATCAATCGCGGAGCGCACGATATTTACGTTGTATCCACACCGTGGGGAGAAAAGCTTATTCCCGTGGTGGATGAGTTCGTAAAGAGGGTTGATATTGACAGCGGTGTGTACATCGAAACGATTCCCGGACTTATAAAGGATTGAGATTTATGAGATTTGATATAATGACGCTCTTTCCCGATCTTTGTGATTACGTTCTTTCCGAGAGCGTGATCGGCAGAGCGAGAAAAAGCGGTAAGATAGACATAAGATTACATAATATTCGCGATTATTCAAAGGATAAGCATAGACGCGTTGACGATACGCCGTACGGCGGCGGTAAGGGTATGCTTATGATGGCTCCGCCGATATACGATTGCTATGAGGCGATACTTGATAATCAGGCGAATGAGGGGACGCCCGAGCTTAAAAGAAGAGTTATATATATGTCTCCCGCGGGAACAGTTCTCAATCAGAAGAAGGCAGAGGAGCTTTCTTTGTATGACAATCTGATTATTCTCTGCGGTCATTATGAGGGCGTTGACAGAAGAATTATTGATGAGATTGTTGATGAGGAAATTTCGATCGGCGATTACGTGCTTACGGGCGGCGAGATCCCTGCGTGCATTTTAACTGACTGCGTTTCGCGTCTTGTGGACGGTGTTTTGTCCGATCCCGAGTGCTATGAAAAGGAAAGCATTTCTTCGGGCATGCTTGAATATCCGCAGTATACAAGACCGTATGAGTTTCACGGTGTAAAGGTTCCCGACGTTCTTATATCGGGGCATCATGCAAATATTGATAAGTGGAGGGAAGAAGAGGCGTTGAAGGACACAAGGGCGAAGCGCCCCGATCTTCTCGGTGATTAATTTAAATTAATTTTGTTTGGAGGTGAGGCAGTGACTGTCAATCAAAGTCAGGGCAAGAAAAAGAAACGCTCAAGATCTTTTTTTGCTACGTATTTGACAAGACTTATCAGCTTCATTTCGGCTTTGTTTATGAAGTCGTGGGTTGGTCGCGCTATTTCAAGTAGCGGTGAGACCTTTAAAAACAGTTTTATAAGAAAGAGCTTTGTGTCGATGAAGGCCAAGCTTCGCAAGCGGAACGGATTTATCAAAAAGCTGTCGTACGTATTTGAAAACGGATTTTTTGCACGTTTTGGACGTTCATTGGTGACAGTGCTGACAACCATGAGCGTAGGCGTCTACGGCATGTTTTTTGCCACATTCGGAATTGCCACGGTAATTACGCATTTCATTGCTATTTACGTTATTCCCAATGCATCCTATGATGGAGAGATTGGACTTATCGTAGGTCTCATTCTCGTGGTTTGCTCAATACCGTTCTTATCGTCAACTAAATCTGTAATTCAGCTTTTCGCCGGCGGTAAAGCCGCGTCGAAGCTTGCTAAGGGATTTTTCTGTATCCCCGAGGAAAAGCTCTGGAACCAGAAAAAAATAGGCGGCGTAGCATTTATGCTTCTTTCTGCTTTCCTTGGAATGGCAGCTGGCGCGCTGACTTATTTTGTAAATCCCATCTACATTATGACCGCGCTTATAGTTTTTGTTGCGGTTGTGCTTATTTTTTCGTATCCCGAAGGCGGTGTGATTATTTCCTGCCTCATATTACCGTTTTTGCAGTATATTGAGCATGTTGATCTTCTCTTGTTTGCGCTTGTATTGCTTACCGGAATTTCCTATACCGTTAAGCTCATACGCGGAAAGAGAACCTTTCATATGTCCGCTATGGGTGTTATGGTGGTTTTGCTTGGAATTTCCATGATAATAGCGGGTATGTTTTCTCCCGGTGGAAGTACCGCTCTCACTCATTCCGTATATAACGTAATTATTATTTGGGGAGCGTTTTTCCTCGGTGGAAATCTTACGAAAAATGATGACGTACGAAAGATCTGTATAAAGATCCTCATGGCGTCGCTTGTAATAATAGCATTCCTTCAGTTCTTGAATCTTTATTTCATGAATATTTCCGAGGGCGTTGAGCAGTCGCTTGAAACAGATTACCGCTCAATTCTCGATCACACGGGGCTTGAAGCTACCAAGAATCTCAAGATACCCGGCTTGTGGGCGGCAATGCTCTCACCGCTTCTTATTGCCGAATGCTTCAATAAAAAGAGAATATATTCGGTAGTTGCGCTTCTTCTGTGCTTCGTTCCCGTTGTTCTCAGTATTGCGTTTTTCGGAACTCTTGAAATTATGATCGCGCTTCTTATCGGAGTTGCGCTTTACCTTGTTTTGCATAGCTCACGGTCGGTGACTAATATTATAATCGTGTTGCTTTGCTTATCACTTGTATTTATGATTATACCAATAGTTGCCGGCTATTTCGGTGTGAACGACCTTCCTACATTCGGAGAGGCCGTGGAGATGCTTTTCCCTGATAGTGACGAGCTTTCAGCATATCGATCTCACATTGTAAAGGATACGTGGCGTATGCTTTCCGATGGCAATATTTTCGGTATTGGAAGCGGAAGTGAGGCGTACAGAAATGCTATGGCGCCTTATGTAACTCCTGTAAGTGAAAATGCGGAGACGCCCGCAACTGCATACGTACAATTGATTTGCGAGGCGGGAATTGTTGGACTTGTGATTTTTGTGGCGTTCTCGGTTCTTTTACTGAAGCACGGTATGAAATACGTAATAAATCCAAAGAATCGCCGCTCGAAAACGGTGTTGCTCGGAATGATAAGCGGTTATATGACAGCGTTGATTCTCGGTTCGGTAAGCTGCATTTTTGATGAAGTACAGATGAGATTCTTGCTCTGGCTTTTCGCGGGTCTTATATCCTCGCAGATATACAGCTCGGAATCAGGTCAGTATCTCTCGGATTCGAAATTGAAGGATACCGAAAATGAAGTAGATGTCATAGAGAGGGGTTAAAAATGTCAAACAGAAAAAACAAAGATGAATCTCAGGAAAGATTAAAGCAGGCAGACAGAGAAAAATCCTCCGATTCTGCATTTACAAAGGTCAATAATGACTTTGTCGAGAAATACAGTAAGGTACGCGGTAACGTAAGCTCGGTGTTTACCAAGAAGAGTAAATTCCCGATAGGACTCGACATTTTCATTTCCATTCTTCTTATACTTGTGGTTGCGGCTCTGGTTGTCGGCGCGTATTTCCTTATTATTAAATTCGATGACGCTTACGACAATGCAACCGTAGAGTACGTTTTGCTTGTAGATAAGAGTCAGGCGGAAGGTATTGTCAAGGGAGACAACGTTTACATTGACAGATATGGCTCTGCAGTGTATCTTGGTAATATTATCGAGGTGGATGATAAGGTGGAGGTTGCTTCTGCCGAAGAGACAAGCTATGTTCTCGTAAAGATCCACGCTGACGCGCAGTACCGAGACGATGAGGGCTATAGCATCGACGATGAAAAGATCGCCGTTGGCAGATCTATGAACGTACGTGTCAAGAATATGGCGATTTTGTGCGATATCGTTGATCTTAGCGTGTTGAAATTCAAATGATTTGGAGGTAGTTTATTATGGAAAACAATAAAAAAAGCCGAGTAAAGATAAATGCCTTCGATATATTCCTCGTATTGCTTGTACTTTGTCTGATAGGAACTTTCGTGTTCAGAATTTACAAGGGTATTACAGAGGATAAAAACAGTTATAATAATGAGTATGTTCTCACGTTTGCATGCGACGGGGAATATGACAGTATTGTAAATTACATCAAGGATGGAGACGCGGTATATCTTCGTAACGGTGAGCTATTGGGTTATATCGGTATTCCCGAGGGCAAGGAAGCGCCGATTGAGATAATCACCTCGGAGCAGACTGAGGAGCCCGCCGCGGCAGGTGACGGATCTGTCCGTAATCTTAAATTTGTGAAGTTTACGGGTGTAATTAAAATGAACGGAAACGCTAAGAAGGCGGCGAAGGGAAATTATTACGTTATAGGTGATGAAAACATAATTGAAGGCGCAATTTTCACCGTTCATACGAAAACCGCAGAGTTTGCTGTCTCTGTTGTAAGCATTGAGCCCATCAATAATTATTGATTTGGCTCGCATATTCTGAAAAACAAATAATTTTTGTGCATTTTTTACAAAAAAACATTACTCGTTATATCAAATATACTATACATTGACGCTTGATTTTATATTTCTTTTTTGATATACTTATAGTGTATCATAATGTGATTATTTATCTAATTTTTAGTTTTAGAGGTGTATATATGAAATCTTGTGATGTTGTAATTACAAATGCAAGCGGTCTTCACGCAAGACCTGCAACTTTCTTTATTCAGAAGGCAAATTGCTATAAGTCTACCATTATGGTTGAGAAGGACGGACGCAAAGTTAATGCAAAGAGTTTGCTTGGTGTTCTTTCTCTCGGTATAGCTAAGGGTATGACAATTACACTTATCGCTGAGGGCTATGATGAGGAAGCTGCTGTTAACGGTCTTGTTTCACTCATAAACGCCGGTTTTAATGAATAATTATTAACCCTTCAAATTCGGCACGGAGACAGGTTGCTTGTGTAGCATCTCCGTGCTGTTTTTTTGTTTGAATTCTAAGAAAGGAGCGATCGGTATGCCAAGAAACGAAAACGATATGAAGCGTTTGCTTGAAAAGGCGAACACCTTGCCTATGCGTCCGGGTGTATATATTATGCGCGGTGCGTCGGGCGGCGTAATATACGTTGGAAAGGCGAAAAAGCTAAAAAACCGTGTTACGCAGTATTTTCGCAATAGCCAGAAGGATGTAAAAACCTTCAATATGGTCTCTGCCGTTTGCGACTTTGAATATTATGTCTGTGATACTGAAATGGAAGCGCTCACACTCGAAAATACTTTCATAAAACAGTACACTCCCAAGTATAACATCAAACTGAAGGATGCAAAAAAATATCCTTATATTAAAATTACAAACGAAGAATACCCTCGGCTTATGATGACAAGAACGAGATCCGACGATAAGGGGAAATATTTCGGCCCTTATTCGGGAACGTCGACTGTATTTTCAATCATAAATATGCTTTCGTCGGCACTTGGATTGCCTACCTGCAAGCTCAAGTTTCCGAGGGATATCGGGAAGAGCAGACCCTGCATTTACTATCAGATGAACAGATGCATGGGGCCTTGCACGGGAGGCGTGACGAAGGAAGAATACAATGCTAAGATCAAGCTTGCAGCAGACATTTTGAAGGGCAATACGGGTGCAGTAAAAAAGGAAATTACCGAGAAAATGCTCGCGTATGCGGAAGAAGAAAAGTTTGAGCTTGCGGCAAAGTGCCGTGACGTACTTATTTCACTTGACCGTCTGACAGAAAAGCAGAAGGTCGTAGCTGCGCCTGATACAGAGCATGACGTTATCGGACTTTATTGTGACGATCTTTCTTCTGCCGTTTCGGTATTTTATATACGTGACGGTAAGCTTTCCGACAGAAGCGAATACGTTTTCGGTCAGGATAGAATTCTTGATAGCGAGAATATAAGCTCTTTTATTTGCGAGCATTACAAGATACGTCAATATATTCCTCGCGAGATACTGTTGTCCTTTGAAATGGACGAGGATGACAGAGCGGTAGTTTCGGAATATCTTGCTTCTGTTGCGGGACATAAGGTTATTGTCAGAACTCCCGAACGCGGCGCGCTCAAGACTTTGTGCGACATGGTGCGCGATAATGCAGAGGAAAAGGCGAAGAATTATAAAATTCAGAACGAGAAGGACGAGAGCGTTCTTGTCCGCCTTTGCGAGCTTCTGTGCCTTGAGACCTATCCTGAAAGAATAGAGGCGTATGATATTTCAAATATCGGCTCGGAGCATATTACTGCGGGCATGATAGTTACTGAAAACACAAAATTTAAGAAATCCGACTACAGATATTTCAACATAAAGAGCGTAAGCGACACTCCTGATGACTATGCGTCTATGTGTGAGGCAATTTCGAGAAGAGTTTCACATCTTGATGACGGGGAGGGCTCATATTCCGAGTATCCCGATCTTATTTTGCTTGACGGCGGAAGAGGACATGTTTCTTCGGTTCGCACCATGCTCGATCAAATGGGGGTGGATATACCCGTTTTCGGCATGGTAAAGGATGATTTTCACAAGACGCGCGCTCTTTGTACTGATAAGGAAGAGATAAGTATTGCAAAGGAAAACGCGGTGTTTACCTTTATATATAACATACAGGAAGAGGTTCACCGCTTTACCGTATCACGAATGCAGAACGCTAAGCGCAAGACACTCAAGAAATCATCACTTACCAAGATCTCAGGTATCGGAGACACTAAGGCGAAGAGCTTGCTTTCTCATTTTGGCGGCTTGCAGAAGGTAAAGGAGGCATCCTTTGATGATCTTCTTTCGGTTAAGGGTATTTTCCGTGCGGATGCTCAAAATATAATTGATTACTTTAAAGGAAAAGACTGATATGATGCGAATAATCACTGGAAAATCCCGCGGTGTGAAGCTTTTGACTCTCGAGGGGGAAAATACCAGACCCACAAGCGAAAGAGCCAAGGAAGCGGTTTTTTCAATGCTCAGCTTCGATATAGAGGGCAGAGACGTGCTTGATCTTTATGCGGGCTCGGGACAGATGGGACTTGAGGCATTGTCGAGATATGCCAAGAGCGCTACCTTTGTAGACAATTCAAGGGAAGCCGTTCAGATCATAAATAAAAACATTTCAAAAACAAAATTACTTGACGGTGCAACGGTGGTAAATTCCGACGTTTCGGTTTTTCTCTCCCGCGCACGCTCTCAGTATGACATTGTTTTTATTGATCCGCCTTACGCGCTTCGCGCGGTCTCGTCTGCGCTTGAATTAATGTTGAAAAAGAATTTGCTGAAGCCGACCTCGATTATTGTGTGCGAAAGCGCGGAGGAAAATGTTTTTGAAAACGCGCCGGCTTTGTCGGAGCAGTTCGAGGTAATTAAACGCGCTAAATACGGCGTGGCGCATATAACACTTTTGAAATTGAAGGGAGAATGACATGAACGCTTTTGTTCCGGGCAGCTTTGACCCTATAACTCTCGGACACGTCAATATAATTGAGCGCGCGAGCAAAATGTTTGATAAGGTGTTCGTAGTAGTTATGAACAACGATTCGTCAAAATATGACGATACGTTAAAGTCAAAGACGTATTTTCTTTCTCCAGATGAAAGACTTGACGTGGTGAAGCTTTCTATTTCTCATATTGAAAACGCAGAGGCGGTATATTTTGACGGAATGCTCATCGATGCTTGCGATAAGCTCGATGCTCACGCGGTGGTGCGCGGTGTAAGAAATTCCCGTGATTTTGAATACGAGCTTATTCACGCTCGATGGAATATGGCGCACAATGATAAAATCGAAGTGTTTTTTCTTCCTGCAGATCCCGAATTTGATTCGATAAGCTCGAGTATGGTCAGAGAAGTGATTGAAAGTGGGGAAAATTTTGACGCGCTGAAGGATGCTTTGCATCCGCGTGCTATCGAGTATATTTTAAAGCGAGTTAACTGATTTTGGAGGAAAATTATGTTTCTGACTGATACGGATAAGCAGTACAGATCGTTATGTAACCGTATAGGCGCGGCACTGCTTGTGTTTTATGTATTATTTAATATTCTTTCCTTTGGAATTATGTTTGCTGAGGATAAGGTGTATTCCGCATACCCGTCGGATCTCGTAAAGCTTTTGTTTTCACTTGCAAGCTATGCGGTGTATTTCTTTTCGTTTACGTTTCCCGTGCTTTTCTTCAAGCTGATTTCAAGAAAGCATTCATTTCCCGATATGCATCTAGAATTTCATCTTTCCAAAAAGCTTTGGCTTATTATCCCCGCGGCGCTTGGAATTAATTTTCTTTTGGCTGCGATAAATAATCTTATACTTTTGCCGATTAATTTCAGTGATGTAATAGCGCAACCCTTACCCGAAACATATTATGCGCATAATTTTATTCTCGACGTGATAGGAATAGCTATTGTGCCCGCAATCTGTGAGGAATTTCTTTTCAGAGGATTGATACTGTCGGCGCTTTTGCCTTACGGTAAAAAGACCGCAGTACTTGGTAGCGCGGTGTTGTTTTCACTTATGCATCAGAATCCTGTTCAGATAATTAATACGTTGGCTTTCGGTATAATCTTTGGGCTGATGGTTATTGAAACGAAATCCATATGGGGCGGCATAATTCTTCATTTTATCAATAACCTTGTAAGCACGATGATGAACGCGATCGTATACGTTTGCGAACCTCCCATGGCAGAGCTTCTTTATGTAAGAATTTACCTTGGAATCATGGTGATAGGGCTTATTATCAGCGCTGTGTTGATCGTTTTGCATTTCCAAAAGCGTTTGAGAAGCAAGAGAGAAAATGATCTCAGACGTGAAATGCTTCCGAGCACCATTGAAAAGGGGCTTTTCGGAGTAGATAAGATATATACCGAAAACAGTGAAGAGTCGACGTATAAGCTTTCTCCAAAATATGCGGTAAAGGGATTTTTAGCTCCGTACAACGTGATATTTGCGGTGCTTTCAATTGGGAATATGATATTGCTTATAGGAACGGCGATATTTATTAGAATGGGTGGTTCAAATGGATTGCAGATATGAAGAATATATGATTGCGGCACTTTCCGAGGCGGCAAAAACCGCGCAAAGTCAAGACGTTCCAATAGGCGCGGTTATTGTCAAGAATGGTGAGATAATTGCTACAGGACACAACGAAAGGGAGGCGCACGGTGATTCAACGGCTCATGCCGAGATCCAGGCAATCCGTAGCGCGTGTGAAAGATTGGGCGGCTGGCATCTCGATTCTTGTGAGCTTTACGTTACTCTTGAGCCCTGTCCTATGTGTATGGGCGCGATTGTGAATTCACGAATCAAGCGCGTGGTCTTCGGCGCAAAGGATGCAAAGGCAGGCGCGTGCGGAAGTGTGTTTAACTTTAATGATTATCCGTTAAACCATAAGCCCGAAATAGTTAGCGGTGTTATGGAGGAAGAAGGACGCGCGTTGCTTTCTGAATTTTTCGCTAAAAAAAGAGAAGAAAAGAAAAACAAATAAAAAAAGCCGCCCGGCATTTGCCGAGCGGTTATTTTTGTTAAATTATGCCTTGAGGCGTGCTTCGAGAGCAGCAAGCTCGTCGTACATTGTTGCGGGAACTCTTGCGCCAACCTGAGCGTAGAAGTCCTTGATGTTAGCAACGTCTTCAAGCCAAGATGCCTTGTCAACAGAGAGAAGATCACGGATCGTGTCAAGTGTGATGCCTTCAAGTCCTTCGATGCAGATGTCCTCAGCGTTGGGGATATAACCGATAGGAGTAATGTTAGCATCAACCTTGCCTTCGCATCTGTCGAGGATCCACATAAGAACTCTCATGTTGTCACCGAAGCCGGGCCAGATGAAGTGACCTTCAGCATCAGTTCTGAACCAGTTAACGTGGAAGATCTTGGGAGGATTGGGAATACGTGTGCCCATGCTGAGCCAGTGTGCCCAGTAGTCACCCATGTCATAACCAACGAAGGGACGCATAGCCATGGGGTCACGGCGAACTACGCCAACTGCGCCTGCAGCTGCGGCTGTTGTTTCGGAAGCCATGATGGAGCCGATGAACGCGCCGTTCTGCCAGGATGTGGACTGGTATACGAGGGGAGCGGTCTTAGCTCTTCTACCACCGAAGATGATAGCAGAGATAGGGACGCCTGCGGGATTCTGGAACTCAGAGGAAATGCAAGGACAGTTGATCGCCTTTGCAGTAAATCTGGAGTTGGGATGTGCGCCGCATGTGGACTTATCCTTCTTGTCGAATTTTGTGCAGTCCCAAGGATTGCCCTTCCAGTCGATTGCGTTGCCGGGTGTGGGAGGATTGTTGTCAAGGCCTTCCCACCAAACTGTATTGTCGGCGGTGTTATGAACAACGTTTGTGAAGATTGTGTCCTTCATACATGTGTGAAGGGCATTGGGGTTGGACTTTTCGTTTGTACCGGGCGCTACGCCGAAGAAGCCGTTTTCGGGGTTAACTGCCCAAAGACGTCCGTCTTCACCGACTCTGAGCCAAGCGATATCGTCGCCTACGCAAAATACCTTATATCCCTTCTTTGCATAGAACTCGGGGGGGATAAGCATAGCAAGGTTTGTCTTACCGCAAGCGGAGGGGAATGCTGCGCAAACGTACTTTGTTTCACCGTCGGGGTATTCAACACCGAGAATGAGCATGTGTTCAGCCATCCAACCTTCCTTACGTCCGAGGAAGGACGCAATTCTGAGCGCGAAGCACTTCTTACCGAGAAGAACGTTTCCGCCGTAACCGGAGTTAACGGACCAAATCGTGTTTTCTTCAGGGAAGTGAACGATGTATCTGTTTTCTTCGTCGATATCAGCTCTTGCGTGAAGTCCCTTGATGTAGTCGGGGGAGTCGCCGAGAGCTTCGAGAACGTCATTACCAACGCGTGTCATGATGAGCATGTTGAGAACAACGTAAATGGAGTCCGTAAGTTCGATACCGTACTTTGCAAAGGGAGAACCTACAACACTCATGGAGTAGGGGATAACGTACATTGTACGACCCTTCATAGAGCCGTTGTAAAGTTTTGTGAGCTTTGCCTTGCATTCTGCGGGATCCATCCAGTTATTGATGTTACCTGCATCTTCCTTCTTGGAAGTACAGATAAATGTTCTGCCTTCAACGCGCGCTACGTCGTTAACAGCAGTTCTGTGGAGATAGCATCCGGGGAGCTTTTCCTGGTTGAGCTTGATGATCTCACCAGTGGAGCATGCTTCAGCGCGGAGAGCTTCCGCCTGTTCTTCGCTACCGTCGATCCAAACGATCGAGTCGGGCTGTGTCATTTCAGCCATGTCGGAAATCCAGTCAAGAACAAATTTGTTGTTTGTGGGTGTCATACTGTTACTCCTTTATATTTTTATTATTTAATACTTTTCACGGTAAATATTTCCTTATTTACCCATTATATATTTTACAATAATTTTGAGATTTTTGCAATAGGTAATTTGATAATGTTTAAAATTTTTTACAAAAAGTGTCGACAATGACAAACAAATGTATCATAATTTTACAGTTTAGTCGAAAATTATCACAATTTGCGTTACAAATATATGATAAAATATAGACCTTGAATATTAATTTGATTAGTTTTGGAGGATATATGGAAAAGCTAAAGCCGAAGGAGCAAAAGGTATACGATTATATTGTCAAGTCCGTAAAGGAAAACGGATATGCTCCCAGCGTTCGTGATATATGCCGAGATCTCGGATATAAGAGTACGTCAACTGTTCACATGTACTTGAACCGACTTGATATGTTTGGTTATATTTCCAAGGAGGACGGAAAGAGCCGCGCGGTAAAGCTCAACGGCGACGACAAGCCAAACGTTTCCGCAATTCCTCTTCTTGGCGTGGTTACTGCGGGAACACCCATTCTTGCAGCAGAAAATTTTGAGGGCTACGTTGGTTATATCGGAAACGGCAGCGATAATCTTTTTGCGCTCCGCGTTCGCGGTGACAGTATGATCTTAGCGGGAATACTCGACGGTGATATTATAATCGCAGAGCAGACCTGTTATGCAGAAAACGGTGAAATTGTTGTGGCTATGATCGACGATGAAGCGACAGTGAAGAGATTTTACAGAGAAAACGGTCATTACAGACTTCAGCCCGAGAATAATACAATGAAGCCGATCATCAGCGATGAGGTTATGATTATCGGTAAAGTCGTTGCGATTCAGAGAAATTACGTTTAAGAGAGAGTCAATATATGTTGATTGGTGGAATTCAAAAGCTCACCTTGCTTGATTATCCCAGCAAGGTTGCCGCTACAATATTTACTGTCGGGTGTAATTTCCGCTGTCCGTTTTGTCATAATGCGCCTCTTGTAAACAAGGTAGAGAAGAACTGTTTTATTGATGAAGATGAGATCCTTTCATTTTTAAATAAGCGTGTTGGTATTCTTGACGGGGTAGTGATTACGGGCGGAGAGCCGACGCTCATGACGGATCTGCCCGAATTTATTTCCAAAATAAAGGCGCTCGGCTACAAAGTAAAATTGGACACCAACGGTACGAATCCCGAAATGCTTGAGTATCTCATTAATAATAAAATGATAGATTACGTCGCAATGGATATCAAAAATTGCCTTGAGAAGTATCCTGAGACCGCAGGCGTTGATGATTCCTTTGATCTTGGAGCCGTTAAGCGGTCAGCAGAGATGCTTATGCAAAATGCGGTCGATTTTGAGTTCAGGACGACAGTGGTTTCTCCCTATCATACAGAGGAGGATTTTGAACGGATCGGTCAGTGGCTTGCGGGTGAGGAAAAATTTTATTTGCAGGCGTTCGTTGATTCGGGAAATCTCGTGGGCGATGGCGTATACGTCGTTACGAAGGAAAAAATGGTCTCATTTTGTAACGTTTTGAAGCAATATGTCGAAAATGCACAAATAAGAGGAATTTAAACTATATATTGTGCCGATTTTAAAATTTCGGCACAATATCTTGTATAATGTTCTTGACAAAAAATACTAAATGTAGTATACTTATTCTACCGCACTTGCGGTGGATGAGTATACTGCATTTTTTAAATGTCGTATGCTTATATTTGTCTTATGAGAAAAAATGTTATAAAAAAACAAAATAAGGAGAATAAAATGTACAAGGTTAAAAAGAGAAACGGCAAGGTAATTGATTTTGAGATCGGTAAGATCTCGAACGCGATCAAGCTTGCCTTCGATTCACAGAACAAGCAATATAACGACAGTATTATCGATCTTTTAGCACTCAAGGTAACAGCTGATTTTGAGCCCAAGATAAAAGACAATCTTATAGAGGTAGAAGATATTCAGGACAGTGTTGAATCCGTGCTTATTCAGGCAGGTTACGCAGACGTTGCAAAGGCGTTTATTCTTTACCGTCGCCAAAGAGAGAAGCTCAGAAATTACAATGCGACCGCTGTTGACTACAAGCAGATCGTTGACGGTTATCTCAAGGCGCTTGACTGGAGAGTTAAGGAAAATTCTACCGTAACCTATTCTGTAGGAGGTCTTATTCTTTCCAACTCCGGCGCGGTTACCGCTAACTATTGGTTAAGTGAGGTTTATGATGACGAGGTTGCTAACGCTCACAGAAATACCGATATTCATATCCATGACCTTTCCATGCTCACAGGTTACTGTGCAGGTTGGTCTTTAAAGCAGCTTATCCAGGAGGGGCTTGGCGGCGTTACCGGTAAGATCACGTCTGCTCCCGCAGCTCACCTTTCAACTCTCTGTAACCAGATGGTTAACTTCCTCGGTATCATGCAGAACGAATGGGCGGGTGCGCAGGCATTCTCCTCATTTGACACGTATCTCGCTCCCTTCGTAAAGGCAGATAACCTTACATATAAGGAAGTGAAGCAGTGTATCCAGTCCTTCATTTACGGTGTAAATACGCCTTCCCGTTGGGGAACACAGTCTCCCTTTACAAATATTACTCTTGACTGGACAGTTCCTAATGACCTCGCTGAGCTCAACTGTATCGTTGGCGGCAAGGAAATGGATTTCAAGTACAAGGATTGTAAGGCAGAGATGGACATGGTAAACAAGGCGTTTATCGAGATCATGATCGAGGGTGACGCCAATGGCCGTGGCTTCCAGTATCCTATTCCTACTTATTCTATTACACGTGACTTTGACTGGTCTGAAACAGAGAACAACAAGCTTCTCTTTGAAATGACAGCAAAGTACGGTACTCCTTATTTCTCAAACTACATCAACTCCGATATGGAGCCCTCCGACGTTCGTTCCATGTGCTGCCGTCTCCGTCTTGATCTTCGTGAGCTTCGTAAGAAGTCCGGCGGTTTCTTCGGCTCGGGTGAATCTACGGGTTCCGTTGGCGTTGTAACTATAAACCTTCCCAGAATTGCTTATCTTGCAGAAACTCCCGAAGATTTCTATAAGCGTCTTGATAAGTTGATGGACATTGCGGCTCGTTCGCTTAAGACAAAGAGAACGGTTATTACAAAGCTCCTTGACAGCGGTCTTTATCCTTATACAAAGAGATATCTCGGTACGTTCAACAACCACTTCTCAACTATCGGTCTTGTTGGTATGAACGAGGTTGGCCTTAACGCTAAGTGGCTCCGCGCAGACCTTACACACAAGGAAACACAGGAATTTGCTAAGGAAGTTCTCAATCACATGAGAGACCGTCTCTCCGCCTATCAGGAAATGTACGGCGACCTTTATAACCTTGAGGCGACTCCCGCAGAATCCACATCCTTCCGTTTCGCTAAGCATGACTTAAAGAAGTATCCCGATATTATCACTGCTTCCGAAAAGTCCAACGCGCCTTATTATACAAACTCCTCTCACTTGCCTGTAAGCTTCACAGAGGATATTTTCGCGGCTCTTGATATTCAGGACGAGCTTCAGACGCTTTACACATCGGGTACAGTCTTCCACGCGTTCCTCGGTGAAAAGCTTCCTTCATGGCAGGCAGCTGCTAACCTTGTTCGCAAGATCGCGGAAAATTACAAGCTTCCTTACTACACAATGTCTCCTACATACAGCGTATGTACGGATCACGGTTATATTGCAGGTGAAGAGTATAGTTGTCCTAAATGTGGCAAAAAGACCGAGGTTTATAGCCGTATTACAGGTTATTATCGTCCCGTTCAGGCGTGGAATGACGGTAAGAGCCAGGAATTTAAGGACAGACGCACGTATAATATCGAGCGTTCAACTGAGCTTCATCCCGAGATCAATATCGGCTCTGACGGTGTAAGAACTATTGCGCTTTCAGTTCCCGAGGTAGACGAATGCGCATGTGAACCTGCAGGAACAGAGATCATGCTGTTTGCTACAAAGACATGTCCCAACTGTAAGATGGCTGCCGTGTTCCTTGAAAAGGCGGGTATTCCTTTCGTTAAGGTATATGCTGATGAGCACGTTGATCTCGTTCAGAAATACGGAATCAAGCAGGCGCCCACACTTGTTGTGGCTGAAAATGGAGTTGAGGTTGCAAAGGCGGTAAACCTTTCCAACATCAAAAAGTACATTGAGTCTGTAAAAGAATAATAAACCAAGTAAAACCGCCGCTTATGCGGCGGTTTGATTAGGATTGGAGTATAGCTATGTATGATATTATAATTGTCGGCGCAGGCCCTGCGGGACTTACTGCCGCAATATATGCGCGACGCGCTGATAAAAAGGTTTTAGTCCTTGAGCGCGGAACGTTCGGCGGACAGATAACTTATTCGCCTAAAATTGAAAATTATCCCGGCTTCAATCAGATAAGCGGAAACGAGCTTGCGGAAAAGCTGGTTGAACAGGCAGTTTCACTTGGCGCGGATATTGAAATGACTGAGGTTACAGGTATTGTTGATAACAACGGTGTTCTCTCTGTTTCTTGCGAGGACGGAGATTATATTGCGAAAAGCGTAATCATTGCTACGGGCTCTAAGCACCGTCAGCTCGGACTTGATAACGAGGAGGAATTTATCGGTAACGGCATTTCCTTTTGCGCGGTTTGCGACGGAGCATTTTACGCAGGTAAAACAGTTGCTGTGATCGGTGGAGGAAATTCTGCCCTCGTTGAGGCGGTTATGCTTTCTGACACCTGCGCAAAGCTTTATATCGTTCAGAATCTTGATTTTCTCACCGGTGAAGAAAAGCTTGCAAACATATTGAAGAGCAAGGATAACGTTGAGATAATTTACGGAACGGTTGTAGAAGCTCTTGTCGGTAGTGAGGAGCTTGAAGCAATTATCCTTAAGAATGAAAAAACAGGGGAGAAGACAAGACTTGATATTGACGGCATGTTTATTGCGATCGGTCAGGTTCCCGAAAATGAAATTTTTCGCGACGTAACTGAAATTAATGATCGCGGATACATTGTTTCCGATGAAGCTTGTCTTACAAAGACTGCGGGGCTTTTCGTTGCCGGTGACTGCAGAACAAAGTCCATTCGTCAGATAAGTACAGCTTGCAGTGACGGCGCGATCGCGGCTTTGGCTGCTATAAGATATCTTGAAAATTGATTTTAGATAAGAGCTCTGAGAAATCGGAGCTTTTATTTTTTTCTTTGCGCGTTTATTTTACAAAAAAGTTGTAAAATACTCTTGTAAAATGGCTAAAAATATGATAGAATATAATGAAATGGGTAAATTTTTACATCAACATATAGATTTTTAGTGAAAGGATATAAAAATGCTTGAAATTAAGAATTTGTCGTACTCGGTTACTGACGAGGTAAGCGGCAAGACAACTAAAATACTTGATAATATAAATCTCACTATAAACGAGCGATTTGTGGCTATAACAGGCCCCAACGGCTCGGGTAAATCCACTCTTGCGAAGCTCATTGCGGGTATAATCACTCCCGATGAAGGACAGATTTTACTTGACGGTGTCGACATTACAAATATGAATATTACAGAACGTTCAAGAGCGGGTATCAGCTACGCGTTTCAGCAGCCCGTAAAGTTTAAGGGCATCAGCGTTAAGGATCTTATTTCTTTGGCGGCGGGTAAGAAGATTTCTATTGGTGAGGCATGTTCTTATCTCTCCGAGGTTGGACTTTGCGCAAAGGAATATATCAACAGAGAAGTAAACGGATCTCTCTCCGGCGGAGAGCTGAAGAGAATTGAAATTGCTATGATAAATGCGCGTGGAACAAAGTTCTCCGTGTTTGATGAGCCCGAGGCGGGAATTGACCTTTGGAGCTTCAATAACCTTATTCAGGTTTTTGAGAAGATGCACGAAAAGACAAAGGGAAACATTCTCATCATCTCTCATCAGGAAAGAATTCTTGATATTGCCGATAAGATCGTAGTTATTGCAAACGGAAAGGTTGCGGCTTACGGTGACAAGAATGAAATCTATCCCGAGCTTTTCAGAGCGCAGACAGGTTGCAGATTTACACAGGAAAATTGATTTTTGAGGAAAATATAATGGCAGAAAAACAGCTTGATAAAATAAAACTTGAGATGCTCAGACAGGTTGCCGATCTCCACGAGATTCCTGAGGGTGCTTATTCACTCCGAGTTGATGGCGAAATGTTCGGTAAAAATTCTTCTGAGAACATCATTATTGAAAAGAAAACAGACAAGCCCGGTATTGATATTTATATCAAGGCAGGCGCTAAAAAAGAGAGCGTGCACATTCCTGTAATCTTGGCAGAAACAGGTATTCGCGAGCTCGTATATAACGATTTCCACATCGAAGAAGGTGCTGACGTCCTTATTATCGCAGGCTGCGGTATTCACAACTGTGGCGTTCAGGACAGTGAGCATAGCGGTATTCACAGCTTTTACGTTGGCAAGAATGCAAAGGTAAAATACGTTGAAAAGCATTACGGCGAGGGTGATGGAAACGGAAAGAATCTTATGAACCCCACTTCTGTTGTAGTTCTCGACGAAGGTGCTTACATGGAAATGGAAACAACACAGATCAAGGGTGTTGATTCCACGGATAGAAAGACTGAGGCAAAGCTTGCAAAGAATTCTACTCTCGTTGTTCACGAAAAGATCATGACACACGGCAATCAGTACGCAAGAACCGAGTTTGTTCTTGATCTTGACGGTGAGAATTGCGGCGCGCATGTGGTTTCCCGTTCGGTTGCAAAAGACAACTCAAAGCAGCTCTTCCTCTCTAATATCCGAGGTAACAACGCTTGCTCGGGACACACGGAATGCGATGCTATCATTATGGATAACGCTTCTGTTCAGGCGGTTCCCGAAATCACCGCTAATCACATCGACGCGTCCCTTATTCACGAGGCGGCGATCGGTAAGATTGCAGGCGAGCAGCTTATTAAGCTTATGACTCTCGGTCTTGATGAAAAGCAGGCAGAAGAGGAAATTATAAACGGATTTTTGAAGTAATTCAGAGGTATTTAAATGGTAAGAGAAGATTTAAGAAACATTGCTATTATCGCTCACGTTGACCACGGTAAGACAACTCTCGTTGACGGACTTTTGAAGCAGGGCGGTATTTACAGAGACAATCAGGAGACCGTAACCTGCGTTATGGACTCAGGCGATATTGAAAGGGAAAGAGGAATTACTATCCTTGCAAAGAATACAGCAGTTCATTACAAGGACGTAAAGATCAATATTATTGACACTCCCGGTCACGCAGACTTCGGCGGTGAGGTTGAGCGTGTTCTTAAAATGGTTAACGGCGTTATTCTTCTTGTTGACGCTGCAGAAGGCCCTATGCCTCAGACTAGATTTGTTTTAAAGCGTGCGCTTGAGCTCAATCACAGAGTTATTGTTTGCTTTAATAAGATCGACAAGCCCGATGCAAGACTCGGTGAGGTTGAGGATGAGATTCTTGAGCTTCTTATCGACCTTGGCGCAAATGATGAGCAGCTTGATTCTCCGATGCTTTATTGTTCGGGTAGAGCCGGTACTGCTACAGAGGATCCTGACGTAGAGGGTAAGGACCTTACACCCCTCTTTGAAAAGATTCTTGACTATATTCCCGCGCCCGAGGGAGAGCCCGAGGGTGAGCTTCAGCTCCTCGTTTCATCTATTGACTATAACGATTACGTAGGCAGAATCGGTATAGGTAGAATTGAGCGTGGTACTGTTAAGGTAAATCAGGACATTGCAATTTGCAACTTCCACAGACCCGATGAAAAGCCCAAGAGAACAAAGATCGTATCTCTTTATCAGATCGACGGACTTCTCAGAGTTCCCGTTGAAACTGCAAAGGTGGGCGATATCGTTTGTTTCTCGGGTGCCGGTGACATTTCTATTGGTGATACAGTTACAAGCATAACAAATCCTGAGCCCCTTGAATTTGTAAAGGTAACAGAGCCCACGGTGGAGATGACTTTCTCAGTAAACGATAGCCCCCTGGCGGGTAAGGAAGGTAAGTTCGTTACCTCCCGTCAGCTTCGCGAAAGACTTTACCGCGAGCTTCTCCGTGACGTATCTCTCCGTGTTCGCGACGGTGATACAACTGATGAATTCGTTGTTTCTGGTAGAGGTGAAATGCATCTTTCCATTCTCATTGAAAATATGCGCCGCGAGGGATATGAGCTTACATGCTCCAACCCCAAGGTTATTTTGAAAGAAATTGACGGTGTTCAGTGTGAGCCGATGGAGAAGGTCACACTTGACGTTCCCGCTGACTACGTTGGCCCCGTTATTGAAAAGCTTGGACAGAGAAAGGGCGATCTTCTTGAGATGAATCCCGTAGGTAGCCGCATGAGAATCGAATACAGTATTCCTTCTCGTTGCCTTTTCGGTTATAGAAGCGAATTTATGTCCGCAACTCACGGTGAGGGCGTTCTTAACACTCTATTTGATGGCTATCAGCCCTATAAGGGTGGTATCATCATGAGATTTACGGGTGCGCTTGTAGCGTCCGAAAACGGCGTTACAACGAGATACGGCCTTTACAACACACAGGAAAGAGGTAACCTCTTTGTTGGTCCTCAGACACCTGTATACGAGGGTATGATCGTAGGTGAAAACCCCAAGAATGATGATATTGCCGTAAATCCCTGTAAGGAAAAGCACCTCACAGCGATTCGTTCCTCAGGTGCTGACGAAAAGCTCCTTTTGACTCCTCCCGTGGTATTCAGTCTTGAAGAAGCGATCGAGTTTATTACTGACGATGAGCTTATTGAGGTAACTCCCAAGTCCATTCGTCTTCGCAAGAAGATCCTCAATACGGAAATTCGTATGAAGGAAATGATGAAGAAGAGAAGAGCTTTACAGAATACATAATAAAAAAGCGGAATGCAATGCACTCCGCTTTATTTTTTAAACCTTAAGAGATTTTTTATAACCTTCAATCTTTGCTTCAATTTCCGCCTTGTCGTTGCCACTTGCGAGGAAGTAGAACTTGATCTTGGGCTCAGTTCCCGAAGGACGAACGATAATAACGTCGTTATTTTCGAGCTTGAAGTAGAGAACATTTGACTTAGGAAGTCCTGTGGGTGACTTTTCGCCCGTAGCCATATCAGTAAATTCCTCCGCCTTGTAGTCGCCAAAGGTTACTACTCTGTAACCGCCAAGCTCGGCAGGAATTTCATTTCTCATAGAGTCCATAAGAGCCGCCATCTTTGCGGGGCCTTCAAGACCTTCCATGTAGATTTCGATATTGGATTCGTTAAAGAGACCGTATCTTTCGTAAAGACCTTCGAGAGCATCAATAAGAGTCATGTTCTTGGCTCTGTAATATGCAGTCATTTCACAGATAAGCATTGAAGCAACAACAGCATCCTTATCTCTTGCGTAAGTGCCCTTGAGATAGCCGTAGGATTCTTCAAAGCCGAAGATATAGTTGCCGTGTCCCATTTGTTCATGCTTTTTGATAACTTCACCGATGAACTTAAAGCCGGTAAGTACGTTGTAAAGCTTTACGTTGTGAGCAGCACAGATCTTTGAAACAAGCTCGGTGGAAACTATAGTTTTAACTGCGAATGGTTCTTCGGGCATAGTGTTTGTTTCCTCGTATGCCGTGATGATATAATCTATAAGAAGAGCGCCCATCTGGTTTCCGGAGATCGTCTTGAAGCTACCGTCCTTTGCTCTTGCCATAACGCCAACTCTGTCGGCGTCGGGGACAGTTGCAACGATAAGATCGCTACCTACTTCGTTTGCAATTTTAATACCAATTTCGAATACTGCTCGGTATTCGGGATTGGGCTTTTCAACCGTGGGGAAATCTCCGTTGATCTCAAACTGTTCTTCAACGCGGTAAAGATGCTTAAGTCCTGTCATCTTAAGGATTTCAGGAACGAGCTTGTGTCCTGCGCCGTGAAGGGGAGTATAAACGATACGAAGCTCGTCGGAAACGTTCTTAACCGCATCGGGATTAACCTGCTGTGCGAGAACTTCAGCAAGATATGCCTTGTCTACATCTTCACCTATCATTACGATAAGTCCGTCTGCCTTTGCTTTTTCAAAGTCAGCTCTGACTACGTCTTCGAAGATATCAAGCTTTGCAATAGATGCAGAAACTGTGTCCGCATGCTCGGGAGGAAGCTGTGCGCCATCTTCCCAATATGCTTTATAACCGTTATACTGCTTGGGATTGTGTGATGCGGTAATGTTGATACCTGCAACACATCCGAGGTAACGGAGTGCAAAAGAAAGCTCGGGGGTGGGGCGAAGCGCATCGAAGAGATATGCCTTGATGCCTGCGGCGGCTAAAACTTCAGCAGCAACCTGCGCGAAGAGGGGAGAGTTATTTCTGCTGTCGTATGCGATAGCAACACCGTCTGCCTGTCTTCCGCATTCAATTATAAGGGAAGCCAAGCCCTGAGTTGCATGCGCAACTGTATGAACGTTCATGGCGTTCATACCCGTCTTCATTGTTCCGCGAAGACCTGCAGTACCGAAAGAAAGATAAGATGAGAAGCGGAACTTGATTTCGTCAGGATCATTCTTGATCGCTTCAAGCTCTGTCTTTTCTTCTGCGGAAAGCTTAGGGGAATTTAACCATCTGTAATAATTTTCAAGATATTTTTCCATATTGAATAAGCTTGCCTTTCTTTAAATTATATTAGTTTTTGTTTGCGAGATATTCCTTGAGCGCCTGTGCGAACTGGTCGGGGCAGGATGTGGGGCGAGGACCGCAGTGAATGCCCTCCATTCTCTTGATTGCTTCTTCAACGGTCATACCACGAACAAGAGCGCAAACGCCCTGAGTGTTACCGTTGCAACCGCCTGTGAAAGCGGCTTCTGTGATAATTCCATCTTCTACTGTGAAGTCGATCTGTCTTGAGCAAACGCCCTTTGTCTTGTAGCTGTACTTGTCCATTTTAGTTAATTCCTTTTCTATATTGTATTTTTAAATTTGCGTATATATGCCAAGCGGCTTGAAACTTGGAGAGTCAATTGCCATAAACATCAGGAAGGTGTTTAGATCGGCGGAGTCAACCCTTAAAATCGGGCAAATGAGAGGTGCTTTAGAGCCGCGGCTTGAAGAGGTGTTGAGTGTATCTATTCTTCTTAATTTCATCGAGCAAAATTCGGACGCGGAAAGAACGTCGACTACTGAAGGATAAGAGTCTTCAGAAAACACAAATTCAAGAAATTTAATTTTGGATTTTGTTTTAAAATCTGTGCCTTTGATATCTAAATTGCGTCCAATAAGTCCGTATCTTGTTATTTTTGCTGATTCCTGATGATGAAAATCGTAAACGGCGCATATTTTAAAGCCGTATTTTAAAATCAGGTCATAAAAGCTTGAAAGCTTACCGTCGATCGAGGTTTCAAGTGGAAGGATACAATATTCGCACGTTCCGTTGTAAACGCTTTCGCACACATTTGCAATACTGTCGTAGTACGATGCGCGAGGTGAGTCGAGAAGACGTGAAAACTCGAGATATGCGGCATCGTTATAAGAGCTTTTAAGATATGCTATCTTATCCTTGGCGCTATTTGAAATTTCGACTTTTTCAAATGCAAAAAAGCTTTCGCAGTTGATTTTTTCTCCGTGTGTATAAGTGTTTGAAATACTTTCGCAGATGAGAAGCCGCTCTTTTAAAGATAATGCGGAATAGATGCTGTTTATGCTTTTTTGATTCTTATTTATAATCTTATCGCTGTCGCAGAAGACCTCCGGTTTGAGGGAGAGAATGATGCTTTTGATAATATCGGTTTCCTCGCCATCAGTAACTATTGCGCAGGATAGTTCATCGATATGAGCAATTCGCTCTTCGATAATTAAATTCAATCTTTCCTCCAGCTCGGAAAGATTACGCAGAGAGATCTCCGTGTTCGTTCCGAGAAGCTCGGGGATGTCTGAAAATATAAGTCCCATGTCTATTTATTCGGGTTTTTCTTTCGTTTCATTTACGGTTGCGGGCTCTTCCTCGGATGTCTTGTCAGTATCGGAATCAGTGGGTGCGGGAGCTTTTCTTTGCATTCTGCGCGCCTTGGTTTCCGCTCTTGATTGCTTGATCTTGTTGATCCACGTTCCTTCCTGCTTGTGAAGAATAACGTCTGTATCGGACATGGAGTTTTCACCCATATAATCCTCAGTTGCGGTGGGAAGATCCTTTGCCTTGAGGCGTTTTTCAAGATGTCTCTTTGTAACGATTATGATCGTAGCAAATACGGGTACGCCTATGATCATACCAATGATTCCAAAAAGACTACCCATTACGGAAATCGTAATAATTACCGCAAGAGAGCTGATATTTGTGGATTCACCGAGGATCTTGGGAGTAATTACATTACCCTCGATCATCTGGATGAAGAGAATAATGAGAATAAACGTCAAGAGCTTTGACGGGTCACACATAAGAACGATGACTGCGGAGGGGATAGCGCCAATGAAGGGGCCGAATACGGGAATTATATCTGTAATGCAAATTACGGTAGCTATAAGGAGCTTATAGTCGGATATATTGAAGATCACAAGGCAGATGTACGTAAGCACGCCGACTGCGAGCGAGCTAAAAATCTTGCCTCTTATGTATCCGCCGAAGCTTGTCCTTGCAACGTATAAAACCTCGGATACGAATCTGTTCTGCTCGCGTGTAAGCATTGCCTTGCGAAGCTTTTTGAACTGCGCGCCGCGGAGCTCTTTGGAGGAAAGAATGTAGAAGGCGATAAAGATACCGATTACGAAGTCCTTCAAGAATGTGAAGAGTCCCATAGCGAAGTCAGCACCGATGGTGGTGATTTCCTGGGAATATTTTTCAATAAACTCTGCAAGCTTGCTACTCTCGCCGTTTTCTCCGGCATCAAAGAAGCTGTGAAGAGCGTTATGAACCATTTCATAAGGAATCAGATCCTTAGTTTCTTCAGAGAATTTATTAACTATGGGTCGCGCGAGATCATTGATAAAATCAAGTGTAGTTGCAAGGTAATGCTCGTGATTTGTAACGATTTCAACTATGGAATCTATCAATTGCGGTACGATAAGGAGAATCATAAGTGCAATGATAGCAAAGAAAACGATAAGCGTGCAGAAAAGGGATACGAGTCTGCACAGACGTCTCTTTACGGGGGTATCCTTTTTCCATCTGAATACCTTGTTTTCGAAAATCTTGAAGATAGGATTCATCAGGTACGCTATTACAAGACCAATGAAAATAGGGGAAAGAATAGTGTTTATCTTCTTGAGGAACGAACTGAAGTTAGTGATATTAACGATAAAATATAATACCAAAAAAATTATTAATATTATCGGCAGTGAAACCCAAAACGCCGAGCGGGAAGTATTGGTATCGGCCTTTTTCTTGAACATTTTACAACTCCTTGTAACCAATATATATAGATTGAGCTTTTGAATTATAGATATATATAATTATTATATACTTATTTTGGTTATAAGTCAAGAGTTTTGTTGTGTGAAGATAAATTTTTTAAAATATGAGAAAATTTAATAATATTTCATAGATTTTTATACGTAAATGGTGTATAATAAAATAAATATCGAAAAGGGTTGAAATATGATGAAAACAGTAAAGCTTTACGCAAATGCTAAAATAAATTTATTTCTTGACATAGAGTCAAGACGCGAGGACGGTTATCACAATATCAATAGCTTGATGCAGAGCGTTGACCTGTACGATATCGTCACTGTTTCTTATGAGGAATCGGACAAAAAAAGTATAGCGATCACGGTAAACGATCCTCAAATCCCTGCCAATGAAAAAAACATTGCATATAAAGCCGCGGACAAATTTTTAGATAGCGGCCGAGTTACGATCGACATTCAGAAAAACATTCCGTCACCTGCGGGCTTGGCGGGCGGATCAGCTGATGCCGCAGCAGTAATTTATGCTCTTAATAGCTTCGGATGCATAAATAAAACTGAAGATGAGATTTTGAAAATTTCCGCAAGCATCGGAGCCGACGTTCCTTTTTGTCTGCTTGGTGGAACAAAGAAAATTTCAGGTATCGGAGACGTATCGGAAAGCGTTCCCGAAATTTCTCAGATGCACTTGGTAATAGCACTTGACGGGGAAGGTGTTTCTACTCCCGCGGCATACGGATTGCTTGATGAAAAGTACGGTAATTTTGTGTCGCATTCAGTAAAGCCGTTTGATTATGAAAGCTTTTCTTTGGATTCTGTTTATAATATTTTTGAGGACGTTGTTCTTGATTTAAGACCAAAGGCAAAAAATCTCAAGAAGAAAATGTACGATTTAGGCGCAAGCGTGTCAATGATGAGCGGAAGTGGGCCCGCAGTTATAGGCATCTTCGATTCCGAGGCGTTCGCCCGATCTGCCGCTGAGTCAATAAAATCAAGCGGCGCATTTGCCGTTGCCTGCAAGACGGTAAAAAGGGGAATAGTTCTCGCATAAGTAACGTTTTCCATATAACGAAAAAACTCCGCATCAGCGGAGTTTCGATAATATGCAATTCAAATATTAGCAGTGCTTTTCGAGATAATCAGCAACGTCGCCAACTGTGATGAACTTGGTTAAGTCTTCGTCATCGATCATTAAATCGAACTGCTCTTCGCAAATAAGTACGAGGTTTGCAAGTTCAATGGAGTTGATGCCAAGGTCAGCGGAAAGTTCTGCTTCAAGAGTGATCTCATCAGCATCGATCTGCAATTCTTCAACGAGGATTTCCTTAATCTTTTCAAACATATTTCGAAATTTCCTTTCAAAAATTTTATTAACAAAGTAGTCATCGTGGGAGTGATGTTTACACAACCCGCAGACAATTATATATGATATTTCGCTTTTTGTCAAGTCAAAATGTGAAAAAGTTGAAAAAATCTTTTAAAATTCAAAAAACTACAAAAAGGAGGCAAAGAAATGAATATTTTCAATGGTAGATACTTTTTCTTGGCATGTATTCTTGCAATGTCAGTATCGGTAATTTCATTTTTCGTTTTGCCTGTAGTTAAATTGATAATAGGTCTTGTGGCTATCGTACTTTCCATGGTGGCTATGTTGATATATATTTTCAAGAGATCCACCAAAGGCCCGATGGTAATAGCGATAATGTTTTGCTTAGCTATGTTTGTTTCTGCCTTTTCGTCGTTTATCGCTTTTGATGCGGGATTTATGCTTGAACGCGAGATAATAGGAAAACAGGTTGAGGTGCAGGCGATCGTGCTTGATGAGGAGTATCATTCGGACAATATGTCGGGTTACCTCGTTCGCGTTGAAAAGGTCAACGGTGATAATAAGAGCTTCAAGGCGATTCTGGAGTGTTCTTACGTCTCAGAGGTTCATCGCGGAGACAGAATAATCGCTCATGTTACCGCTGCCGATTTTGAAAACAATCTCGGCGGTTACGCCGAGAAGCAGTCGCGTCTGTCAGATGGCGTTTTTATGTCTCTTGAATCCTACGATGAGGACTCATATGAAATTATCGAGGAAAACGTTGATGATATAAAGGTTGTCTCGAAGGGGCTTGCATACAAGCTTTCGTACAAGCTACGCGAGGCAATTGGCGGGGAAGAGGGAAATCTTGCTGCCGCGATGCTTTTAGGTGAAAGGCAATATTTATCCGATACTACAGTGCGTGATTATTCACGAAGCGGAGCGTCGCACTATCTCGCGCTCAGCGGTATGCATATGGCTATCGTTATGGGTGTTCTGACGCTTATTTTAAAGCTCTTTTCCGTTCCTAAAATACCGAGGGCCGTCCTTCTTATTATCGTTGCAGTTTCCTATTACGTCCTCACGGGCATGTCAATGTCGGCAACAAGATCCTTGATAATGCTCCTTTGGGTCTATATTGGAATGATTCTTTCCTTCAAGTCGGACACGCTTACCAATTTGTCATTTGCGGGCGCGGCGATACTTGTAATCTCTCCGTTTGCGGTGGCTGACGTGGCGTTCTGGATGTCATTTGCGGCTACGTTTGGAATAGTTGTGTTCATGGAGATTCCGAAAGAAATTTTTGAGCGTATGAAGTCGGATAATAAGCTTGTAAGGATCATCAAAAGATCTGCTACTGCAGTTATTGGATCCTTCGCAACCGCAATATTTGCATTGTTGGGACTTGTCATTGTTATCAGTATTTTTACGAAGGAATATGCGATCTATTCTGTTATCTCGTCTGTTGCGTTAAGCTTGCCGTCTGTTGGAATTATTCTGTTTTCGTTGCTTTTACCGTTCTTTTCATTTATCCCGCCAATAAGAGAGCTTTTGATTTCTGGTATCAGAAAATGCGGTGGATTTTGCCTTGACGCTTGCTCCGATATATCCGCAAAAGAGAATGTGATTTATTCGATAGATTATGATTTTCTTGTTTACTTTGCGGTTGCTTTTGCAGTAGTATTGTTGATTTCTCTTATGATCAAGCTTACGCGTAAGCATTACGTGCTTCTGATGTACATACCGATAATTGCCGCGTTTGTTTTCACCGTTAACATCGTTAGTGCTAAAAATGCTTCAAAAATTGACGTAACGTATCTTAACACTTCAAGTCGAAGCGATATTATTGTTGCAACCAATAACGGAGACGCGGTTATTTTGGATTTCTCCAACGGTAGTCAGAGTGCGTTTTCAAGCGCGCTTGAGGTTGTGGATAATAGCAGGGTGAGTGAAGTGGAGGCGATCATGCTTTCTGATTACCACACAGCCCACATTTCGACTCTGTCTAAGATATTCAAGAGACGTATGGTAAGACAGATTTGGCTTCCCGAACCCGTTGACGAGGATTCATATTATCGGATGCTTTCAATTATTGAAGTTGCTCGTGAGAATAACGTTAAAGCGCGTATGTATAATCTTGAGGACAATCTTTACGCTTTTGGTGAACTAAAGGTAACACTTGATCAGAGTTATTTGGAGCGATCGACGGTTCCCGTATCCGTAATGAGTGTCGAGTGTAATGATAGCGCACTTGTTTATTTCTCACCGTCTTACGTTGAATGTGATGATAGACAGGATCTTGAAAACGTTATTTCAAGAGCGGATTATCTTATCGCGGGAGCAAGAGGGCCGAAGGTAAAGAAGTATTATTCCGTAGGCAGCGCAACGGATGCAAAGGAGATCGCAATACCTGAGATTGCCATGGCAATTTATCTTGATACCCAGCAAATAAACGAAGATTTATCCATATTGATCAATTCAAAGGACAGGTCATATACCTTCCATAAAGCTGTCAGAGATTAAAAATTATATCCATTTTTATCAATATTTCCGTAAAAATTAATAAAAGCATTGACGAGCGCGAAAAAATTTGATAGAATTAAAGAGAAAATATATCCTATAAAGGAGATTTACCATGCTGAAAATATATGATATTTCAGTAAATAACGTTTGCGATCCGCAATTGATACTTACTCGCGGCCTCCGATTTGGTTGGAAGCTCAAATCAGATATGAACCGTACTTATCAGACTTCATACAGAATAGTGATAACTGTGGGGTATGATACGTATTTTGATTCGGGCGTAGTTTGGTCAAGTAAATCTTACGACGTTAAATTCGATAATCTGGTATTACCGTCTAAAACGGACGTTGTGATAAAGGTAACCGTATGGGATCATTACGGTAATGCAGCAAGCGGATCTGTTTCTACATCGACAGAAATTTTGCCGCACGAGTGGGGAGATGCCGTTTGGATCAAGCCCTCTGAGCATATCGTGAGCTGGGCTCCTTATCTCAGAACGAAATTTGTTCTTGATAAAAGAGTAAAGCGCGCGGTAATGTATGCGAGCGGTCTCGGTTGCGCTGAATATTACGTGAACGGTCAGAGAACTGACGATCATTATATTGAACCGCCCTTCACGAACTATGAAAAGACGGTTTATTACAGAAAATATGATCTTACGCATTTGCTCAAAAAGGGTGGAAATGCTCTTACTGTGCTGTTGGGCGAGGGATTTTATTCTCAAAGCTGTGTTTGGGGTTATCTTGGATTTGTTTACGGTGACGTTTGCGCGAAGATTTATCTTGAAATCGAATTCAGAAACGGTGAAAAGAAGATAATTACCACAAATACTGAGGATTGGAAATTTGTATACAGCCCGATCACACTTAATAATATTTACGAGGGAGAGGCGTACGATTGTCGCCTTGAGGTTCAGGGATTTGCCGATTATGACGGCTCGGATGCAAGATGGCATCACGTTATTGAGGATACAACGCCTAAGGGTGTTTTGACGCCCGCACTGATGCCTCCTGTAAGAGTTATTCGAGAGGTGGAAACTAAGGAAGTACGAGCTGCAAGCGGAAGCAAGGACGGAACGTGGATCTTCGATATCGGTGAAAATATCGCGGGTACTGTTGAATTTCATCTGCCTCGTGCTCCTCGCGGTTGTGTTTACGTGTTCAGATACGCCGAGACTCTTGACGAGGGTGGCGCACTTGATATGCGTTCTGTCGGAAGTATGGCAACTCAGTGTATTCAGCAGGACATTTACATTTGCCGTGGCGATACCGAAGGAGAGGTTTATACACCAAGACTTACTTATCATGGATTCAGATACGTTGAGGTTTCGGGATTCTATGATCTGTCACAGGGATATGGAATGGTACCGTCGCCTTCAATGGTAAAGGGACTAGCTCTTTCTACGGATTTCAAAAAGGGAAGTAGCTTTACGTCCTCCAATACCTATCTTACGCGTCTTATGGACGTAATGGACAATACGTTCAGATCTAATTGGCACGGTTTCCCCGAGGACTGTCCCGTAAGAGAAAAGTGCGGCTGGCTCGGTGACGCTCAGCTTGTTTCGGATTACGGCCTTATGACTTATGATTCCGTTGCTTCGTATGAAAAATATCTTGATGATATCAGATCCTCGAAAGAGGTTTACGGAACCTGGCCGCAGATTGCTCCCGGTAAGCGTCTTTGCGGTAACGCTACACCGCTTTGGGGCTGTGCGCAGATTGTCATTCCGTATAATATGTATAAATATTGCGGTCATTCGTCCGCGGTAATCAATAATTTTGATTTGATGCAGGAGTGGTATCAGCACGAGCTTGACAGATCGGACGATTACATTATTTACGAAGGACTTGGCGACTGGCATCCTCCTATCGGAAATAAGGATCCAAGAAGAATGTGCGTCGCGCATTCCGCTACGATTCAGCTTTATGAAAACTCCAAGATGATGGCTGAGCTTTGCCGTGAATTGAAGCTTGGCGATCCCGAATATTATGAGAATATTGCTTCAAAAGTTAAGGAGTCGTTTAACCGTCATTTCTTTGACTATGAAAAGCACACTTACGGCTATTGGGGAAGCGATGGAGCGGCTCTTAAGACTGGTATTTATCCGGACGGATACTACCATGAGCTTTTGTTCTCCATTGCAGACAGGATCGAAAGAGACGAATTCAGAATGCAGACGGGTATATACGGTAATAAGTATCTCGTTCCCGCGCTTATTGAGGGTGGCTACGGAGATATTGCTATGTCGTATCTGTTTAATAAGGATTTCCCGAGCTTCGCAACAATGCTTGACGACGGTGCTACGACCGTGTGGGAGGATATTTCCATGCACTCCGTAATGCCCAGAAATATGTCCGCTTCATCCTATAATCACCCGATGCACGGAGCATTTTTGTACGTTTGCTACTCGCATATTGCGGGTATCAAGCCCTTGAAGCCCGGATTCTCCGAGTTCGAACTGTCACCGATAATTATCGATTCCGTTCGTGCTTTTGACGTAACGCTGTCTACAGCTGCGGGTGATATCAAGGTAGTAAGAAAGGGTAATGAGCATAAGAGAAGATACAAGCTCACTGTTCCTGCGAATACAACTTGCTATGTAAAGATTCCGAATTGCAAGATCACCGACGCTTCCGGAGATGAAATTTTTGAAAACCGTCTCGGCTCCGGCAAATACAGAATCGTCGTTGGAAATGACGCGGTAAAGGGTATATAATCATGACTTCAAATGAAAGAGGATTGATTGCGAGGAATTATTTTCTCGAGGGATTCAATTGCTCTCAGGCAGTTGTTTTGGCCTTTTCAGACTTAATATCCTTGCCAAAGGACGCATTGCTTTGCGCGTCTTCATCCTTTGGCGGTGGAATGGGACGCCTTCGCGAGGTTTGCGGAGCGGTCAGCGGAATGTTTCTTGTTCTGGGTTATCTGAGGGGATATTCCGATCCAAAGGATTATGAGGGTAAAAAACGCCTGTATTCTGAAATTCAGGAGCTTGCGGGTATATTTACTTCGGAATACGGCTCTATCGTGTGTAAAGAACTTCTTGCAGGCGTACCGAATACTGACGGTACTGTTCCGGAAAAACGAAGCGATGAGTATTATAAAAAACGCCCGTGTCCCGAGCAAATTGAATTCGCGGCAAAAATTTTACATGAATTTCTTCAAAAACACGGAGAAATATAAATAAAAATACAGTCCGATTCTTCGGACTGTATTTTTAAGGAAAATAAGGAGCTTTCATGAAGACCAGAGAATATTCAGTTAAAACGTCAAAATTGAATAATAATCTAAAGGTCTGTATTGTGAGCGACATGCATTCGCAAAAATACGATAAATGTCTTGAAGCAATAAAACGCGCTCGGGCGGATATTATTATTTGCGCGGGGGATATGCTTGAGCGTCTTGACGGAGCTCGCGACAAGGAAAATGAAATCGGCTTTAAGTTTTTGGAAATCATTGGGAAGATCGCGCCAACGTACTACGCGTTCGGTAATCATGAGAGATTCGGCTCACACAGAGAGACACACAAGAGATGCGAAGGTGAGGCGGAAATAACGCCCGAGAATTTATCGCGTCTTGATAGCTGCGGAGTTCATCTTATTAATGATAGGGCATTGGAATACGTAGAAGATGATAAAATTCTCATAGGAGGGCTTCAGCCCGCCAATGATATGACGGACGAGACGCCTGATATTGAGTTTGTAAAGCGTTTTTCAAACCGCGATGGATTTAAGATCCTTGTGTCGCACCAGCCCGAGTATTATGACACTTATTTGTGTGACTTGGATTTTGATCTGATCATTTCGGGACATACTCACGGCGGACAGTGGAAGCTTTTCGGGAAAGGAATATATGCTCCGAATCAGGGATTTCTTCCAAAATATTCGTCGGGAATGTATCACAATAAGATGATAGTTTCTGCAGGCGCATCGAACCCTGAAAGACTCATCCCACGACTCTTTAATCCTTGCGAAATAGTAATAGTAGATATAAAATCAGTTTAAATACTGCTGCAAAAATTACTTGCGGCAGTATTTTTTTGTATTTTTACCGAGAAATTTTTCGTTTTTTATTTGCGTTTTTGAACATTATAAAAACAGAGAAATTATCGGAGGTGTGTTGTGAATGAAAAAGCTTATAAAGTTTATTTTGCTTGCAATTGTAATCATTTGTGTTGCGTGTACTCTGATGGCAGTTTTTGTATATAATCGGATTCAACCTTACAAGGAAATGACAATAGACGGAAAAGTAATAAGCGCGCAAATGGAATGCGCCAGATCCGTTCTTTACGGTTACAATTTTTATGATAGAGAGAACAGGATCGGCAAGGAGTATATTTTAGATAATTTTAATATCGAAACAAAGGAGCAATTTGATTTTGTTGAATTTGAAGAGATACCGAAAACTCTGATAGATGCTTTTGTTGCGGTTGAGGATAAAAGGTTTTACCGACATAATGGGGTTGATTTTTTGAGAACGGGCAGGGCGGGGCTAAACTATATACTGAAGAAAAGCTCGAGCTTTGGTGGATCAACTATAACCCAGCAGCTTGTCAAAAACATTACGGGAGACGCAGAAAAGAGTGTTGAAAGAAAAATGCGGGAGATATTTTGCGCGATAAATCTCGAAAAAGCTTATACTAAGGACGAGATAATGTGCATGTATCTCAACGTGATAAATCTTGGTAACCGATGCAGGGGAGTTAAGGCGGCGGCGCGTTTCTATTTTTCAAAAGATCTGTCGGAGCTTTCTCTTTCGGAATGCGCGACCATTGCCGCAATAACCAACAATCCCACAGTTTATAATCCAATTAAAAACGTTGAGAATACAAAGCGCAGAAGAGATATGATTCTTTCCTGCATGCTAAAGGAAGGTTTTATTCGTGAAGATGAGTATAACATCGCAGTTGGTGAAGAAATTTATATTAAAAGCATAAGCACTGCGACGCAAAAAATCAATTCGTGGTATACTGATATGGTAATTGACGACGTAATAAACGATCTTGTAGAGTATTATCAGATAGACCGCGCGGCCGCGTCAAATATGGTGTATTACGGAAATTTGCGTATATATACCGCTATTGATGAAGGTATTCAGAATCTTCTTGAAAACTATTATATTAACTTAAAAAATAAGAATATTTGCGGTCTTGAAGGTATTAAGTCATCTTGTATTATGATAGACTCAAAAACGGGCGATATTTTAGCCGTTGTCGGCGATATTGGCAAAAAGCGAGAAAATAGGATTCAGAACTTTGCCACTGACACCAAACGTCCCTCGGGTTCGGTTATTAAGCCGCTCTCCGTTTATGCGCCTGCGCTTGACCGAGGGTTAATTACATGGTCAAGTATATATTCGGATACACCGATCGAGCAGGTGAACGGACGCGATTGGCCGCAGAATGCTAATGGTAATTATCTTGGGGATGTTGATATTGAATATGCGCTTGAAAATTCATTGAATACCGTAAGCGTGAGAGTTTTAAGAGAATTTGGAATAAATAATAGCTTTGACTTTTTAAGAAATAAGCTTCACCTATATAGCTTGAAGAGTGGGACGTCAAGTGATGTCGGTGATATGTGTGAATCATCTTTAGCGCTCGGCCAGCATAAAAACGGTGTAACGCTCGAGGAGGTTACGTCCGCATATACAATTTTTGACGGCGGAATTTACAAAAAGCCGAGATCATATTATAAGGTCTGTGATTCTGATGGGAACGTTCTGCTCGAAAATGAAGCCGTTTGTGAGAAGGTGATTTCATCTGAAAGCTCGGCTATTATGACAAAGCTGCTTCAAGGTGTGGTAAATGAGGGAACCGCTAAAAACAGGATAACGCTTGATAAGGACGTTGATGTTGCAGGAAAAACGGGAACCACGAGCAATAATTGCGACCGTTATTTTATTGGATTTACCCCGCAAATTGTAGGTGGTGTTTGGATGGGATATGAATATCCTAGAAAAATCAATTCGTACGGAAATCCTGCGATAAGCATTTGGAATGACGTAATGTCTTGCGTATATTCTCTTGACCGCTATAAAAATGCAGACAAAAGCTTTTCCGTACCAGATTCGGTTATTGAATTGACTTATGATAAAAGCACGGGGCAAGCCCCTGATATTTATTCTTTAGACGAAAATATTAAATCGGGTTGGTTTATAAAATAGCATATAATAATTATACAGATCATAAGATATAAAAAACGTCTTGAGGTTTGTATGAAAATAAAAAAAGACAATTGTCTGATTCCGTTGGCATTTGGGGCGCTTGCGGTTTTATGGTATCTTGTAATAAAAATCATTTGTAGAGGTAAATATGATTTTCTTCATATAATATCAGGGAAAATCACGTTTCCACCAATGTGGTTATTCAATTTTATATATATGATATCACTGTTTTTATTGGGCGTTTCCGCTGGTTTATTCGTGCGTGATAAGCTCTGTTTGGGGCAGTCGATTCAAACTGAAAATTTGTTTTTGAAGGGCGCGGTTTTTGCGGTTGCGGTATATTTCTTATCACTTTTATGGTATCCTCTTTTGTTTGCTTTACAAATGCCGCTACTCTCCCTGATAATTTTGCTTCTTTCCGTTATTTCTGTTGTATTGACCTTGATTTTTTGGCTGAAGGCATGCGCGTCGTACGGAGTTTTTGTGATTCCGATTACGGTCTGGTTGATATATTTAAGCATTTTAAATTTAATATTGTTATTTGTAATATAAAAGCGGTTGCACGAAAGTGCAACCGCTATGTTTTAATTAGAAGAAAGCTTATATTTTTCCTTGTATTCCTCGTAGAGCTTGTTGAAGCCCGCGCCTCCGAGCTTAACGCTGTGGAGATAGCTGTGAAGATCAAGGGAATCGTGCGTTGTCATTTCAATAAGGCAACCCGCGATATTTGAACAGTGGTCGGAAACTCTCTCAAGGTTTGTTAAGATGTCCGCGAGAACAAAGCCGTGTTCAATAGTACATTCGCTCTTCTGGAGACGAATGATGTGTCCGCGACGAATGTTTTCCTTAAGACTGTCAACTACCTGCTCAAGGGGCTCAACCCTTGCCGCAAGCTCAAGATTGTTCTCGATAAATGCCTGTGTTGTGATCTCAACGATTTCAGAAACCGCGGCATAGAGCTTTTCGAGGTCCTTCTGAGCATCTTCGGAGAATTTAAGGTTCTTGTCCTTCAATTCCTCTGCAGATTCAACGAGGTTTGCCGCATGGTCGGAAATTCTTTCAAGATCGCCGATCATGTGGAGAAGCTTTGTTACTTCGTGGCTGTCGGACTCGATCATGCTGCGTGAAGAAAGCTTAACGAGATACGAGCCGATAACGTCCTCGTAAATATCCGCTTTATCTTCAATCTCCTGAACGCGATCTGCAACCCTTGAATCGTAATTGTCAATAAGACCGATAGATGACTGAAGCGCTTCTGCGGAGATCTTCGCCATATTGGATGCAACCTCACGGCTACGTTCGATAGCAATAGAGGGAGTGTCGAGAAGTCTTTCGTCGAGCTTATTTGTGAACTCGTCGCCCTTCTTGTCATCGCCCTTAACGAGGGAGCAAGCAAGCTTTTCAAGAAGCTTTGTAAAGGGCCACATAAATATGATAGCAAGGATCTTGAAGCATGTATGTACAATAGCAATTCCGAAAGGATTGATAGCGGCAGTTGCCAAATCAAAGATGTTGATCACGCCAGCAAGATTAAGTATCCAGCCAACGAGATAGTACATAGAAAGCCAGAATGTAACGCCGATAACGTTAAAGAAGAGGTGAGCGACAGCCGTTCTCTTACCGTTCTTGTTAGCACCGAGTGCGGAAAGCATTGCGGTTACGCAAGTACCGATGTTCTGACCGAGAACGATCGGGATCGCCATACCGAAGGAAATGCCACCTGTAACCGAAAGCGCCTGAAGAATACCGATCGACGCGGAAGAGGACTGTACGATAGCGGTAAGAATTGTACCAGCAATAACACCAACGATGGGATTAGTGAAAACTGTAAGGATTTTGTGGAATTCAGGATCGTTCTTGAGTCCGGAAACACCGTCGGACATCGTGCTCATACCGACCATAAGTACGGCAAAGCCAAGAAGAATTGTACCGATATCCTTCTGTTTTTCACGCTTGGTGAACATGATAAGACCGATACCGATGAGTGCTAAAATAGGCATCCAGAAGTCAGGAGTAAAGTATTCGAGGAAGGAAACCGCAGATACGACTTCCGTGCTTCCGAGACTGTTGAGCGCTGTGAGCCAAGCTGTAACGGCAGTGCCGAGGTTAGCGCCAAGGATTACGCTTATCGCCTGCGAGAGAAGCATCGTTCCCGAGTTTACAAAGCCGACAACCATTACCGTTGTGGCGGATGAAGACTGAATAATGGCTGTTACACCAAGACCGAGCAGAAATCCCTTGAGCTTGCTTGATGTCAAATTGCCGAGAATAGTTTTGAGCTTACGTCCCGCGCTTTTTTTGAGCGCGTTACCCATTACGTCCATTCCGTAAAGGAAGAGGGCAAGACCGCATACTAAAGATAAGATGTCGAAAATGTCCATTTTGTTCTCCGTAATATAATATTTTCGTAATTTGCCTACAGTGAGACATTATACATATTACAATTGTACACTAAAAGGCAAAAAAAGTCAATTGATGAATTGCACAAATATTTATAATTTGACAGATATTTCTAAAAAAGCACCGACAGTGTCGGTGCTTAAATTTTAATCTTGTTGCTTTAAAACCTTGATCGCTTCGTAAATACTGTGGATCGGGATGATCTCAATATTTGTGTCAATGGGACGCTTCTCGATGTTCTTATAAGGAACGATGGCTTTGGTGAAGCCAAGTCGAGCCGCCTCCTTTACTCTCTGCTCAAGATTGGATACCGCGCGACATTCACCCGAAAGACCGAGCTCGCCTATAGCGATAAGATCGTCGGGAACGCATCTGTCGGTAAGGGAGGAGATGAGCGCTAAAGCTATCGAGGCGTCGGTTGCGGGCTCGTCAACGTGAAGACCGCCGATAACGTTCACATAAACGTCGTTTTGATAGAACTTGAGACCAAGACGCTTTTCGAGCACTGCGATTATAAGGCAGAGACGGTTATAGTCAACACCGTTCGAGGTTCTGCGAGGTGCGGGGAAGGACGTGGGTGAAACCAACGCCTGAATCTCGGCTATCAAGGGGCGAGTTCCTTCCATAGTGCACACAGCACAGTTGCCGGGAGTATTTACAGGTCTGCCCGAGAGAAGCATTTCGGAGGGGTTTTCGATCTCGATGAGTCCCTTGTCAGCCATTTCAAAAACTCCGATCTCGTTTGTTGAGCCGAATCTGTTTTTGTTGGCGCGAATAATTCTGTATGATTGGAGCTTTTCGCCCTCGAAGCAGAGAACTGCGTCAACCATATGCTCAAGCACCTTAGGGCCTGCGATTCCACCTTCTTTGTTTACGTGGCCGACGATAAGCATTGAGATTCCTTCTAATTTTGCTTTATTGATAAAGGAAAGCGCACATTCGCGTACCTGAGTGATGCTACCGGGCGCGGAACGTATCTCGTCACTGTAAATCGTTTGAATTGAGTCGATGATTATAACGTCGGGCTTTATTTTATCAGTCTGTTCAATGATATTTTCAATATTAGTTTCAGTTAATATATAAAGATTTTTACCGAGAACGCCAAGGCGCTTGGCACGGAGCTTGAGCTGTCCACCTGATTCTTCTCCGGAAACGTAAAGGACCTTTTTGCTTTGACCTAGTGCGTCGGAGATCTGCATAAGAAGTGTGGATTTACCTATACCGGGTTCACCGGAAATAAGCACTACGGAGCCATGCACAAGACCGCCGCCGAGCACGCGGTCAAGCTCGTTAAGTCCCGTTTTCGAGCGTATGTAGTCGGGAATTTCAAGATCGTTATATGAAATTGCTGCGCCGCCTTTTGTTACCGACATAGGTGAGCGTCGTTTTGTGGGTTGATTTTCTTCGGGACGGGTGTCAATTACGTCCTCGACAAATGTGTTCCACTTGCCGCAGGAGGGACATTTTCCCATCCACTTTACGGTCTGATACTGACATTCAGAGCAAATAAATACGGTTTTTAATCCTTTCATTTTTCATCTCCAAAAAATATTCTGTGTATATTATATAATATTTTCGCAATTATTTCAATATGATTTTTCAATTTCTGCGAAAAAATGATTAAATTCGCAAAAAAGAAAAAAAGGGCTTGATTTTTTTGAAAATAGTAGTATAATAGTAATATATATTTTATCGTTTAAATTCGGGAGAGTTCTTATGTTGTTATCTATTACCGGCCGTCTTGGCAGCGGCAAATCCACTGTTTGTAATATTTTGAAAGAAAGATACGGTTTTGAAATTTACAGTACAGGCGCTGTTCAGAGAGAATATGCAAGAGGACTTGGTATTTCTACTCTTGAGCTTAATCAGAGAATGGCTGAGCATCCCAATCTTGATGCGGAAATCGATAATATGGTGACTAAGATCTCTATAGAAAGAAAAGACGATAAGTTGATTTTTGATTCCCGTATGGCTTGGCACTTTGCTAAGGACACCTTTAAGATTTTCTTGACTATCGAGCCCTGCGAAGCGGCGTGCCGTGTTATGAAGAATCAGAGAGGCGATGAAGAGAAGTATTGTTGCGTTGACGAGGCATGTGAAAAGCTCGTTGAAAGAAGCAGAATCGAGCGCGAGAGATTTAAGGAAATCTACGGCGTGGATTATTATGACTACAATAACTTCAATATCGTAATCGATACAACAAGCAAAACACCCGATGAGGTTGTCTCTATCATTGTTGAGAATCACGCCAAGTATCTTGAAGCCCCCGAGGAATATGCAACTCCTCACGTATTTTAAAAAATCACCCCGAGCAGAAGCTCGGGGTTTTGTTTTACTGTTGAATTTTCTTTAAAATGTTTTCATAAGTAAGTCCGTAGCGTTCTGCTATATCGCGCGCATAGGATTTACCGTCTGGCTTAGCTCTATAGATTTTGAAGGAGCGCTGTCCCTCTTCGATCCCTGCTACAAGTGTTTCGATCTTAACACCGCCCGCCTTGGATGCAGTTTCGTTAATTCTGTCAATTTCAGCTGCAAGCTCGTGGAGATGAGTCGCAAAAAGGCAACGGCAACCGACAATTGAAAGGCCGGAGAGCACCTCAGCGGCTATATAAGATCCCTCAAACGAGCCGGTCGAGGAGAGGGATTCATCGAGGAGAACCAAGCTATTGGAAGTTACACAATCGAATATTTCTCCGAGTCGAGCGCATTCTTCGCCAAGTCGTCCCTTGTCAATAGTATCATCCGCACCCGTAGGGAAATGTGTGAAAATTGCATCCGCGGGACTGATCTTTGCGCTCTTGGCGGGCACGAGCATTCCGAGCTGCATCATTGAGAGGGCAAGACCGATAGCGCAGGTTATTACGGATTTACCGCCTCTGTTAGGGCCTGTTAAAACATAAATATATGCGTTATTGTTATCGAAATCAACGTCATTTGCAACGATTTCCTCACCTTCACGCAATTTAAGGGCAACGGCGGGGTTGTAGAGATCCTTGCAAACAAAAGCTTTGTCGTTCATTGGCATGATCTCGGGGAAGATCAGATCACAACCGCGATCGCGGAGCTTAAGCTGAAGCTCTGTGCCTTTAACCAAAAATTCAATTTCGGGCATTATTTCAAGAAGGAAATCGGTGTTTTCAAGAACGTAGGTCTGAACGATCTTTTTCCATGATTTTAGCGACGATTTGTATACGTCATTTATAGCGGAATTGAATGCGTTTGAAAGGGCGGTCTGCTGAGTTTCCGATTGCTTTTTTCCAAAGGGAACAAGATTTGCTATGCAGGTGTATTCGTCATCCTTGAAGCTAAGGCGAAGAATTTTGTCGAGTACGTCACCCGACTTGAAGGATTCAGCATTGATAGAAAGCACGCCTGCGCTTTCAGCTCTAAGCTGTGAGTCAAGATTTACGCCGATGGTAACGCTTTTTATCTCGCGCACTCTCTTGGTAAGATCGGAGAGCTTTTGATTAAGTTCTTTGTAATAATCAGATTCCACGAGCTCGGAAATTCTCTTGTCGAGAGCGATAAAAGCGGGGCTCTTCAAATTATCACGAACCTCGGAAAGGCCGTTATTCAAAGTTTCGATGCACGCGATATAAAGCTCTATTTCAGTTATGCTCGAGAGATAATCCTCACTGTCTCGGCTATCTGCCTCGAGTCGGCGAAGCTCGGTAATATCGGTGAGAATGGGAACGAGCTTGTTTAATGTAGAGGTAAGACGAGGATTTTCTATCATATCCATAAACGTCTTGCTTCTGTACTCCATAACATCAGCAGATATGGTAAAATATTCCGAAAGCTCGGAGCTTTTGAGATTCATTATTTCAAGCATTCCAAGCTCACTTAAGGTATACATATCTATATCGGGCGTAAGCTTTCCTGCAAGATGCATATTTTTTATTTCTATTGAGGGGTAAATAAGACTGAAATTTGTCATTTCCATATTTAAAATACCTTCTTAAAACCTATCATTTGTAAGAATTTTCGTTTATTAATTCTATTTTACCACAAAAAGTTTCAATTGTATACATATTTTTCAAAAAATTGTAAAATATTATTGCATTGATTACCTGAATATGATAAAATTATTCATGAAAGTGAGATTTTTACAAATCAAATATCAAATTTGCAGTAAGGAAACATATAGATGATTAAAACTTTTGATGAAAATTTTCTTTTACCGAACGAATTAACAAGAAATTTATACGGTAAGATTCACGATTCTTTTGCGAATATTGATTTTATTAGCAATATCAACGTAGAGGATTTATCGTCAAACAAGCGGTATTCAAATATTACGGAGCTTTTCATTGATTCCAATAAGAAGATGCGTCAGGCAATGAGATATTCGGGTGTTGACGAAAAGTATATAACAGGCGCGGCTTCCGATTTTGAAAAATTCAAAGCGTTTTGCGACGTTATGCCAGATCTTATCGGTAATCTTGTCTACATGCAGAGACATTTTGAGCTTAAATTCTACTTTGATTGCGATCTTAAGATATGTCCACAAAATTGCGAGTCAATATGGAATATTACGTCGGATTATTTGCAAAATCACAACGTTCGGGCGTTGAGCTTGCTTGAGAGAGCGCGTGTGGAGGTTCTCGGCATTGTAACGGACGGACTTTCTGATTTAAAGCCGTTTGAGAAAATCAAAAATGCGAATACCTCCGTGAAGATTTATCCTGTTTTGAGCATGAGAGGTGTAATTGAAATTGAAGAAGAAAGATTTGTTTCTTACATAAACGAGCTTTCGGCTGTTACCGAAATTCAGATCAAGGATTTTTACACACTCGGTCTTGCAATCGGTAAAGTATTTGACAAATTCGAAGGGCTCGGATGTAGTAGCTTTCTTATAGATTCTTTTGTTTTAAGTGGGTTTGTGAAGCCCGACCGCTATCATGCTGATCTCATAATGAAAAAGGCGATTAACAAGGGCTCGGGTGAGCTTTCTGCCGATGAGGTCTCGCAGTGGAGAGCGGAGTTTATACTGTTTCTTGCTAATGAAATCAAGCGCCGAGGATGGTGCTTGCATTATAAAATATACGTTACATCCATTCTTAAAATTTCACTTAATTCACCGTATTGGCGCAAGCTGAATATTCAGAAGCGCGGAGTTATCCCTCAGTTAAAGCTTATAGAATATCTTGAAGCTAAGGATGCACTTCCAAATACTGTGGTTTATTCGGATTCCCTTGATGAGATAACACTCGCAATGGACAGAAATAGAACTGATACGCCTAAGCTTTTGTATGGTGTTGACGGTAAGAATTGCGCAGATGCGAAAAAAATTCGAGCAAGCGTTGACTGCATAGCGCGAATGTCGGCGCTCGGTCGCCTTGTCGGAGTTCCGTCCTTCAGTGATAATATTCTTTGCAAGTCCTATTTTGAAACGGTAAAGAGAGTATATCTTACCGCTATTTGTGATTGGATTGAATCAAGTGGAGCACCCGTAGACGAAGAAGACGTGCTCACGCTTGCAAAAAAGATATTCTACAGTAATATAAAAAATCTCATCAGCTTGTAATTTTTTTCAATATTTGTAATACAATCTATTGACAAACAAAATAATTTTGGTTATAATTATAACAGAAATGAAATTTATCTTCCATGGGAGGAATTAATTATGAAATTTTTCAAGAAGTTAAAGAAATCCGTAAAGGCAATTAAGGTAGTTCTTATTATTCTTACTGCTCTTGCTGCTATAGCAGCCGCAGTAACTGCAGTTTTGCTCTGGAAGAAGAAAAAGGAAGCGGAAAAGCTTGAATCCGAGACAATTGATAACCTTATCGATGAGCAGCTCGATGATGTTGACGTTGTTTTCGAAGGCGAAGCTATCGAAGAATGATTTATTAAAAATGACGAGGGTATGATTGTCATACCCTCATTTTTTAAATTGACAGGAGAAGTTTATGAAGATTTCAATTTTAGATGCGTCAACTCTTGGTGACGATCTTGATCTTTCGGTATTTGAAAAGTACGGAGAGGTTAAAATATTCGGCACTACTGCGCCGTGTGACGTTGAGACTAATATTGCCGACAGTGACGTTATTGTAATTAACAAAATAAAGGTTAACGGCTCAAATCTCAAAGCCGCGTCAAATCTTAAGTTGATTCTTGAAATGGCAACCGGATTTGACAATATCGATCTTGGATATTGCAATGAAAAGGGAATTGCGGTTTGTAACGTTGTGGGATATTCAACGATGAGTGTTTCGCAGATTACGGTTTCCATGGCGTTAAGTCTTATTTCCAACATGACCTCCTTTAGCCGTGATTGTGCTGACGGGACATATTCGAACGGCAAGGTTGCAAATATTTTGACTCCCACGTATCACGATATTGCGGGTAAAACTTGGGGAATCGTCGGATATGGAAACATCGGTAAGCAGGTGGCAAGGGTTGCTAAGGCGCTTGGATGTAATATTATTGCTTATAAGAGAAAGCCCGTGAATGACGTTGAATGTGTTGATATCGATACACTTTGCGAACAAGCTGATATTATTTCCGTACACACACCGCTTAATGACGGCACGAGAAATCTTATAAATGCCGAAAAAATTGCTAAAATGAAGCAAAACGCTATTGTTATAAACGTAGCTCGTGGCGCGGTTTGTGATGAAGAAGCACTCGCATGTGCAATACTCGACAAAAAGATATATGGTCTCGGTGTTGACGTGTATACGGCCGAGCCCTATGGGGTCGATCATCCCTTTACGAGGATCGCGGGACTTGATAACGTAATTTTGACTCCTCACATGGCTTGGGGCTCGTACGAATCCCGAGTTAGATGCAGAGATGAAGCGATTTTGAATCTTGAAGCATTTCTAAATGGTGAGAGAAGAAATAGATTAGTATAAAATTATAGGCGGATTGAGATAAAACTCACACCGCCTATTTATTTTCAGAGAAAATTGTGATATAATTTATTTAAATCAACAAATTCACCAAATCATGTTGTTCCGTTTCTCTATTTCGTCTGATATAATTTAGTTACAATAAAACAAACCGAAAAGGAGAAACCAAATGAACACAGACAAAATTTATGCAGAATCCATTGTCAAGGAGTACGCCCCTAAAGAAAAATCTAAAATTATAGCACTACGTAAACTCGACCGAAGAGCTAAACGTCCTGCAACAATTTTCGCATACACTTGGGGAATAATTTCCTCACTTGTTTTAGGTACAGGTATGTGCTTATCAATGCAAGTTATTGGAAACAGTTTAACACATATGATTTTGGGAATTATTATTGGCATAATTGGTATGGTTGGATGCGGTATTAATTATCCCATCTATACAAAAATACTTGAAAAAGGCAAGAAAAAATATGCCTACGAAATTATTGAGCTCGCAAGACAAATCAGCGAAGAATAATAAGTTGAACAGGAGGGCAGTCTTATGAATAAAAATGAAAGTAAGTATTTTAATACAGCGATCAAGATGGATGAAGCCCTCATTTTATTGCTTGAAAAAAAGGACTTCGAGTACATTACAATCAAGGAGATCTGTGATAAGGCAGGCGTAAATCGTTCTACGTTTTATCTGCATTACGAGAACACGGCAGACTTACTTAAAGAAACAACAAGATATATACTTGACAAGCATTTTGCTTATTACTCAGCTGACACATCAGGAATTACAGAACGCTTTGAGAACTGTAAGCTTGAGGATTTAGTGTTTATAACCTCGGAGTATCTGACGCCTTATCTTACTTTTATTAAGGAAAATCAGCGCATATTTAAAGTTGCAATAAAGCAATTTAATTCATTCAATATGGAAAAAGTGTATGGGAATATGTTCAAGCATGTTTTCGATCCTATTCTCTCACGGTTTCAAATTCCTCAAAATGACCGACAATATATTATAAAATTTTATCTCACTGGCATATTTGGAATAGTAATGGAGTGGCTTAATTGTGGATGTGCTGATGAAATGAATGATATAATTAAAATTATTATTGATTGTGTGGTTGGAGATAGAAATATCAATGAACAAGGATCATAAATTTACGTTTCTTGCTTTAATAACCAATATTGCATTTTCATCATATTACCTTATATTGGGTCTTATATCACATTCATGGTGGTTATTAACGCTTGGTGTATATAATTTTCTTTTAAGTGTTGTAAGATATGTTGTGTTAATGATAAAAAGTAGTGAACGCTTTATTATGAAATTCACGGGCTGTATGTTAATGTTCCTGACAATTCCGCTTGCGGGAACAGTTATTTTATCAGTCGTTCGTGATAGAGGTCAAAAATTTCATATGATAGTTATGATCGCTATTGCGGCTTATACTTTTACAAGAATAACTTTAGCAACAATCAATTTAGTTAAATCACGCCGACTGAATTCAGGTATAGTAAAATCGTTGAGGAACATTGCATTTTCCGATGCATTGGTATCAATTTTCGCTCTACAACGTTCAATGCTTGTGTCTTTTGAGGGAATGACTGAGTCAGAGATCATAATTATGAACGCGACGCTCGGTGCGGCTGTTTGTGTGGTTGTTTTCATGCTTGGTCTGCACCTTGTATTACAAAATGCTAAACGAAATGAATAACCAAAAGCACGGTTCGTATCATAGAACCGTGCTTTTAAAATTATTTATGAATTTCATCATAAAGCTTATCTGAAAGCTTTGCAAAATCAGCAACTGTAAGCTTTTCGCCGCGAATGTCAGCTCTGTGACCACATTCGAGAATGATTTCAGTAAGTCTTTCCTTGGGAATCTCGGAAAATCCTGTCATAAGAGAGTTGGGAAGAGTCTTTCTTCTTTGTTCAAAGGCGGCTTTTACAGTTCTGAAGAACATCGCTTCGTCCTTGGGAACGATCGGCTTGTCCTTCCAGAGAGTTATCTTCGCAACCGCAGAATTAACCTTGGGAGGCGGCATAAAGCGTTCTGCATTAACTACGAAAAGACGTTCCGCATGTCCGTAGTAGTCGATAGCAGCAGTGATTGCGCCGCAGTTCTTTCCGCCCGCACCCGCGCAAAGGCGGTCAGCAACCTCACTTTGCACCATTACAGTGATAGATTCAAAAGGAAGCTTTGACTCAATGAGCTTCATAAGAATGGGGGTTGTGATGTAGTAGGGGAGATTTGCGCAGACACAAACTTTACCTTCTGCAAAATAAGGCGCTAAGATCTCATCAAGATCTGCTTTCATAACGTCATCGTTAATAACGGTTACGTTTTTAAAGCCGTCGAGCGTGTATTTAAGAACGGGAATAAGACCTGTGTCGATCTCAAGCGCGATAACGTTTTTATATCTTTTAGCAAGCTCGCGTGTCATGCAACCGATACCCGGGCCGATTTCGAGAACGGTTACGTCTGATGTGTCTGAGCAGGCATCGGCAATATCTTCGACCGTCATGTTGTCAGTTAAAAAGTTCTGTCCGTATTCTTTTTTAAAGTTGATGCCGAACATGTCCATAACCTGTTTTATGGTTCTGGGATCACATAAATTAAGCATTGGAAATTTTATTTCCTTTCGTCATGATTTTTTGAATTTGTCGTATTTTGCGCCTGAAATATTCTTGTTGCCGAATTTTCCGTCGCGGTTGTTGGATGCGCCCTGACAATTTGTCTTTCGTTCAAAGGGCGTCTCGTTAAAATTGTATGGCCGTTTTTCGTGCGACTTGCTAAAATTGGGCTTACCTTCGTACGGCTTGAAAAATTGATAAAGTGTACACGGGATCATGCCGTTGTAAAGCTTCTTTTTCTTGTCCGCGGGCCTGCCGTAAAGTCGCTCAAAGGTTTCGCAGGAGGTAATGACGTAAATGTGCCAGGGAGAGAAATCGGCAAAGGTTCTGCCGATATCCTTGTAAAGAAATTCGATCTCTCGCGCATCACCGAGACGTTCACCGTACGGAGGATTGCAAACAAGACTTCCGCGTCTGCCCTCAGGCTTTTTGATCTTTCTTGCGTCTGCGGTGAAAATATTGAGATTTTCCTCAACACCTGCGCGCAACGCAGATTCGTAGGTAATGTCAAGGATGCCTTCGTCGATATCTGACGCCCACGCCTCGAATTTGGAATTCGTGATAATTTTAGAATTTGCTTCTTCGCGGGCATTTTCCCAAAGCTCAGCGGGAATAAAGGGAAATTCCTGTCCCGCGAAGCGACGCTTGAGGCCGGGCGCAATGTTTTTAGCGATCATAGCGGCTTCGATGGCGAGAGTACCCGAGCCGCAAAAAGGATCCCAAAAGAGAACGTCCTCCATAGGGCGGGATGTAAGCGCAATACTTGCCGCTAAGGTTTCACGCAGAGGGGCAGCACCCGCCTCGGGGCGGTATCCGCGCTTGTGAAGCGCTATACCCGACGTATCAAGCAGGAGCATTGCCTCGTCCTTGAGAATGAAGAATTCAATTTTAAATTTGATGCCTGTTTCATCAAACCAGGAGATTCCGTATGCGCCCGAAAGACGGTCAACGATTGCCTTTTTAACTATACTCTGGCAGTCGGGAATCGACGTAAGCTTGCTTTTTATTGAATGTCCCGTGACGGGGAATGCATCGGACTTGCCGATATAGTCCTCCCAACGGATCGCATTAGTGCCGTCAAAAAGCTCGGTAAAGCTTTCCGCGTGGAATTTTCCCATAAGTATGAATACGCGTTCGGCAAGACGTAGATTGATGTTTGCGCGCGGAATGTCGGCAAGCTCACCCTCAAAGGTAACTCGACCGTCGATAGTTTCTATTCTTTTAAGCCCCAAGGCATCAATTTCCTCGCCAAGCTGTTTTTCAAGCCCGAAAAGGCAGGTAGCAACAAGTTGCATAACGTTCTCCATTTTAATTTAACTTTATCTTATATATTATAAATTATTTTTCTCGGTTTGTCAATCAAATTAATTACATTTATCGCATTTTGTGTATTTACTTTTATTTGAAATTGTGATATACTAATTTTAATAATGTCGAAAGGGGATTTATAATGTTTAAAAAGGCGTATCTTGAAATTACGAATATTTGTAATTTAAAATGCTCATTCTGTCACGGAACAAAAAGAGCGCATAAGCTTCTGACCGTGGATGAATTCAGAATTGCTGCAAAAAAGCTTGTCCCCTATACGAAATATTTGTATTTTCATCTTATGGGAGAGCCGCTTTTGCACCCGAATTTAGCGGAGTTCTTTGAGATTGCAAACGAGCTTGGCTTCAAGGTTGTGATCACGACAAACGGCACGCTCCTCGAAAAGAAAAAAGAAGTTCTTCTGTGTGCGAAGTCATTGCATAAGGTAAGTATTTCGCTTCATTCTTTTGAGGCAAACGATAATGATTTCTCGCCCGAAGATTATCTGAAATCATGCTTTGAATTTGTAAGGGAAGCATCTAATAAAGGTATTATTTCGGTAATGCGACTTTGGAATAAAGGCGGCCTTGAAACACTTAATGACGATATTATTTCTCTTATGAGAGAGTATTTTCCGGGTGAATGGACAAAAGCGCAAAACGGTTACAAATTAATGGAAAAGTGCTTTGTCGAATGGGGTGAAAAGTTTGATTGGCCTGACGAAAATGCACCTACGTTATCAAGCAACCATACCTGTTACGGACTTCGCGATCAAATAGGAATCTTGTGCGACGGAACGGTCGTGCCGTGTTGCCTTGATGCCGATGGCGTAATTAATCTTGGTAACATCTTTGAAGAAGACTTGGCGGATATACTCGAAAAGCCGCGTGCTGTCGCTTTAAAGAAATCCTTCGAGAATCGCAATATCAAAGAACCCCTTTGTCAAAAATGCGGCTTCGCGGTAACAAGGCTGGGGTAGTGAATTTTGAGAAAAAATGAAAGTATTATTTATTTGGATTTTAGGTAATTGTAAAGTTTGATAAGGAGAAAAAACATGAAGAAAACAATTTTTATATTTTTATTGACGTTAGCGCTCTGCCTTACATTTGTCGGTTGCGCGGAGAAGGAAGCTTTTGATACAAAAGGTTGTGTCGAAGACGTAAAGGCGCTCGGTTTGGTTGTTAAGGAAAGCTCGACTGAAGGTGACGCACTTGCGCTTGCCAATACGAGGCTCAACGTCGAGATCAATATGCTTCAGGGCAATTTTAACGTAGAGCTTACAAGCTTTACACATTTAACAAAGGAATCAGATGATACGTTTGCATGCAAAATTTATGAGTTTGCAACTGAAGAGCAAGCAAATATGTACGGCGGATTTTTTATGAACAGACGTGGCGCTAACGAGGGTTGGAAGGTAGCAATTGCCGATAAAACAGTCATCGTTACCAACCTCACTGACGTTCAGAATGCAATCGACGTTATATTTAAATAATATTAAATATATAATTCTCGGTTATGTTCCTTAAGGTGCGACAATAATTGATTGTATAAGTAACGGAACTGTAATTATAAAATAAAGATAAAAAGCCCACGCGAAAGCGCGGGCTTTTAAATATTAAATATTTTCAGCAATAACTGTACCCATCTGGGAGCAGGAGAGCTTTGTGCAGCCCTCGGACATAATGTCGCCCGTGCGGTATCCCATGTCGAGTACCTTATTGACTGCGTTTTCAATATCGTCCGCCTCCGTCATCATATCAAAGGAGTAGCGGAGCATCATAGCAACCGAAAGGATAGTTCCTATGGGGTTTGCAATATCCATTCCCGCAATGTCGGGAGCAGAGCCGTGAATGGGCTCATACATACCGAGAGTTGTCGAGGAAAGGGATGCGGAGGGCATCATACCGATTGAGCCCGTGAGCATTGATGCTTCATCGGAGAGGATATCGCCAAACATATTTTCTGTAACGAGCACGTCAAACTGTGTGGGATTCTTTATAAGCTGCATCGCGGTGTTGTCAACGAGAATATCGCTGTATTCGACATCAGGATAATCTTTGGCGAGCTTGTGCATCGTCTTTCTCCAGAGACGGGAGGTATCAAGCACGTTTGCCTTGTCAACCGACGCGAGCTTTTTGTTTCTCTTCATAGCGGTTTCAAATGCAACTCTACCGATTCGTTCGATTTCATGCTCGGAATATGGCATATAGTCGGTTGCGACAAGCTCACCGTTGACCTCTTCAGTTACACGCTTACCAAAGTAGACACCGCCTGTAAGCTCACGAACGATAAGAAGGTCAATGCCGTTTCCTACGATTGACGGCTTCAAGGGAGATGCATCTGCAAGTTGGGGAAAGAGTTTTGTGGGGCGGAGATTTGCAAAAAGTCCAAGCTCCTTTCTAACCGCCAAAAGCGCCTTTTCAGGACGGATCGCGGGAGGGCAGGAGTCCCATTTGGGGCCACCAACTGCACCGAGCAAAACACTGTCTGCCGCTTTACACTTTTCCATGCCCTCGTCTGTGATCGGTACACCGTATTTATCAATGGAGCAACCGCCGATGTCAACGGGAGTGTAATTGAACGTGTGTCCGTACTTTTCTCCGATTTTGTCGAGGACTTTTATAGCTTCTCTTACTATTTCGGGTCCAATTCCGTCACCCGCGAGAACTGTAATATTCTTTACCATAGTTACACCTCACTTTTCAATAGAGGCGAGAAGACCGCCCTTTTTAATAATTTCCTGAATAAACGGAGGGAAGGGTGTTCCCGTATATGTTTCGCCCTTTGTGTGATTTGTAATTATACCTGTATCAAAGTCAACTTCTACAACGTCGCCAGATTCAATTTTTTTTGACGCCTCGGGGCATTCGAGAATAGGAAGACCGATATTGATTGCATTTCGATAGAAGATTCTTGCAAAGGTTTCTGCAATCACAATGGAGATACCCGACGCCTTAATTGCGATAGGGGCATGCTCACGGGAAGAGCCGCAACCGAAGTTCGCGCCACCGACCATAATATCACCGGAAGCAACCTTGTTTTTAAATTCAGCGTCAATGTCTTCCATACAATGTGAAGCAAGCTCAGAATGATTTGAGGTATTGAGATAACGGGCAGGAATGATTACGTCTGTATCAATATTGTCACCATACTTATGTACTTTTCCGTATGCTTTCATTTTAATACCTCCTTTAAGCTTCTTCGGGACAAACGATGTAGCCCGCGATAGCAGATGCTGCCGCAGTAGCAGGGCTTGCAAGATAAATCTTGGATGTGATATGTCCCATACGGCCTACAAAGTTTCTGTTTGTTGTCGCGATGGCAACCTCATCGGCTGCAAGAATACCCATGTAACCGCCAAGACAGGGGCCACACGTGGGAGTTGAAACAACGCATCCTGCATTAATAAACGTTTCAATATATCCGCGCTTGATACATTCAAGGTAAATTGACTGTGTTGCGGGAATGATAATACAGCGAACTCCGTCTGCAATATGCTTGCCGCGAAGGATCTTTGCGGCAATTTCCATATCGGAAAGACGACCGTTTGTGCAAGAACCGATAACGCACTGATCTATCTTAATGTCCGAAAGCTCACTTGCGTCCTTTGTATTCTCAGGAAGGTGAGGACATGCAACTGTGGGCTTGATTTCGGAGAGATTTATATTAATAACACTATCGTATTCAGCATCAGGGTCAGCAGAATAAACCGTGTAAGGATGAGTCATTCTTTCTTCGTAGTACTTGACCGTAATTTCGTCAACCTCGAAGATACCGTTCTTTGCGCCCGCTTCGATAGCCATATTAGCCATACAAAGGCGATCGTCCATAGAGAGTGACTTAAGACCGTCACCTGTAAATTCCATGGATTTATAAAGAGCGCCGTCAACTCCGATTTTACCGATGATATAAAGGATCACGTCCTTACCGGAGCAGTTGGATTTGAGTGTGCCTGTAAGGTTAAACTTGATAGCAGAGGGAACCTTGAACCAAGCTTTACCCGTTGCCATGCCTGCCGCCATATCTGTTGAGCCCACGCCTGTTGAGAATGCTCCGAGAGCGCCGTAAGTACAAGTGTGGGAGTCTGCACCGATAATAACGTCACCGGGGCCTACAAGACCTTTTTCGGGGAGGAGAGCGTGCTCGATACCCATATCGCCAACGTCGAAATAGTTCTTGATGCCGAATGTTTTAGCAAAAGTACGGCACTGCTTTGTCTGTTCAGCTGCTTTAATATCCTTGTTAGGAACGAAGTGGTCCATAACAAGAGAAATCTTGTTTTTGTCAAAAACCTCGGTAAAACCGAACTTCTTAAATTCATTTATAGCTACGGGAGAGGTGATATCGTTACCGAGAACCATATCGAGCTTTGCTTCAATAAGCTGTCCTGCAGAAACGTATTCAAGTCCTGCGTGAGATGCAAGGATCTTTTGTGTCATTGTCATTCCCATAATCAGTTCTCCTTCTGTCTGTTGTAGATGATCGCCTTATTAACTGCTGATATAAGAGCGTTAATAGACGATTGGATAATATCGTTATGCTCGCCTACGCCGAAGAAAACCTTGCCGTTTTCGTCTGTAATGCTGACGTAGGTTACCGCCTTTGAGGTTGATCCTACGTCAAGTGCGTGCTCCGTATAGGTAAGATCGGAATAATTGAAATCAATAATTGATTTGATAGCTTGGTTTACGGCATCAAGGCGTCCGTTACCTATTCCCGTAAGCACGTCTTTTTCACCGTTAAATTCAAGCGTCATGTATGCTGTAATTTCTTCTGCTCTGTTGAAGTGGCAATCAAGAAGCTTGATTGGAGCATCAATGTTTACGTAGTTTTGACGGAATGCTTCAAGAACCTCTGCGGGGGAAAGCTCGGCGTGTGCGTTGTCGGAAATATCCTTGATTGTGTAGCCGACATTCTCTCGCATCTCCTTGGGAATAACATAACCGTAATTATGCTCGAGAAGATATGCTATGCCGCCTTTTCCGGACTGAGAATTTATGCGGATAACGTCAGTTTCGTAGACTCTTCCGACATCTGTTGGATCGATGGGAAGATAGGGAACTGTCCAATGGGGATCGTGTGCCTCGGCTCTCCAATTCATACCTTTGGCAATTGCGTCCTGATGAGAGCCCGAGAATGCGGCAAATACAAGCTTACCCGAATAGGGCTGACGCGCATAAACCTCCATTCTCGTTACCTTTTCGTAAAGCTCCGTGATTTTAGGAATGTTTGAAAAATCAAGTCCGGGATCAATACCCTGGGAGTACATATTCATAGCGAGTGTGAGAATGTCAACGTTTCCGGTTCGCTCACCGTTTCCGAAAAGCGTACCCTCGATTCTGTCAGCTCCCGCGAGAAGTCCAAGCTCCGCGTCGGAAACCGCGCAACCGCGGTCGTTGTGTGGATGGAGGGAAACGATAACGCTATCCCTATATTTGAGATTGTCGCACATATACTCGACCTGATTTGCGTAAACGTGAGGCATGGAAAGCTCAACGGTTACGGGAAGGTTGATAATAACCTTCTTTTCGGGAGTTGGTTTCCATACGTCAAGCACGGCGTTGCAGATTTCAAGCGCGAATTCCGGTTCTGTTCCCGTAAATGACTCGGGAGAGTATTCGTACGTGTAATTAACACCGCTTTCCTTGGCAATCTTATCGAAGAGAGCTGCGCCCTCAAGCGCGATCTTGATAATTTCTTCCTTGCTCTTGCGGAAAACCTGAGTTCTTTGCGCGTAAGAAGTGGAATTGTAAAGGTGCACAACTGCATTCTTACATCCTTCAAGCGCTTCAAACGTTTTTTTGATAATATGCTCGCGGCTCTGTGTGAGAACCTGAATAGTGACGTCATCGGGAATCATATTCTTTTCGATGATCGTACGGAGAAAGGTATATTCGGTTTCGGAAGCTGCAGGGAAACCCACCTCGATCTCCTTAAAGCCGATCTCGACGAGAAGCTTAAAAAATTCGAGCTTTTCATCAAGACTCATTGGTATTATGAGAGATTGGTTACCGTCTCGCAGGTCAACTGAGCACCACGCGGGCGCCTTGTCGATATAATTTTTCTGTGTCCATTTCATCTCCGTCTTAGGTGCGGGGAAGAACTGTCGGGTGTACTTTTCAAAATTTTTCATTTTGCACCTCATATTATCTGATTTGGGAGTAAAAAACAAAAAGCCCTCATCTCCTGAAATAACGGAGACGAAAGCTAGTTCCGCGGTACCACTCCCATTGATAAAATCCACTCTTTTCTCTGTAACGGGAGAAGCCCGTCTTTCCTAATTTTCTTTCGGTCAGAAGCTCAGGGGAGAGTTATAATTACATAAGCCCATTGACTCACACCGACCGTCAATTCTCTGCGCGGTTTACGTAATCTTTTGCCCCGTCAAAGCAAAATAAAATATACACACATTATACACCTATCGGCAAAGTTTGTCAATAAGAAAACAATATTTTATTGCAACTATTTAATATATTTTTAGTTAAAATTTATTGTTTTGTCTTGAATTTTTTGCAAAAAGAGTATATAATTGCAATATATGATAATTTTAGAGGTGAATTTATATGAAATTATTGTTAAAGGGGCTGTCAAGTCTTGTTATTTTCAGAAATTTACTTAATGATGAGGTAATAAAAAGCTTTGCCCGTATGCTTGATACAGAGGAAATGAGCGAGCAGGAGATTATATACAATTACTGCGAGTTTGCACATAAGCTCTTTTTACACACGACCTGCATTTCGGATTACCTACTCGACTCCGTCCTTGACGATGAGAATATTTATATAAAGCATAAGCTTTCGTCAAACGATGAGAATTCCGTATTTGAGGTTATGCTCGAGCGAGAGCTTGATATAATCAGTAAGGTGGCTTCTTTTGACGGAAGCGTTATTCGGAATGAGATTCATGACGTTCTGCTTCCTTCATGGAGCGTTAAAAAATATGATATAAAGACGCTTTATTCTGAAAGATTGAAGGAGATAAGAACAAAGGGATTCGGAATTTATGCTCGGCACAAAATGTTTGTGCTTGATGATGCGGGTAAAATTCTCCCTATCAAGAATCCTGATAAAATTGCTCTTGACGATCTTATCGGATATGAGAGAGAAAGAGGGATTGTGATAGATAACACCCTCGCATTGCTTGATAACAAAAACGCCAATAACGTTCTTCTTTACGGTGATGCGGGTACGGGAAAGAGCTCGACTGTAAAGGCGCTTGTAAATAGCTTTTATAATAAGGGCTTGCGACTTATCGAGTTCAAGAAAAATCAGCTTGAATTTATTCCTCAGGTAATTGAGGAGCTTTCGGATAATCCGCTCAAGTTCATTTTCTTTATTGATGATCTGACCTTTTCAAGCGATGATAATAATTTCTCTGCGCTTAAGGCAACGCTTGAAGGCGGTGTTTGCGGAAGGGGACATAATATATTGATTTATGCAACCTCAAACCACAGACACATGATAAAGGAATCTGCATCCGCAAGACAGGATTCCGTGAACGTAGCCGATGCGCTTGAGGAAACGACCTCGCTTTCCGCAAGATTCGGTATTACGATAACTTATCTGAAATGTGACAGAACTCTTTTTGCAAGGATCGTAACAGAGCTTGCTGATAAAAACGGTATTGCTATGTCACATGACGAGCTTGTTGTGGGAGCAGAGGCGTTCGCGCTACGCGGTGGTGGAAGAAACCCCCGTACCTCAAAGCAGTATATCGATATGTTAGGAACAAAAAGATAAAATACAAGCCCCCGAGGGATCGGGGGCTAAATTTTATGTTGATTTCTTCAAGATCCAAACGCAACCCTTTTCAAGGTAATATTCCTCGTATCCGTTGTCGAGATAGAAGGCGGCGGCGTCGTTACTTTCGTCTTTGTATCTCATATCAAGCACGACGAAATCAACGTCAGTTTTGTATTTACCGTTTTCCTTGTGGTATTTTACCTCATAAATTTCATCGCGGTCATAAATGTGGGTAATTAGGAATGAAGAAGCGGCAACCGAAGCATCCTCGGGGAGGACTTCTGTGAGCGCGTAATTGTATTTTTCGTACGTCTCGGCACTTGTCTCGAGTCTTTTATCATAGGTATCGTATTTCGGAATGCAGATAACAAGAAAGAGAAATACGGACGCAACAACGCTAAGGGTGAGCAGATATTTCTTCGTAAAGCCCTGAAGCTCGGAGGCGTTGAGTACAGTCGCGTAGAAAAGGAATGCCATTACACCGAAGCTGTATTGGAAGCTGATGTTGGGAAGGTACTGGTAGGTGGTGATAATATTAAGGAGTATGGGCGCTACAAGTACGTATCTTGGAATTTTCTTTGTTGCAAACGGCATAAAGCCGAGAGGGAGGAACAATTGGAGAACGTACCATATTTTGTCCGCATTTTCCTTTGAAGTAATGAAAAGCTGTGAAATTACGTATGCGGGATTGAGAATTATCGTCTTTACCGCGCCGAAAATACCGTCTTGCTTATCGTAAATAAGATTATTATATCGGTCGGAAAGGATTCCCGTGCCGTATTTTTGCATAAGAGAATATACGGTCGCGAAATATATAACCGCTACTGCCGCCATAATAAGTGTAAGCTTCCAATTCTTTTCGGAGAACAGTACGTAGAGGGCAAAAATGAGGATGTAGATAAATGCGTCCTCCTTGACCGTCAGCGTAAGTATACCGAAAATAGCCATTGGAATGTATTTCTTACTTTCATAAAAGTAGAACATCCACAAAAGCAGGGGAACAAGGAAGCAGTTTTCGTGGAGATCGTAGAACGTTCCCGCACCGAGAGCAGGAAATGCTGCATAAATTGCGGAGAGAACTATAGTTGAGATATTTGATAAGCCCTTCTTTTTTGCTATCAGAACAAGGGGAATTATTCCTGAATAGAGAGTAAGTGTTTGTAAAATCTGCAAGGTGATCGCAGAGGGGGATATAGCGTATATCGGAAGAAATATGTAGAAAACAGGGGAGAAATGAACCGCAAAGTGTGATAAGAGCTGATCGCGTTCACATGTCACGTTGGGCAGACCGGTTTCTGCCATGTTGTGATACATGTTACAGAAAATACCAAAGTCAAAATTAGGCGTTGAATACGTAAGCTGACGAAGTACGCCTATTCCCGCTATGAAGTATCCGAATATCAGTGTAAAAGCACCGACGCAGATCCAAAGGATATATGGCTTTGCATCTGATTTGATGAAATGAAAGCACTCCTGCTTAGTTGTATAAAGAATTACGATCGCCATAACGGCCATAACACCGATATAAACGAACATATTTGATTCTTTTAAATTCAACAGAAGCAGCACTGACATAAGCACCGTTGATACAAGCATTGCGTGGGGAGTTATTTTTGCCTTGGGATAGAAATATTCAAGAATTATCAATATTCCCGTAATACAAACTATCAGGAACAGGTGAGAAAATACTGATCCGCCTTCAAGACCGTCCTGCAAAAATTCAAGGTTTGCAAATACAACGTCCTTATTGTAATTTGTCAGCATTTTTATAAGCGCGGAAGAAAAATATGCGGTTATAAATGCACTGATCAACATTCCAAGGGAAAATTGAAATTTTGTTTTTTTATTTGAAGCATTTCTTTTCATACTGTTCCTCAATTTTAATCATCATAATATTCGGATAATGCTAAAGGATCGTTAATTTCAAGCAGGGCGTCGGATTCGATTGCGCTTACAGATTCAACGTCCTTGAGCTTTTTCTGTATAATGTTGCTTCTGTGCTGAGCGTCGTCAATGGTACGACCGACCTCGTCGATCTTCTTCTTTGCCTTGTCGAGAAGACCTCCGAAGGTTTCGTACTGCTTCTTTACCGCGGCGAGTATCTTTCTGACCTCGTTCGCCTTTTCATTTATAGCGGCAATTCTGAAGCCCATGGAAAGGGAATTAAGTAACGCGGTAATAGTTGTGGGGCCTGCGATCATAACGTTATAGTCGCGCTGGATTCTTTCGGGAAGACCGTTGGGGGATGAGGCAATTTCAGCAAAAAGTCCTTCGGTCGCGAGATACATAATAGCGAAAGAGGTAGTCTTGGGAGGATTAATGTACTTGGCAATGCTTCTCGCCTCAGAGAGAACTCTCTCTTCAAGCTCGCGGCGCGCTTTTTCCTCCGCTTCCTTATCAACGTTTTCTGCGGCTTCGCAGAGGCGTACGTAGTCCTCCATAGGGAACTTGGAGTCAACGGGAAGATATGTGATCTCGCTGTAATTTTCGCCCGACGGTATCTTGATCGCGAATTCGACTCTGTCCTTAGATCTTGAGCTGGGCGCGTAATTTTCAACGTACATGCCCGGGATCGTCTGATTCAGGATGTTGGAGAGCTGAACTTCTGCCCACGTTCCGCGCGCCTTGACGTTGGTAAGAACTCTGTTAAGACTCGTTACGTGTTCAGTGATTCCACCCGACATCTCCTTCATTTCGCCGAGCGCAGTATAAAGATTGGTAAGCTGCTCGGAAACAGTCTTAAAGGAGGAATCAAGTCGCTGAGTCAGAGTGTTGGTGAGCTTTTCGTCAACTACCGTCCTCATTTCATCGAGCTTTGCCTCGTTGCTTACGCGGATCTTTTCAAGCGCTTCTGCGATTTTTTCGCTTTGAGCATTCGAGGTCTGCGCTGAATTATCACGAATCTCACCAAGCTGGCGGGTAACCTCGTTTGAGAGCTTCAAAATACTTTCGGTGTTTTCCTGTCTGTTCTTCGCAAATTCGTCGTTGAATTTTGTGAGCTGACGGTTGATCTCAAAGGATATGTTCTGCATTATTTGACTGTTGCGTTCCGTGAGATTATTAAGCTTTTCCTGAGTTTCTGAAAGCTTAGCTGAAAGCTCGTCGCGCTGCGCCTTAGCTCTCGCCATTTCTTCCGTACGGTTTCTTGAAAATTCATTGAAGATATCAGTTTTCAAGTTATTGATTTGTGAATCAATAACCCCGTTTTTATTTTCGGAAACCTTTTTGAACGTAATAAAAAGAACTGTCAGGGTTATAGCGGAAAATACGATTGAAATAATTGAAAGTATGATAGGGAGATCCATATAGTCACCTCAAAATCTTAAATATAAATAATTATAACATATATTTTGCTATTTGTCATCACTTTTATAAAAAAAGGCGCAAAACAATTTGTTTTGCGCCTAAATTTTTACTGTTTAGAGTGTTTCCACAACCTTAAGAACCTTTTCTGCCATAACGTCGAGCGCACCCTCTGTGAAAGGAGAAGGAATAGCTGCGTCTTCAACAAGCTGACCGAATGCCTTTTCTCCACCCGTTCTTGTGAAGTTGAGATAACGGTTGAACGCGCCGTCGTAATCTTCAAGAGAAGCAAGGAGGAAATTGATTGCTACAGTTTGTGCAAGACAGTAGTCAATGTAGTAGAAGGGAGATTCATAGATGTGCATCTGATACTGCCATCTTGTACCTTCTTCAAGATAAGGAATACCTTCGAAGCTGAGGTAAGGACGGTACTTTTCTTCAAGAGTAAGGTACATTGCCTTTCTTTCTGCGGGAGTCATGTCGGGATTTTCATATACGTTGTGCTGATATTCGTCAACGATAACACCGTAGGGAATGAATGAGAGAGAGGAGAGAAGATGGGACTTTCTGTAATCCTGCGCAGCATCACCGAAGAACTTGTCCATGTACTTCCATGAGAAGAATTCCATGCTCATAGAGTGACATTCAGCAGTTTCCATGCCGTAGTTTACGTTCATGTCGCCACCGTTGAATACGTAGTATCCAGCAAGAGCGTGACCGAATTCGTGAGTCATAACGTCGATGTCACCTGCAGATCCGTTGAAGTTTGCAAGAATGAAGGGCTGCTTGTACTTTGGGAAGGAGGTGCAGTAACCGCCGCCCCACTTACCGTCGCGGGATTCAACGTCAAACGCCTCGTTTTCCTGCATTGAGCGCATGAACGCGCCAACCTCGGGATTCATAGCGTCGTACATTTCAATAGCAGCTGCGAAGATTCCGTCCTTGTCAAGAATGGGACGGGGAGAGTTGCCGTTTACGTAAATAGCGTCATCATAGAACATAAACTTGTCGATACCAAGCTCGCCAGCAAGCTTTTCTTTAACCTTGCTTACGCAGGGAACGAGGGCTGCCTTTACGTTGTCGCGGAACTTCTTAACCATTTCTGCGTTATAGTCAAGTCTACCCATTCTGTAGTATCCAAGCTCAACGAAGTTCTCGTAACCGAGCTTCTTAGCCATCTTATCGCGAATCTTCACGAGTCTGTCATAAATTTCGTCGAGCTGTTCAGCATTCGCCTTAAGGCCGCGTCCGATTGCCTCGGCAGTAGCGCGTCTTACTTCGCGATCGTCATCCTCAAGTCCACCGCGGAGGCGGGAAAGGGGCATTTTTTCACCGTTGTATTCAAATACCATCTCAGACATAAACTTTGAATATTCAGTAGTAATATTGTTTTCTTCCTGAAGCTCGGGAATGATCGCGGGATCGAATGCCTTTCTTGAAATTTCGAACTGCTTGAACATACGGGGATTGATCTTTGTTTCAAGCTCAGCGCGGAAGGGGGAGTCAAGAAGAATGATCGCATATTCGTTCATCATCTGCTGAGCAAGAGGACCTATCTCATCGTAATAAGCAACCTCGCCCTGATAAAATTCGTCCTTTGTGTTGAGAGTGAAGCGGCAGTGAGCAAGGGAAGCAGCTGTGCCGTATTCAATGGAAACATCGTTCATCAAATCATGTGCCTTGAGAACGTCATCAGCGCATTTTGCGCTCATAAGTATTTCCTTGATCTTTGCGTACGCGCTCTGAAGATCTTCGAGCGTATATCTAACATATGGGATTTCTGATACCTTCATAATTAGATCTCCTTTGTTTTTAAGAATATTACATTTATTATAAATTATCGTTTATTAATTGTCAAGTATATTTGACAAAAAAGCCCTGCCAAATTTAGCAGGGCTTGTAATTTTATTTTTCGGGATCAAGATACTTCCATGCGCCGATTATATAGTTGAGACCCGAGTGAACTGTAAAGTAGAGGGCCATGGCGGTTGAAATAAACGTAATAGGTGGGAAATTTATAAGGAATCTGCTTTCAAAGTGGAAAATGTATGTTATAAATTTCCAAAGGATCGGCTCGATGATGAACGCGGAGACCGATACGATCTGTGTTACCGTTTTGATCTTGCCTAAAATGTTAGCGGCAATTACAACACCCTTTGATGATGAAGCGACAAGTCGTATCGATGTAACCGCAAGCTCTCGGAGTATTGTTATAATAAGCATAACGAGCGCAAGAATAGCAAGAGAACGGGGACCCTCGAAGGCATTTGCTGCAAAAATACAGAGAAGTGCTCCGATGACCATGAATTTGTCTGCCAATGGATCAAGGAATTTTCCAAAATCTGTTATAAGGTTACGCTTTCTTGCGATTTTACCGTCGAGAAGATCGGTAACTGCTGCGCCTATGAAAAGAAGCGCGCCTGCGAGATTGAGATAAATATCAACCATTGCATTATTGAATGAAGTGAAAACAGGGATAAGGAGAAGCGCCATAAAAACAGGCGTCATGATCAGGCGAAGGACTGTAAGCTTATTTGGTAAATTCATAATAGTTCCTGCCTTTCATTAATTTTTAGTAACAGCAAATCCGAAAAGATCGTATTCGATAACCTTGCGGATCTTAACGTCAACAAATGAACCGGGTTTAATTCTTGTTTCCGACTTAAAGAAAATCTTGCCGTCAATTTCGGGCGCGTCAAATTGGCTTCTGCCAAAATGGGTTTCGCTTACGGGATCATAGTCCTCGCAGAGAACCGTAAGTGTTTTTCCAATCATTGATTCATTGATCTGCGAGTTAATCTCAAGCTGGCTCTTCATAAGGATATCCATTCTGTCCTGCTTGATCTGTTCGTCAACCTGACCGTCAAAATCGTATGCGGGAGTACCCTCCTCACGCGAGTACGTGAATACACCTGCATGCTCAAATCTTGCTTCCTTCATGAATTCAGCGAGCTTTATGAAGTCGTCCTCATTCTCACCGGGGAAGCCGACGATAAACGTAGTACGGATGGCAATTTCAGGAATATTTGCGCGGAGCTTCTTAATAACGTTCTTAATAAGCTCGCTTCTGCCGCGGCGATTCATTCGGCGAAGAATGGGGTCACTGATGTGCTGAAGGGGAATATCGATATATTTAACGACACGGGGATTGTCACGTATTTCTGCTACAAGCTCGTCGGTGATCTTGTCAGGATAGCAGTAGAGAAGTCTGATCCACGGAATGGAGGTCGCTTCGCAAATTTTTCTGATAAGCTCGTCAAGCATATATTTGCCGTAGAGATCGATGCCGTATCTGGTTGTATCCTGAGCAATAATTGTAAGCTCCTTTATGCCGAGAGAGTCAAGCTCCTTTGCTTCTTCGATAAGCTCTTCCATGGGGCGCGAACGGAACTTTCCGCGGATGTTGGGGATCGCACAGTAGGTGCAACGGTTATCACATCCCTCGGAAATCTTGAGGTATGCGGCGTACTCGGGTGTTGTAAGAATTCTGTCGCCACCGAGCTTTACGGTATTTTTATCCTCACAAGAGTAGTATCTGTTTTCGGGATTGAATTTCTTTGTGTTTATTTGCTTTTCAACGGCATCTATTGCCTCACAAATATTGTGAATGCTTCCGACACCGAGAACTGCGTCAACCTCAGGGAACTCATCGAGAATTTCACGTCCGTAACGTTCCGCCATACAACCGGTTACGATAATTCCTTTAAGATCGGCGTTTGTTTTTAGCCACGCAATATCAAGAATATTTTCGATAGCTTCCTTTTTTGCGGATTCGATGAACGCGCACGTGTTTATAATTACAATATCTGCTTGCGTTTCGTCGGGGGTTATTTCGTGTCCTGCGGAAATTGCCTCGTGGAGCATAACCTCGGTATCGAGCTGGTTTTTGGGGCAACCAAGTGAAATAAAGCCAATTTTCATAAATCTATTACCTACTTTTAAATTATATGTTTGATAAACGGTATCCATACCTCTATATATAATAACATAAATACGTTTAAATGTCAATTCCATTTTTCAAAATCTAATATTGTACTTGACAAAAAAACCGCAGGGTGATATAATATCAATTACTGTAGCTTGGCCGAACGGTTGCGCGTATTCACGCCGAAAGGTATTTACGCGAGGAAAGTCCGGGCTTCACAGGGCAGAGTAGCTGATAACGTCAGCCGTAGGTAACTACCGGGAAAGTGCAACAGAAATAAACCGCCGACG
>JAZQWL010000031.1:0-1856 GCA_045632305.1 Eubacteriales bacterium | reverse complement strand
ATATTGAAAAACGCACCCGTTTGTGTTAGAATAAAGAAAAAACGGAGGTTTTTAAAATATGGATTGCTTATTTTGTGCTATAATCAAGGGTGACATTCCCTCAAGCAAGGTTTACGAGGATGAGGGCTGCTACGCTTTTCTTGACATAAATCCCCAGGCAAAGGTGCACTGCCTCGTCGTGCCGAAGGCGCATATCGCATCTGCAAATGAGATAAAGGAAGAAAATGCGGCAGTAGTGGCGCATATCTTTGCTAAAATTCCCGTAATTGCAGAAAAGCTCGGACTTACTAATGGCTATCGCGTTGTCACAAATATCGGTGAGGACGGTTGCCAGTCGGTAAAGCATCTGCACTTCCACATCCTTGGCGGTGAGAAGCTTTCCGAGAATATGGCGTAACTCTCTTAAAATTATAACACACGCGTAATTCTTTGTCAAGCAAGACAGAAATAAAATAAAAGAGCCGCAGAAATGCGGCTCTTTTATTTTGGAAAAATTAGCGTGTGGATAAGCAAACCGCCCGCAAAAATGCGGGCGGCGTTTCACAATATCACATAATTTTATTGGCTTTCTCGCGGTTTTCCTGTATGCGCTTTCTGATGTATTTTACGAAAAATATCGGGAACAAAACTATTCCTGCCGCAAACGCTATTATAATAACCCACATTTTAATGCCGCTTGAATCTGCATCGTACAAAATCGTTGATTCATCACCGCAATACTTAACGAGGCGAGAATATCTTCCTTGAGCAAATCCGCCCTCAACACGGTATGTTTCGTTGCCAACTTGTCTTTCTCTGGAACGCAAATTCTCTTCGTATCTGCCGTTTTCATACGTGTTTTCTATCCCCCGAATATCTTTTACTGTCATATCTTCCGAGAGATAAACCACCACATTTGATCTCTCAACGTGTACATGCAGACAATCGTCGGCCCATTCCAAGTAAAAGCTTCCGTTATTATTAAATTCACAGCCATATTGAAAATTAAAATCTGAGTCATATACACAAATATAGTTTGAGTTGCCACCAAATTGGAACCCCAGCGCTATGCGCCCATTTTCATCAACATCAAAGTAATGAATATAATGTTTGTTCTCAGGCTCTGATATAGCGCTAAAATCCAGCCATTCGATAAGCTTCGTTTTCCTCTCATCAGACAACTCTACTGTCGTTAATTCAGCAGTTTCCGAATCCGCAAAAACAGGAAGGCAAACGAGCGTAGCGAGTAAGAATAAGATCGTTATAACTTCTATGCATTTTTTCATAGTTACCACCTCATGATTTTATCGTAAGCAGCGTCAAACATATTAAATACGTTGATATTTCCCGATGTGTATGTTTGGCTAATAGATCCACTCATAGAAAAACCGGTCGAACCGCCAATTTGGGAACTCATATCTTCAAGATAATTATATGACGGCACATTGGCTACAAGCTTGTTGCCATCGTCATAGTACGTGGTAACCGTGCCGTTCTTAGTCTTGCTGATTTAAAAAAGCGCACAGAGAGGACTATACACCCCTTTGTGCGCTTATTTTGCTAAGGTTTGACCACAAGGGGTAAAACTCTCACATTTTCTATTTTAATTGTATCACAAAGACAAAGTCTTGTCAACAGAAAAATAAAAGAGCCGCAGAAATGCGGCTCTTTTATTTTGGAAGGAAAATTAGATCTTTTCCTTAACCTTTGCTGCCTTACCAACTCTGTCACGAAGATAGTAGAGCTTAGCACGGCGAACCTTTGCCTCGCGGAATACTCCGATCTTGTCTACGTTGGGGGAATGAAGGGGGAAGGTCTTTTCAACACCTACGCCGTAGGACACACGTCTTACAGTGAAGGTCTCAGAGATGCCGCCG
>JAZQWL010000030.1:0-4558 GCA_045632305.1 Eubacteriales bacterium | reverse complement strand
TAGTGAGCGAAGCGAACGTTGTTCAAGTCTCCGTTTTCCACATTATTCGCCTACCTGCTTTTTTGCTTCGTAAAACGCTTCTCGATCCGTACCGCCGAGCATAGCGAGGCGAGTACTGTCATTGGCGCAGCCAATGAGTAGTGAGCGAAGCGAACGTTGTTCAAGTCTCCGTTTTCCGCACCAAAAGAAAAGCAAAGGTTTGATACAATCGTGTCAGACCTTTTTTCTTTGCATAAAAGGAGTTCTTTCCTTTCTGTAAGTAAAGATTAGAGCCTTGTAGGAGTGTTTAACCTCTTTTTTGCTTTATTATAAATAACTGCGGAACAAAAGCTTTATCAATGGAACGTAGATATTGCTACGGGACGAAAGTTTTTTTGTTATACGGTAGGCGAATGTATTGAAAAAAATGCGATGATTATGCTATAATAAACTGAACGATAAATAAGAATTTGACGGAGGCAAACTGATGCAGGAAACATTTGTTGTTAATCAAAAGCAATATACGGTTATTCGGTTATTAGGACACGGGAAAGGCGGATATTCCTATCTGGTAGAAAGGAATGGATGCCAATATGTGTTGAAACAGATTCACCACGAGCCATGTGATTATTATTCCTTTGGAAACAAAATTGAAGCAGAAATCAACGATTATAACAGACTGTTGCATACTGGAATCAGATTGCCTCAAATGTTGGATGTTGATATTGAGAACGAAAGAATTGTTAAAGAATATATCGACGGGCCAACTATATACGAATTAGTGAAAGATGATGTTATGGATGATTCGTACATCGTACAAGTGCTGGAAATGGCACAGATGGTTTATTCTGCTGGACTAAATATAGATTTCTTTCCGACAAATTTCGTGGTTGCGAATGGGGCTATTTTTTATATCGATTATGAATGCAATCCATACATCGATGAATGGAATTTTGAAAATTGGGGCATCAAATATTGGTCTAAAACAAAAGATTTCATTGAATATATGCAAAAGCATTAAACCAACAAATTCCAATTTATCTGTGAGTTTAACTGCACGCACTTTTGAATAAGTGTACGCATTTTTTAAGTGGTGTACGCAAATTGTATCAAAATAGGAATTTACACACAAAAAAGCAGGTAGGCAATTGCCTACCTTCTTTTTTGCTTCGTAAAACGCTTCACAAACCGCAAGCCACACTTGTGTGGCATACGGGCGACCTGCTTGCAGGGCGCGTAGTGAGCGAAGCGAACGTTGTTCAAGTCCCGTTTTCACGGTGCGCATTTGATGTTGCGGAAGCAACGCGACAAATCTCGGTTCTAAGTCCCCGTTTTCCGAATCAACTACCCTTTTATTGCCAAAATATCCCAAATGCAATGCATTCGGGATATTTTTTATTAAACTTATTTTTCCTCTTCCTCATCCTTCAACGACTGCATATATTTATGCATTGTTTCAGCAACGACCTTACTGTGCGCGACGGCTTCAACCACCGTTCTCGGACCATGCACTGCGTCACCGCTCGAAAAAATTCCGGGGCGTGAGGTGTTTCCAAATTCATCCGCCACGAGAAGTCCGCGTTCATTCGCCACGAGTCCGTCGGTGGATTTAACGATCGTGCTCTGCGGGCCCTGGCTTATCGACACGATAACACTATCCGCAGGATAAAGTTTTTCGCTTCCGGGTATATCGGTAAACGTTCCATCCTCATTTTCGATCACGTCACAGAAGATAACTCCCTCGTCAACGATCTCAACGGGACGTTTATTATACTCAAAGTCAACGCCCTCGAGCTTCGCATAAGTAAATTCATAATCGCTTGCGGCAACCTTCTTGGTTATCGAGAAACACGTGAGATACTCTGTTCCATGACGAAGCACCGTTCTCGCAACGTCCATAGCAGCATTGCCCGCGCCGATAACTATTACTCTTTGACCGAGCTTAAAGGAATCGGGGCTGTTAAGATAGTTAATTCCAAAATGCACGTGTCCGAGAGTTTCGCCCTTAATATGCAAAGCGTTCGGCTTCCAAACACCCGTTCCCACGAAAATCGCTTTGTATCCGTCTCTGAAAAGGTCCTCGACGCCGATAGATCCACCGATATCCGTGTTCGGACGAATCTGTATTCCCTTCATTTCAATATGACGGTACTGAATGTCGTCAAGAACTGTTTTCGGAAGGCGGAAATCGGGAATTCCATAACGGAGAACGCCGCCGATCTCGCTCTTGTTTTCAAATATAGTTACCTTGTAGCCGTATCGCGCAAGAATGATCGCGATCGTGATGCCCGCAGGTCCTGAGCCGATTATTGCGGCTCTCATACCGTTCCACTCTGCGGGGCCCTTTGTCATTTTGGGCGCGTATGCTCTCGAAATATACTGTTCGATGGTTGAAAAATGCACCGCAACTCCCTTCCTACCGAGAACGCAATGTCCCTCGCACTGCTTTTCGTGGTTGCAAATAAGACTGCAAACAGTAGTCAACGGATTATTTTCAAAAAGCATTCTGCCTGCTTCGTCGAGCTTATTCTCCTTTAAAAGACGTATTATCTCAGGAATAGGAGTACTTATAGGACACCCCTTCACGCATTGAGGATTCTTACATTGAAGGCAACGGTTTGCCTCATCAAGTACATGTAACGCCATATATTTCCTCCCTTGCTTAACATTTTAAATCTACAATACAATTATATCACACATCCTGCCTTTTTTCAAGAGAAAATTTGAAAGCAAAATCATAACCCATAATCATCAAAAAACAACTCGGATGCAAATGCATCCGAGTTGTTCTTAAAGCTCAATATTGTTTTCAATAATGATCGCGCTGATGGACTTATCACTGTAAACGCCATTGAAATTCCAAAGCGCGTAAATTGGAAGCGTATGATTCTCCGTTGTTGCAGTAAAGGTATACGATGCAACCTTTGTAAGCTTCTTTTCTGCTCCGTCATAGCTTATCGCGTCGGTTGAAAAATAAAGAGTTTCGTCGCCGACTCTTATATAATTTGTATTGCCGCGCGAGGTCACGTTAAGAGAATAATGCTCGATATACAAATCAACACTTACCCTACGCGCACCGTTATCCCCGTCGCTCACCGTATATTCAAGAACAAGATTAAGTCCCGTTCCCGTATCCGACGCGAGCGTCTTTTTTTCCGCCTCTGAACCGTTTTCACTGTTCTGATCACTTGCTGCTTCATCCTTTGTCTGCGTTTCGTCTGGCATGCCTTCCGTCGTTGGCTCTTCGGCCTTGCCGCCTTCAGTGGTGGCGGGCTCCGTTGCATCAGGTCTTCGGTCAATGGTTGTTCCGTCTCCTACCGCGCCATCATCGGAGGTGTCAACGTTGTCTCTCACACCGCACGCGGAAAACAAAAGCGCCGCGCAGACAAGAATACATAAAAGTGATATTTTTTTCAATTTGAGATCTTATTTAAAGCTGTCCGCAAATGTTGTGGCAAGCTTGTCGCAGCGTTCGTTGTAAGGGTGTCCGACATGTCCCTTTACCCAGATAAACGTAACCTTGTGAATTTCAAGTAGAACTAAAAGCTTTTCCCATAAATCAGGATTGAGTGCGGGAGATTTGTCTGCCTTCTTCCAGCCCTTTGCTCTCCATGATACCGCCCAGCCCTTCTCGATCGCATCAACAAGATACTTCGAATCGGACGTGAGTGTTACCTCACACGGCTCCTTGAGTGCAGATAATGCCTCAATTGCCGCCAAAAGCTCCATTCGGTTATTCGTGGTCAAGGCCTCGCCGCCGGAAAGCTCCTTTTCCCTGCCCTCGTAGACAAGTATCGCTCCCCAACCGCCTTTACCGGGGTTGCCGCGGCACGCGCCGTCGGTATATATGTCAACATGCTTCATGCTCTAAATTTTCCTTTCGGTAAATTTTACTATGTGATATTAGTATACCACTATTTTCAGGAAAAATCAAGAAAATTTGTAAATAGTATAAATTCTTTTTCGAAAAGGAATTTTTCTCGCTTGACTTTGATGATTATTTGTGATATAATAAGCGCAGTTCGATCCGCAGGCGTGGTGGAACGAGCAACCTCAGTTGCGAATGCAGAAATGCGAAGCATTTATGCTACGAGCGAGCTTTCGAGCAAAGTTGCAGACACGCTAGACGAAAATTTAATAACACATGCAGGCGTGACGGAACGAGCAACCTCAGTTGCGAAGGCAGAAATGCGAAGCATTTATGCTACGAGCGAGCTTGCGAGCAAAGTTGCAGACGCGCTAGACGAAAATTTAATAACACATGCGGGCGTGGCGGAACGAGCAACCTCAGTTGCGAAGGCAGAAATGCGAAGCATTTATGCTACGAGCGAGCTTGTGAGCAAAGTTGCAGACGCGCTAGACAAAAATTTAATAACACATGCGGGCGTGGCGGAATGGCAGACGCGCTAGACTTAGGATCTAGTGTCCTCGACGTGCAGGTTCAAGTCCTGTTGCCCGCACCAAAATCAAAGGGAGTGGCGTTGCCACTCCCTTTGATTTTTGTATAGAGCTTACGGACGCAGAACCTCGCAAATTCGCAAGAATTTGCAATGTTTGCGCTTTGATTACTTCAACCGAA
>JAZQWL010000029.1:0-21893 GCA_045632305.1 Eubacteriales bacterium | reverse complement strand
GTAGTATTTGACACAAGTTCAAATATTATCATTAAAATAAGAAAAAAGCAGAATGGATAAATCCATTCTGCTTTTTTCTGGTCTAAGTGACAAGACTTGAACTTGCGGCCTCTACCACCCCAAGGTAGCGCTCTCCCAGCTGAGCTACACCTAGATCCGATGGGGTAAATGGATGATTTTTAGTGTCTTCATCCGACGACTTGAATATTATATCACAAGGCATTTATTTTGTCAATACCTTTTTTCAAAAAATGTTGAAAAAAATAAAAACTTTTACGTATTCTTTCGTCGGACGAAAAATGCGGTGAATATTTGATTTGCGTCTGTTGACAATGCCGAAAAAATATTATAAAATATAAGTAGAGAAGGGAGTGGTAATATGACAAGGCCTTTGAATATTTATCTTCTGTCACGCGTAAGGGAAGAAATTCCGTTTTCAAGATTGGATCGGCACGAGTCGGGCAAGCTTTCGCGCAAGGTAACAAAGCGTCACGAGATACGATCGCTTCGTCAGTTAGTGGACGGACTTGTAAGCTGTGGGGTGGAGACACCCGAGCTTGACGGATTTTTCTTTGGCTACACTATCCCTCGAATCGGCAAGGAATTTGACCTTTTGAAATTCAAGGAAGGCAAGTGCTTAAGCATTGAGCTTAAAAGCCAGGCGGTTGAAGAGCGTGACATTTTGGCTCAGCAGAAGCGAAATCTTCATTATCTTGCCCATATCGATCAAAATCCTGTTATGTTTACGGTCGTGACCGACACGCTTACCACTTATAAAATAGGCGATGGGGGAGAGCTTGTAAAAGTTGATTTTTCACTTGTTGCAGATGCGGTAAAGGCATTTGGCGGTGAGTATTCGTCCGACATTGACGATATGTTCAAGGCATCGGACTATTTGGTTTCTCCTTTGAGAACGCCCGATAAATTTATCGCGGGTGAATATTTTCTTACCCAGGCGCAGGACCGTATAAAGAAGGATATTTTGCTCGACATTTCCATGGTGAACGGTCACGGCTTTTACAGTATTGTCGGCACGTCGGGAACGGGTAAGACTCTGCTTATATACGACGTGGCAAAAACGCTCACTGAACGCGGTGCGTCGCTTGTAATTTATTGCGGACGGCTTGACGGCGAGAAGGACGCGCTTATTTCCTCGATCCCAAATTTTGACGTAATGCCGATGGAGGAGATCGCACAGGATCCGTCACGCATGGATAAATTTAAATTTGTTTTTGTCGACGAGGCGCATCGGCTTTCCGTAAATCTTTTTAATGAGATCGTGAAGCGTGTGATGGACAATTCTCAGATATGCATTTTTTCATCGGATCCCGAGCAGGTACTGACTTGTGATGAAAAGAAGAATCAGATAGCGAATAAAATTATAAAATTAAATCTTCTGGGATCATTTAAATTGCGGGAGAGAATCCGCACCAACGTCGAGCTGACGAGCTTTATAAATTCACTCAAGAACATATACAAGCCCGAGAAGATCAGCTCCGATTATCCGAATATTGGATTGTTCTACGCAAATAATACGGATGAGGCAAGGGAAATTTTGTCCTATCTCAAGGGTGCGGGCTACACGTTTATCAGTTATCCCGATGCCAAAAGAAAGACGCTCTGCTCCGATATGTGCGAGGACTATTATTGTAATCACGTTATCGGTCAGGAATTTGACAACGTCGCAATGGTTATGGACAAAACATTTTATTATGATAAATACGGCAAGCTAAAGGGAATTCCCGATGAAAATCCCGAGTATCTCTACCCGAATCTTTTCTATCAGGGCATTTCGAGAGTGAGGGAAAAGATTGCGATCGTTGTCGTGGAAAATAAAAAGCTGTTTGAAAAAATATCGAAAATATTTGATTGAGAGGTAGTATCATGGACTTTTTAACACTTGCAAAGGAAAGATATTCTTTAAGAAAATTTGACGGCAGACCTTTAAGTCAAGCCGATATAGACAAGATTTTAGAGGCGGGAATTGTATCCCCCACGGCAAAGAATCTTCAGCCCGAGCGCATTTTCGTAGTGCAGAGCGAGGAGGGCCTTGAAAAGCTCAACGCTTGCACGGATTGTATTTACGGCGCGAAGACCGCGTTCCTTATCTGCTATGACAATAACGAAAGCTGGAAGAGAGATTGTGACGGCAAGGATTCGGGCGACGTTGATTGCAGTATCGTGGCGACGCAGATGATGCTCGAGGCGGCGGACATCGGCGCGGGAACTACTATGGTTATGTGGTATGATTCGCCGAAGCTTCGAGAGCTTTTTGAGCTTCCAGAAAATCTTGTTGACGTATGCATCCTGACCGCGGGATACCCGTCAGATGCGGCAAAACCCTCGTTCAGACACAGCCAGAGAAAGCCGAAGGAAGAGATTGTTTTTTATATTTAAAATGTTTAACGGCAGGCGCACGCCTGCCGTTTTTTTACAAATTTTTGTGAAACCTATTGACAAAATCAATACTTCGTGATATGATGTATTATGTAAGGAGGAGTATTGCATGGATATTCAACTTAAACGAGGGTTGCTTGACGTTTGCGTCTTAGCAGCCATAAAGAACGAGGAATCTTACGGATATAAGATAATTAAGGACGTAAAGCCGTGTATCGAGCTTTCCGAGTCCACGTTATATACCATTCTCAAGAGATTGGAGACTGCCGAGATGCTCACGGTAAGAAGCGCGGAGCATAACGGACGCCTTCGCAAGTATTACCGTATAACTGAGGCGGGGCTTTCGCGACTTGAGGATTTCAGACGCGAGTGGAAGGAAATTATTACGATATACGAATTTGTAGAGAAGGGGGGATTGGCTAATGAATAAGACCGAGTTTATTTTTGAACTTGGGAAGCGTCTTGAGGGCTTACCCAAGGATGACATAATTGAAAAGCTTTCGTTTTACAGCGAAATGATAGACGATAGAATCGAGGACGGAGCGAGCGAAGAAGAGGCGATTGCGGATCTCGGATCGCCCGAAAAGGTAGCCGAGGAGATAATTGCCGATTATCCTTTAGGAAAGATCGTGAAGGAGAAGGTGAGATCTCAGCGAAAACTCAAGGCATTTGAGATCGTATTGATCTGTGTTGGATTTCCCGTATGGCTGCCTCTTTTAGTCGTTGCATTTGCGTTAACTATTACGCTTTATGCGGTAATATGGTCGCTTGTGGCGGTTGCATGGGCAGTATTTGCTACGTTTGCCGGATGCGCCATTGCCGGTGTAGTTGGCGGCTCTATCATAGCTTCGACCTCCCATTTTGTAAGCGGCGCCGTTTTGCTCGCGGCGGGCTTGGTTTGTGGCGGTCTTGCAATTTTCAACTTCTTTGGATGCACTTCGGCAACGATGGGTATTGCTAAGCTTACAAAGAAGATCGCTATCGGGATCAAGAGAATGTTCATAAAGAAAGGAGAGGCATAATGAGTACGGCTAAGAAGGTTTGGATCATTGTAGCGGGGGCGCTTATCCTTGTGGGCGCTCTGGTTTTCGTTACCGTTATGTCGTTGAATGATTGGGATTTTATGTGCTTATCATCTAAGAAATTTCAGACAAAGGAATTTATAATAAGCGACAGCTTTGAAAATATCGAGATCAAGTCCGACACGGCTAAAATTTCGTTTTTGCCCTCCACTGACGGCAACGTAAGAGTGGTTTGCTACGAGGAGGAAAAGATAAGAAACGAGGTTTCCGTGATCGACGGTACGCTTTCAATCTTACGTAATGATACAAGAAAATGGTACGATCATATCGGCATCTTCAATTTCGGATCTGCTAAAATTACCGTTTATCTTCCCGAAGCTGAATACGGCGCGCTTAAGATAAATTCCAGAACAGGCGATATTACAGTATCGAATAATTTTAAGTTTACAAGTGCGGATATTTTGGTCACTACGGCGGACGTGAGCTTTGAGGCATCAACTGTCGGCTTGCTTAAAATACACACTAATACGGGCGATATCAAGGTAGGCAATACCTCTGTGGGCGAGCTTGATCTTGAGGTGTCTACGGGTGATATTACCGTCCTTGACGTCAATTGTCTTGGCAATGTAACCGTTGATGTGGACACGGGTGATGCCAAGCTTGAAAATATCAGATGCAAGAGCTTGATTTCTAAGGGAGATACCGGATATCTTGTTATGAATAACGTGCTCGCATCCGAAAAATTCCACATTGAGCGCGATACGGGTGACGTTAAGTTTACCGATTGCGATGCCGCTGAAATTGATATTGAAACAAGCACGGGCGACGTAATCGGCTCGTTCTTGGTTGAAAAGGTGGTATTTGCGAGCACGGATACGGGAAGGGTTGACGTTCCCAAATCGACAAGCGGTGGCAGATGTGAGATCACAACTGATACGGGCGATATTAAAATTACCGTATCAAAATAATAAAAAGGGCGACTCGGTCGCCCTTTTGTTTTATTTCTGTTGACAAATGCCTGTGAAAATGGTAAAATAAATTCAGATATCTTTACTTTGAAGGAATGAGAGAAAATTATGAAAAGCCAGCTTATTAGGGCGATTTTTGCATGCATAATTTTAATTATTGCAATAGTAATGTGTGTTTCCTGCAATGGATCACCCAAGGATGAGGTAGCATCCCAGATGGTTGCCGATGAGGAACCTACCACAGTATTGACCGAGGAGACCACAGAGCCCCCGTTAGTTGTAGAGGAGCCCAAGTTCTTGAGCGCACCCGACGATACGTACGATTGTCAGGATGATTCCGTGCTTTGTGTGTATAAAGGGAAGACGGCAAACGATTTCGACAGTGTATACGTTTATTACTCATATCTTGGATACGAGGCATACAGTCAAAGCGAGAAGAACGGTAGTGAATTTGCTACGCTTGTCAAGGGATCTCAAATGGCGCACATTTATTATCTTGCCGATAGAGGCGAGCTTAGTGTCATAACGTCGGCTACTGCCGCAGATACCTTGCCGCCTAAGTCTGATATAGATCCCGATGCGGAGCAGGCAATAAAGGTAACGCAGATGCGTGATTCTGCGCATGTTAACGGTATGTGCTACGTTATTGAATTGACGGATGGATCGTTTATTATATATGACGGCTCATACGCTGACCGCACAAGACAATTGTATCAATTCCTCAATAAAGAGGCGGAAGACGGAGAAATTGTTATTCGAGCATGGGTTCTTACGCATTCTCATGAAGATCATTATCCTGCTTTTAGCGAATTTGCCTCAAGATATGCCAAAAACGTAGATCTCGGATACGTTATTGTTGCGCCGATTGATTCTGAAGCGGCGCTCATTACGGGCGGGGATACGTATTTTAATGAAGGACTTGCAGCTGATATAGCAAAATTTGATGGAACAAAGACGGTTTATGCTCACACAGGTATGGAATTTACCTTTGGAGATCTTAATATGGAAATTCTTTTGGCACCCGATGATCTTTTCAAGGACGAGAGCCATGAGCTGAATTTCAACAATTCCTCAATCGTATCGCGTTTGTATGGATATGATTACAGCTTCCTTTTGACAGGTGACATTGGTAGTTCGGGTAGCAGATGGCTTATGAGTGTTTACGGCGAATATTTGAGAAGTGACATATGTCAGGTATCGCATCATGGCGTAGAGGACGTTCCGCTTGAATTTTATGAGGTTGTCAAGGCGCCTATTCTTTATTATCCTTGCAACCAGATGCTGTATGATCTTGATTCCCGTTTTAATGACGTAAGAGCGGCATTAAGAGAGAAGGAATATACAAAAGAAATTCTTATCGCAGGATTAGGTAGATATACTCGCGAATGGGGAAAGACGTTTGATGAAAATGCGCCTCTTTCAATGCCTGGCTACGTGCCTCCGATGTCGGAAGAATAATTATATGTTTAACAGATAAAAAGGGCGACTGTGTCGCCCTTTTTCTGCATTTGTGTTGACAAATTTATGAAATAATGATAAAATATTATATATTGATTATCAAATGGAGATATATATGAGAAACGCACAGTTAGCCGACCTCCTTCGTCCTAAGCATATTGACGATATAGTAGGTCAGACACATCTGTTTGGCGAGCGCGGTGTTATCCGCAGAATGCTCGCGGGCGGAAGAATTACAAATATGATATTTTTCGGCCCTCCCGGTACGGGTAAGACCACCGCGGCGTCAATTATTGCCGAGATGTCGGGCATGACATTCCATAAGCTCAACGCTACAAGCGCGTCGAGTGCGGACATTCGCGAGGTGCTTCAGTCCTCCTCCAATATTTTCGGCGTAAACGGTACGCTTTTGTATATCGACGAGATCCAGTATTTTAATAGAAAGCAGCAGCAGACCCTTCTTGAATATATCGAGGACGGACGTGTTACGCTTATTGCATCCACAACCGAAAATCCTCACATGTATGTGTATAACGCGATTATTTCGCGTTCTTCACTCTTTGAATTCAAGCCCGTAAAGCCGCAGGATTGCTCTAAAATGCTTTACCGCGCACTTGATTATCTCAATCGTGAAAACGGCACAGAAAAGGTTCTTGAGCCCGCTGTTGCCGAAAAAATCGCAAATCTTGCCTCAGGCGACGTTCGCCGTTCGATAGGTCTGCTTGAAAACGCATATTTTTCTGCGGAGGGCGAGATCACTTATGAGAACGCGCTTGAGTTTTCATACGGAAGCGGTAATTTTTCGGACGATACTCATTACGATATGCTCGGTTGTCTGCAGAAATCCATTCGCGGATCCGATCCCGATGCGGCGGCGTTTTACGTTGCGAAAATGCTCGATAAGGGTGACATAATTTCGCTCTGTCGCCGTCTTAAGGTTATTTCATGCGAGGATATTGGATTAGCTTATCCGCAGGCGATACCGATCGTTCAGGCGTGCTGTCAGATGGCGCTTGAGCTTGGTATGCCCGAGGCGAGAATTCCTCTTGGCGATGCGGCAATTTTGCTTGCAACCGCGCCTAAATCCAATACGGCTCATATTGCGGTCGATGTGGCGCTTGAGGACGTTCGCGCAGGACTTGGTGAGAATATCCCGATACATTTGCAATCGCCTCTGTTCAAGGGTTATAAATATCCTCACGATTACCCCAACAGATACGTAAAGCAGCAGTATTTGCCGAACGATCTGAAGAACAAGAAATATTATACCTTTGGTGATAATAAAAACGAACGCGCCGCAGAGGAATATTGGAAAAAAATTAAAGAATAAAGCGAAATTTTGAGCAATAAAGGTATTGACAATAATTCGCATCTGTGGTATAATTTCGAATGTGGTTGTAAATCAACCACATATCGCTGGTGTAGCACAGTCGGTAGTGCAGCTGATTCGTAATCAGCAGGTCGTGTGTTCGAGTCACATCACCAGCTCCAACACAAAAAGGGCGCATAAGCGCCCTTTTTGTGTTGGAGCTGCTAACTTAGTACGAAGAACACCGTCCCCGCGAAGCGAGGGACCAGTTTGCGCATAAAAGACGTAAGTTTAATGGAAACATAGGCGCAAATTTGTGTTCAGAGTCACATCACCAGCTCCAAAAAAGCAGGAGATCCGTATGGTCTCCTGCCTTTTTTGGAGTTTGTCCTACGCACGAAGAACACACGCAAATTCGAAGAATTTGCAATGTTTGCGGATTGATTATTTGGGAAAAATAAATTCGTTGCCGCAAACCTGTGTTCAGAGTCACAGCATGTTTATTTCGGGATGAGTTGACCCCTACAAGAGTTGCCGCAAACCAGAGGTTTAAATCCCCTAATATAATATAAATCCCCGCAAAATTATACTTGCGGGGATCAATTTTATTTGTTTTCTTCTAAAATCTTTTCTTTTTTCTTGATTTCCTTCAAAACTACAGTAAGGAATATTCCCGATACGATAGCGGTCAAAATATTGACTCCGACAAAGTTAAACCAGATGCCGTCAAGACCGAACGACCATAACCCTCCAAGCAAAACCACAGGGAAAACGAATGCAGTTCCGAGAGACATGACGGTAGCCATAAACGGCTTTTCGATCGCGCTTAAAAAGCCCTGAGTTGTAACTCCGATCCAACGGAACAGATAGGCAAAACAGAAGAGTCTTATAGCGCGCGGGGCGATATTTAATAGCTTTGTTTCGTTTGCGTTTACAAACCAAGAGGCAACGGTTCTCGGGAAAAAGAACAAAAACGAAGTGGATACAAGACCGATGATTGCAGTACCAATATAGGCGCAACGAACGATCTTCTTCACTCTGTCATAATTTTGTGCTCCCCAGTTGTAACCGACAGCAGGGGATAGCGAGTCCGAAATTCCGTACAGAAGCGGCCAACAAAGATCACTCGCATACATAAGAATGGCGTATATTGCAACGGCTGTCTGACCGCCGCCCTCTCCAAACGCGCTAACTCCGAGAGTCATGAGGGATATATTCATAAGTATTGAGGTGATACGGCCCGATATGTTGTTCAAAAATATGGGAGATCCGCATGCGCCGATCTGCTTTAGCATGGGCGCTGAGAAGCTGGGCTTTGTGAATTTCAGTAGCGCCTTGTTTCTTATAAAGGGTATCATCGCAACGAAAGAGCACAGACACATGGAGATCGACACCGCAAGAGCCGAGCCGACTACGTCCATGTCACATACAAGCAAAAAGAAGGTTAAAAGACCTAAAGTAGCCAGATTTGAGCATATATTTATCGTCATGCTGGTTTTAACGTATCCGCTAATACGCAGATAATTGTCCATCGCAAAGAAAATTGAGGACAGAGGACTGCATAATGCGCACGTTCGAAGGTATTTTACCGACGTTTCAAGCAAAGCTCCGTCCGCCCCCATCATTTTGGCAAGCGGAGTTGCGGCAAAAAACATAATGCCTCCCATGATAACGGAGGCAATAAAAATCATGATCACAGAGCAGGTGAAAACGTTGTTTGCCGTTTTGTGATCCTTTTTGCCAAGTGCGATCGAAATCGGAACGGAAGCGCCGACACCGATAAGATCCGCCAATGAAAAGTTTATCATGACAAGCGGCATTGCGATATTGATCGCGGCGAATGCGCTCTCGCCAAGCGTCTGGCCTATAAATATACCTTCAAAAATACTGTACACGGACATAGCGATCATACTTACCATGCCCGGCAGAGCAACGACGAAAAACAGTCGCCACGGATTCATCGTGGCATACATTTTTTCGGCATTCATTTTCATTTATAATTTCCTCCAAAAAGCAGATCAGATAAGGGTATTTAAAACCTTCTCGAAATGCACTCCGTAGTCGATGGGACGTTCGTCTGTAACGGTTGCTTTAATCGCATTGCAAACGAAATCTGCCGCTTTTTTTGTTGCATCGTATAAGCTTTCGCCTAAAATAAGAGAGCCGAAGCAGACCGAGGCAAAGGTGTCACCCGTGCCGTGGAATTTTTTCGTGATCTCGTTGTTGAAATAAGAGAAGAATTCTCCTGTTGTGGAATCGTATCCGCAGCATCCGAGCTTGCCCTCTTCAAAAGCAACACCCGTGATTACTACCTTCTTTGCTCCGAGAGCTGCTATTCCTAAGAGAAGCTCCTTGATGTATTCCTCATCGTATCCACAGGACTTGTACTCCTTGTCGAGCATGAAGCACGCCTCGGTGAGATTAGGGATGGCTACGTCTGCAATTGCGCAAAGCCGAGCCATTTCATGCGGAAATTCGGAAGAAAATCCGGCATAAAGCTTGCCGTTATCTGCCATTGCGGGGTCAACGAGCTTGAGCTTACCCTCGCCAAAGCTTTTGTAAAGCTCTATTACAAGATCAATTTGTCGTGCAGATCCGAGATATCCCGAATAAAGTCCGTCAAATTCTATATTCTGTTCCTTCCAACAATCCGTGATAGAGGGAATCTCCTCAGTAAGATCGCAGAAGGTAAATTTTTTAAATGCTGTGTGAGTGGACAGAACTGCGGTCGGAAGTACGGCAGCTTCGATCCCCATAGCGGAAATTATGGGAAGGGCGACCGTAAGCGAGCATTTTCCAACGCAGGATATGTCCTGAACGGTTAAAATTCTTTTCATGTATATGCCTTTCAATTAAGCTGTAATCATTAACACTTTATTATATTATAATTTACAGTTAAATCAATGTATAATTTGTAACATTTTTTGTTATTTATTCATTTTTTAGCAAATATCATATTTACAAACACAAAAAATTGTGGTATAATATAAGGGTTAATACAATATGTTGATTTTGATTGGAGATAAATATTATGAAATGTCCTTCTTGTGGATTTGGAGAAAGCAAGGTAACGGATTCCCGCCCCGTAAACGATGGCTCGAGTATCAGACGACGCAGAGAATGCTTGAACTGTCAGAAGCGTTTTACGACCTTTGAGGTTCTTGAATCAGTTCAGATCATCGTAATTAAGAAGAATGGGGAAAAGGAGCTTTTCGACAGAACCAAGATCTTGGGCGGACTCCTCAAGGCAACACAGAAGCGTCCCGTTAATGCAGAGGAGATCGTGTTTGAGATCGAAAACGAGCTTCAGAATGCGCTCAAAAATGAGGTAACAACGTCCGAGATCGGCGAGATGGTAATGAATAAGCTTCGCGCAAGGGATAAAGTTGCGTACGTCAGATTTGCCTCCGTTTACCGTGAATTTACTGACGTGAACAATTTCTTTGACGAGCTTATGGATCTTCGCGATGAGGCAAAAAACAGTTGATCATTTTTATATTACAGTGCAGAGCCGATTTGTCGGCTCTGTTTTTATATGTCGCATTTTATAAACAAATAATAGAAAAATAAACAAATTGTATAAAAATCTCGGAAAATATCGAATCATTTTACAAAAATACGGGTATTTTCTGTTGAAGTGCGTATGATTTGGCAAACACTTTTAACGTAATATTTATGAATGTGAGTGATGGATTTATGAAAAAACTTGGCGCATCTTATAGCGAAAACGTCGCTTTTCTTGATAAGACTCTCAGGGTGAGTGAAAACTTCGACGTGATAAAAAAGATTATAAAAATCGGTCGGGACGAGCTTACGCTCTACTATATCGACGGACTAATTAAGGATGCGGAGCTCTCAAAGCTTATGACACATTTTCTTTCCCTTAAATCCTTAACTTCCGATGATGCACAGACGGGTATTAGCGTAGCGCAGAATTTTCTTGACTGTCATCTCCCGTACGTCGAGGCGGATGCGACGGATAAAATTGATACGCTCATTCAGATGTTTATGTCGGGAGCTTGTGTGATGCTCGGATCTACCTTCGGCTCATCTGCTATCATCATTGATGCAAGAACCTATCCCGCCAGAGAAACCGGAGAGCCCGAGGGTGACAAGGTGATGCGCGGCGCCCGTGACGGATTTGTTGAAACTCTGATATTTAACACTGCGCTTATACGTAGGCGGATAAGAAATCCCAATCTTACTATGAAGTATATGACAGTAGGCGAAAGCTCAAGAACCGATATAGTAATGTGCTATATGGATGGGGTGGCGGATCCCGAATACGTGAAATTGCTTAGCGAAAAGCTTTCGTCGATAAAGACGGATTCTCTTACGCTTGGACATGAATCCTTAGCGGAATGCCTTATAAGAAAAAAGTGGTATAATCCTTTCCCGAAAATAAGGTATACAGAGCGTCCCGATTCCGCGGCGGCGCAGCTGCTTGAGGGAAGTGTTATAATTATTTGTGACAACTCTCCCGAGGCAATGGTTCTGCCAACGTCTATTTTTGATTTTATGCAGGAGACCAACGATTTTTATTTTTCTCCTCTTACGGGAACGTATATACGCCTTGTGCGTCACCTTGTATTCTGGCTTACCTTGTTTTTGATACCGTTCTGGCTTTTGCTCGTCAACAATCCCGAGCTCGTTCCCGAGTGGCTATCCTTTGTTTTACCGAAGGAAAGGGGAAGAATACCCATTGTAGCGCAGATACTCATTGCGGAATTTATTATCGACGGGCTTAAAATGGCGTCACTGAATACTCCGAATATGCTTTCAAACTCGCTTTCGGTGGTGGGCGGCTTGATTCTCGGTGATTTTGCGGTAAGCATAGGGTGGCTTATTCCCGAGGTTATTCTCTATATGGCGTTTGTTGCCATCGCGAATTTTACTCAACGAAGCTATGAGCTTGGATACGCGTTTAAATTTTTGAGAATTTTGCTTACGGTCCTGACCGCAATATTCAGCTTCTGGGGATTTGCCGTGGGATGTCTTGTAACGCTTATACTGCTTGCGACCAATAAGACGGTTGGGGGCAAGCGAAATTATCTTTATCCCTTGATACCCTTCAACGGTCGCGCGCTGTTATCGATATTTATTCGTATAAAGAAGCCGGACGTTGAAGAAAAAAAGACGGGGAAGGATAAAGCTTGAACAGTGCCGCGGCGCGGATGCGCCGCGGTGTTTTTTAGCTAAAGCTAAAAAAATAAAATTTTACAGTAATTCCCAATTATTGCTTCGAAAAGGTAAAATATGCGCTGTAATGAAGTGGAGGTGAAATAAAATATCAAAAAAGCATAAAAAAACTGAACGAAATTTTATTTTTGCCAAAAATCACCCTTGCAATAAATCTTTAAGTATATTATAATTAATAAGTATTTGGCTTTACGCTAAACTTGACTGTAAAGGATTTATTTGAAATGCAAAATCATAGCGAAATCAATTTTTCACACCGTTCGGTGCTTCTCGACGAGTGCATCGAGGGATTAAATATAGACCCTGCGGGGACCTACGTTGACGGAACTGCGGGCGGCGGCGGTCATTCTCTTGAGATCGTAAAAAAGCTTACCGCGGGCGGTCGGCTTATCGCGATCGACCGAGATGATGCTGCGCTTTGCGCGGCAAGTAAGCGTCTTGCGGATTATTCTGACCGAGTTACGTTCGTAAAAAGTAACTTTTCTTCCGTGAAGGAGGTTCTTGAAAATCTCGGGATCGAGAAGATCAACGGAATTTTAATGGATCTCGGTGTTTCCTCCTATCAGCTCGATACTCCCGAGAGGGGCTTTTCGCACAATAACGACGCGCCTCTTGATATGAGAATGGACACGAGCGCGCCTCTTGACGCGTACATGGTAGTGAACAACTATACAAGAGATCAATTAAAGAAAATCATTTATGATTACGGTGAGGACAAGTTTGCTCCGAGAATCGCGAATGCCATTGTAAATGCTAGGGAAATCAAGCCGATCGAGACTACGGGAGAGCTTGTGAAGATAATAAAGAGCGCGATTCCCGCGGCGGCTCGCGAGGGCGGTCATCACCCCGCTAAGCGTACGTTTCAGGCGATCAGAATCGAGGTAAACGGCGAGCTTGATGCTATTGAGCCCGCGATCGATTCCGCGGTTGAAATGCTCGACAAGGGCGGCCGCATCTGTATTATTACCTTCCATTCGCTTGAGGACAGAATAGTTAAGCAGACCTACGCCAAGCATGCGGAGGGCTGTACATGTCCGAAGAATTTCCCTGTGTGCGTTTGCGGAAAAACGCCCGCGGTGAAGGTGGTAACGAAGAAGCCCATCGTTCCGAGTGAGCGCGAGCTCGAGGAAAATCCCCGTTCGAGAAGCTCCAAGCTTCGCATAGCGGAGAAGCTTTAATTTTATGAATTTGAAAAAATTTGGAAAGGAGAGCGCAGTATGAATAAGCCGAAGAAAAAGGCGGAGAGTAACGTTGATTTAAATAAGCAGCATATTGATGAAACAAGTGAAATTTACATAAATTTGCTTTGCGACAGATATAAGAATCGCGGAGTAAGCAGCAAGATCAAAAGCGATGCGGACGCGCATGAGTCAAAGCATGCAGTAATGTCGAGCAAGCTTCAGAACGTTCCGGGAGTGGATATACCCGCGGACGAAAAGGATTATAAGAGCGGCAACTATAACGGCGTGTCGTATATGACAAGCGATGATTTTTTGAAGCTCTATAAGGAGAGAAGGGATTTCAATGCCCCTGCCGCTACCTTGAGAACTCAGGCGGAATATGATGAAATTCAGAAAAAAGACAATGAAAAAAAGGCGGACGCCGACGGTAAGTCGCCAAAAAAAGCCAAGTGGCTTGCCGTAAAGTACGAACTCAAAACAAGAGTAAAGAAGGTAAAGTCCAAGTTAAACGCTGAGGGGTTTAAGGAGCTGTCAGAGGAGTGGTTCCCGCCCGATGAGGTGGAGAATCGAAGAGAGGGAAAAAAGTCACGCTTCCCTAAAAAGAGCATACCTGCGTTTGTCATCGTAACCTTATCGCTTCTTCTTATTGTTTCGGGCTCGGTTATGGTAAGCCACGCTGAGATCGAGGTTTCCAAGCTTGAAAATAAAATAATCAGATATGAAAGAAAAAGAGATGAGCTTGATTCGAAGCTTCGGACGGGCACTGACATGATGGCGATAAGAGAATGGGCTCTGTCGCAGGGAATGGTCGGTCGCGAATATCTCAATTCCAAATATATTGAGCTTGAAAACAGTGAAGATACGGAGAAGTTTGAAAAAGATAACGGGGATGGCATAATAAAAACGTTCCTCAAGGCGATAGGTATAATTCACGACGATAAGTGATACCTACGGGTTGTCTTTTGCATAACGGACAGCCGTTTTGCATATAAATTGGCTATAGCCGAGGTGCTTTCGGCTATTTTGAAAATTTGTCGCATGCGCGACGGATCGGAGAGTACATGAAGAGTAAAATACTCGACATCAAAAACATGAAAAGGTCTTATGGGCTCTGTATTGCGCTTACCGTGATCTTTGCGGTGCTGGTGCTTAGGATCCTTATATATCAGACGTTTTTTCATGACGAATATGAACAAAAAATACTTGACCAGATGACGCAGGAGTCGAATCTTACCGCCGACAGAGGCGAAATTTACGACAGAAACGGTATGCTTCTGGCAACTAATATAACAACGTACAGATTGCTCATCGACCCGTCGGTTATTTCCAAGGAAAGTCAGAAGGACGGTGTTGATTACGCCGCAGTCGTTGCAAAGGGGCTGTCCGAGATAACGGCACTTGAGGTTGATGAGAGCTTTGTTCTTGAGCAGACCAAATATACAAAATACCGTGACAGAACAATAAAGAGACATTTGAGCGAGGAGCTTGCGGATTCGGTTCGCAGCTTCCTTGAAAGTGAAAAGATCGCAAATAAGGGCTTTGTTTTCCTTCAGGCAACAAGTAAGAGATACTATCCTTACGGAACGCTTGCCGCGCACGTGCTTGGATTTACCAATAACGAGGGCGACGGAGTTTACGGCCTTGAGGCAAAATATAACGAGTATCTCAAGGGCGAGGACGGAAAGTATATCACCGCCAAGGATTCCTTTGGAAATGAGATACCCTACGATTATGAAAGCTTTATTTCCGCGGTTGACGGAGACAGTATAACCGTTACAATTGACGTAGTCATTCAGGCGGAGCTTGAGGAACAGCTTAAGACCGCGTATATTGAATCGGGTGGACATAACAGAGCCACGGGCATGGTGGTCGACGTAAATACGGGCGACGTGCTTGCTATGGCGGTTTATCCTGCGTTTGACGCTAACGATCCTTATAAGCTTGACGAATACAGTCAGGCGGAGCTTAATTCGAGCGGATATGCCGAAGGGACTCAGGAGTACGATGACCTTCGTAGTAAGCTCCTTACTGAAATGTGGTCGAATAAGGCAATTACAGACCCATATATGCCCGGCTCGACGTTTAAGATCATTACCGCGGCTATGGCGTATGAGGAAAATCTTGTAAACAACTCGGAAATGTTCAGCTGTCCGGGTTATCATATCGTCAATGGCACAAGAATCAAGTGCCATAAGACGTCCGGACACGGAACTCTCAATTTCCCGCGCGGAATCCAGCAATCCTGTAACCCCGTCCTCATGAAGATGGGCGAGAAGATCGGCGCGGATAAATTTTACGATTATTTTGAATCGTTCGGTTATTTTGCAAATTCGGGAATAGATCTTCCCGGTGAGAGCCATACGATACCGGGCGTAACCTTCTGGGATAAGGAAACGTTTACGGGCGCGGATATTTATCTTGCGACCGCATCCTTCGGTCAGAACTTCAACGTTTCAGTAACTCAGCATATGGCGGCGATTTCCGCGGTCGCTAACGGCGGTTATCTTGTCGAGCCGCACTTTATCAAGGAAATCAAGGACGCCAATGGAAACACGGTATTCACCTATGAAAACAAGGTGAAAAGACAGGTTATAAGTCAAGAGACTTGTGATATAATCGGTCAGGTGCTCAATGAGGGCGTTGAAACCGACGGCGGCGCTAAGAACGCTTACGTTGCGGGCTATAAGGTAGCCGCGAAAACGGGTACGTCCGAAAAGAAAAAGAATGAAAACGATACCGTGCAGTGCACGAATTGCTCGTACGAGGGCGCTTATCAGGAATTTGACATAGAGCTTCGCAAGAAGGATCTTATCTGTCCTAAATGCGGCACGAACGTAAAGCTTTACGTTTGCTCAACAGTCGCGTATGCTCCTGCTAACAATCCCGAGATTGCGACGATCATTCTGGTTGACGAGCCGACGAAGGGAACTCTTTACGGTAGTGTGGTTGCCGCGCCTTACGTTGGAAATTTGCTGTCGGAGGCATTGCCATATTACGGAGTAGCGGCAGAATACACGGATAAGGAGCTTGAAAAGCTCGCGCTTGAAACTCCTACGGTGCTTTATTGGAGCACCTCGGTTGCCAAGGAATTTGCGCAGACGGTGGGCTTTGAGGTTGAGATCGTGGGCGACGGAAATCTCGTTGTGGGACAGTCTCCCGCGGCGGGTGTCAAGGTAGAGCCGGGTAATGCCAAGATCGTGCTTTATACATCAAGGGAGCAGATGCAGAACAAGGAAATGGTGAAGGTCCCCGATCTTGTCGGAATGACCGCGGTTGCGGCAAACGGTACTCTTGCAAACTGCGGACTTAATATTAGAATTCTCGGCACTAAAAACTATATGTCGGGAACGGTTGCGGCTGTTGTGGCGCAATCCGTAGCTCCGGGCGAGATGGTTGAGAAGGGAACTGTAATCGAGGTAACGTTCAGGTATCTTGATGCTGTTGATTAGCGATAATTAATTTTCGGGATTTGAAAAGCAAAGGAAGAATAAATAATAATTTTTTGTGTTTTGGGAGATTATTATGAATCTTGGCTCTTTGCTTTTCGAATCGGGTATAGAATGTCCCGAAGGTCTTTCGGGTATTGAAATTTCCAGTGTTGTAACAAATTCAAATGAAGCTTGTCGCGACTGCCTTTTTGTATGTCTTCGCGGGCTTCACTTTGACAGCCATACGCTCATCCGCGAGGTGATTTCCCGCGGTGCTGCGGCGGTTGTCATAAACAGAGATATTGCGGGCTTTTGCGATCTGCCGATCATAAGGGTTGATGATACCCGAGCGGCTATGGCGCGCATTTTCGCCGCGTATTACGGTAATCCTCAGAAAAAATTAAAATTCATCGGTGTCACGGGTACGAACGGAAAGACAACGACTTCAAGGATGTTATACGAGATACTTCGTTACGCGGGCGTGCGTACGGGACTTATCGGAACAGTCGGATGCTTTTCCCATTCGGGAAAATTGGACATACGGTCGGGGAACAAGCTTGCCAATATGACTACGCCCGATCCGAGCGAGCTTTATAAGGTCCTTTCGGTCATGGCGGAGGATAAGGTCGAGTACGTAGTAATGGAGGTCACCTCTCACGCGCTTGCCTTAAAGAAGGTCGAGCCGATAGAATTCGACTTTGCGCTTTTCACGAATCTGAGTCAGGATCATCTTGATTTTCACGGTGACATGGAAAGCTATTATCTGGCAAAGAGGGCTCTTTTTGACAGATGTAAGGTAGCCGTTATTAATTGCGATAATGCATACGGCAGACGCCTTGCCTGTGAGCTAGAGTATCCTATCACCTGCACGGAGGATGGGCGTGTTGCCACCTTCAGCGCGACTGAGGTCAGATATAACGGCTATATGGGGCTTGAATATAAGCTCAATTCCCGTAGAGCACGTTTGCGGGTGAGAACCCAGATCCCGGGTAATTTTACCGTTATGAATTCGCTTATGGCTATTGCCTGCGCGGTCGAGCTTGGTATACCCGCTATCGTGATCAAGAAGGCCATGATGAGTATTTCGGGTACCGACGGACGGATCGAGAGGGTGGATCTAGGTAAAAATGCGGACATCGGTGTGTTTATCGATTATGCGCATACTCCCGACGCGCTTGAAAATCTTATCCGAAGCGCTAAGGGATTTATATCCCAAGGTAAGCATCTGACGGTTCTTTTCGGTTGCGGCGGTGAGAGAGATAGGGATAAGCGCAGAATAATGGGACATATTGCGACAACTCTTGCCGATATGACCGTAATCACCTCGGATAATCCGAGAGGAGAGTCGCCCGACGCAATTATTCGCGATATCATGAAGGGCGTCAATAAAGAGGGCAGATATATTGTAATTCCCGACAGACGGGAAGCTATTCAGTATGCCGTAATGAATGCCGCATCGGGAGACGTGATACTGCTTGCGGGTAAGGGACACGAATCCTATGAATTGATAGGAAATGAAAAAAGAGAATTTTCGGAAAAGCAGATAGTTTTGGATGCTTTTCTTCAAAGAATGGAGAGAATAGACAGGAGACTCCAATGAAAATAAAGCTTGGACTTGAAAAATTATCCGTATATGACGTTGCTAAGCACTGTTACGGGACGCTTATTTGTCCCTACGGATTCGATATAAATATAGAACACGTTTGCACCGATTCGCGCGAGGTCGACGAAAAGACACTTTTCATCGTAACGGTGGGAGAGCGCGTTGATGGGCATAAGTTTATTGAGAGCGCAAGGAATGCGGGATGCAGATGCTTTCTGTGTCAGTATGTGCCTGACGGAATCGATATTTCGGATTGCGCGTTTGTCGTAGTTGATGACTCTGTTGCGGCGTTTTCAAATTTGGCGCGCGGATACAGAAGCAATAATAAGCTTCCGAGTATCGGCGTGACGGGAAGCGTTGGCAAGACTACGACAAAGGAGCTTGTTGCCTCGGTAATGAGGGAAAAATACAACGTCTACTGTACTGATGGAAACTTCAATAGTGTAATAGGAATGCCCATGTCGCTTATGGAGGTTACGGATGAGCGAAACTTAGGTGTTTTTGAAATGGGAATGAGCGGCTTTGGGGAAATTTTAAGTATGTCCGATTGTGCGAGACCCTCTGTCGCGATCGTTACCAATATAGGCACCTCTCATCTTGAATATCTCAAAACTCGTGAAAATATTTGTCGCGCGAAGCTTGAGATCGCGCACGGACTTGTAAGCGGAGGAGCTCTTATTCTTAATGGCGATGAGCCATTGCTTCGGAATGCGAAGGACATCGTTTGCCGCAGTGATCTCCGTTATATATACGTTTCCATTGAAGGTAACGTGAATGCCGATTATTTCGCGGAAAACGTGCGTCTGTTTGATACCTACAGCTTGTTTGATATACGTACTGATAATAAGACTGTTCGTGACGTGCGCGTAGATATTCCCGGTAAGCACATTGTGTTCAATTCTCTGTGCGCCTATGCCGCGTCAGCTCTTCTCGGACTTTCCGAGGAGCAGTACAGAGCGGGGCTTGCGAATTACAGACCTGTAGGCAACAGACAAAATATATACGATAAAAACGGTATTAAGATCATTGCGGACTGCTATAATGCCGCGCCTGAATCCATGAGAGCGGCAATTTCTGTAATGTCAGGATTTTCGGGAAGAAAGGTCGCCGTGCTTGGTGATATGAAGGAGCTTGGTGCGGATTCGGATAAGCTTCATTTTGAGCTTGGTGAACATCTTGCGGATAAGGTCGATCTGCTTTTCACTCTTGGTGAGAGCGCGGGGAAAATTGCGGACGGAGCGTCCTTTGCGGGCTTCTCCCGTGATAGCATATATTCGTTCTGCGATGCCGACGAATTAGCAAAAAATCTCAATGAAATAAAAGCGTCGGGCGACGTTATCCTTTTTAAGGCAAGCCGCGCGATGAAGCTTGAAAACATAATTGATAAATTGGAAGTTTGATAAGGAAATACGAAAATGTTTTATAATTTACTCGAAAATATAGGAATTCATAATGCGACGTATAAGCTCGGTATTGAGATGCTTATAGTGGCAGCGCTGGTGTTTGTTTTGACTGCCATCACGGTAAAGCTCGTCCTTCCCGTGCTTCGCGCAAAGAAGCTCGGTCAGAATATAAGCGGATACGTTCCCGAGCATGCAACAAAGCAGGGAACTCCAACGATGGGCGGTATATGCTTCGTAATGGCAACCCTCGTTGTCATGCTCGTGTGGTTTTTGCTTGAAACGTTTGGAATTATCGGCACGTCGGGTGAGCAGGGAAGACTTATTCCCATGGCATTTACTCTCTGTCTTGGTGTAGCAAACGCTATGATCGGCTTTATCGACGATTACGCGAAGCTTGTAAAGAAGCAGAACGAAGGTCTTACCGATAAACAGAAGTTTGCTCTTCAGACGGTTGTGGCGGCGCTTTATCTTGTGGCTATGGCGTTGACGAAAAATCTCACAACGTCGTTCATCATTCCCTTTACCGATATATCTATTGATTTCGGTATTTTCGCATATCCCGTATATTTGCTTGTAATCGTCGGCTTTGTAAACAGTACGAATATTACCGATGGTATTGACGGACTTGCTTCCTCTGTAACTCTCTCGGTTGCAATGGGTATCGTTCTTCTCTCGGCTATCTTCACGTGGAGATATACAGGTATTCTCGGCGCTACACTTATCGGCTCCGCTCTCGGTTTCCTTATTTACAATCATTTCCCCGCAAAGATATTTATGGGTGACACGGGCTCTCTTTATATCGGCGGTATCATCATGGGCTGCGCGATTGACGAAGGTCAGCTTGTTGTGTTCGTTATTATGGGCATGCTTTTCATTATTGAGATGCTCACAAGTCTTATTCAGAGAGCAGTGTTCAAGCTTTCGGGAAGAAAAAAGAGAGTTTTCCTTATGGCTCCCATTCACCATCATTTCCAGAAGCTTGAAAAAGCTTGGACTGAAATTAAAATAGTTACGGTGTTCTTTATTGCCTCCTTAATTTTCGTTGCACTCGGAGTGCTTTCCTGCATTCTTTGATCTCACTTATTGAAATGAGAAAGGATCGTTATGTCCGAAAAAAATCAATCAAATAATCAAGAAAAGAAAAAGCGCGGATTTTCATTACGCCGCGCAGCTGAAAAATTAAATAATTTTTACGAAGGCAATCTTGAGAAAAACGATCCCGCGCTCATTGAACCGATCCACAAAGAAGAGGTCAAGCCGGAAAGTCATCTTATGGTGCGCGGCGGCATCGACATCTATTTTCTCGTTATCGTAATCGCCATTTCTCTTGTAGGAATCGTTATGGCGTACAGTGCGTCCGCATACGATGCGGAGCATTATATGCACGACAGTCTTTATTACTTAAAAAGACACGTTATGTTTATTGCGATAGGCATAATGTTTACCTTGCCGTTTGTAATGTTTGCAAGACCGTGGTTCTGGAAGATGTTCGGCATTTGCATGTACGGAGCGTCTATAATCCTGCTTATCGTGGTTTTGTTCGTGGGACGAACGGGAAACGGTGCGCAGAGATGGATCCAGATAGGCCCGCTTACAATTCAGCCGTCGGAGATCGCAAAGATGAGTACGGTAATCTTCCTATCGCTTATAATGTCCAAATACCAGGATAAATTGAAGGTCTCCCAACGCTTCGGCGGAAGCTTCAAGTACGGAGTTTTGTACCCCGGACTTGCCATTGCGGCGGTATGCGGACTCGTTATGCTTGAAAAGCACCTCTCGGGTCTTATCATCATTGGTCTTTTGGGACTTACTATTATGTTTATAGGCGGAACGGAGAAAAAATGGATGTTGCTTATCATCGGTGCGGGAATACTTGCGGTCGGTACGATCCTTCTTTTCTCCGGTTATGCGCAGGAGAGAGTAAA
>JAZQWL010000028.1:0-20784 GCA_045632305.1 Eubacteriales bacterium | reverse complement strand
AGTGAGATCAAGGAAGATGCAGAGGTCGGGATGACGTATATCGGGGTTGTCGAGATTAAGCTCCATAACCTTCTGGAGTCCAATGTACGCGCCCTGATATGCCATGGAGGAATAGTAATATCTGTCGCTGATAGCCGTGATACCATCGGACAGAAGCTTATTTATTCCGCATTCGGGGTGGGTGTTGTGCATAGCGCGGTCTGCGGCGAAAAGCTCTGCCATTTCAATGGGCGTGGATTCAACCTTGCCCGAGAGCTTCTCTCTGATCTTCACGCCGATGGGAAGCTTTGTGGGCTCTGCGCTTATATTGGTTTTAATTCCTTGTTCTTCAAGAGCGGCTGCCAGAAGCTGAATCTGCGTGGTCTTACCCGCGCCGTCTATACCTTCAAAAACTATAAATTTTGCAGTTGTATTCATATATTTCTTTCCGTTTCGATTATTTGTTTCTCCACGTCGCGGGAGAGAAGAGGAAGAGTATGGGGAAAATTTCAAGTCTGCCGAGAAGCATATTGAAAGTCAAAACAATAAGTGAGGGGATGGAATAAAAGTTAAAGTTTGCCATGGGGCCTGCTTCACCGAAGGCGGGGCCTATATTATTCAACGTAGCAGCAACGGATGAGAATCCCGTTTCGATATCCACGCCGTCGAAGATCGTGATAAGAAGGAAGGATGCGAAGAAAACGAACGCGTAAACCACAAAATATGCGGAAACCGAGTTTTTTGTATCTTCGTCGACGGGCTTGGATTCGAATCTTACCGCTTTTATTTCACGGGGCTTTATCATTCTTCGCATGTTTGTCCACGTGGATTTAAGCGTAATTATAATTCTGCTTACCTTCATACCGCCGCCCGTAGATCCCGCGCACGCGCCTACAAACATAAGCATGAGCAGTATTACCTTTGATACGTTCGGCCAGAGATTGAAGTCGCAGGTTGCAAAGCCCGTGGTGGATATTACGGTTGCGACCTGGAACGCGGATTCTCTTATGGCGTCTCCGACGGAGAAGTCGGCGTATATGTTTGCGCCGTAGATGCTTATCGCGATTCCCGCAACGGAGGCGATTACAATACCGACGAACCAACGAAGCTCCTCGGACATAAGAGCTGTGAGTATCTTACCTGTGATTATAAGGAAGTAGAGGTTGAAATTCACGCTGAATAGCAGCATGAAGATCGTTATTACCCATACACAGTAATTGTAGTTTGCTCCCCCCATTGTCTGCATGCCGTCGGCCCAGATAGAGAAGCCGCCCGTACCTGCAGTGCCGAAGGAAACGCAGAGAGCTTCATAGACGTCCATTCCGCCAAACAGAAGCAGAACGACCTGCACCGCCGTCATAACAAGGTAAATGGAATACATTATTCTTGCGGTCTTTTTTATCGTGGAAACTATCTTATCGACCTTGGGGCCTGGCATTTCCGCCTTCATTATGTAAACGAGGCGCGAGGATTTGAGGTCGTGCTGGGGCATAAATGCAAGCACGAATACAAGCACGCCCATGCCTCCTACCCAGTGGGTGAAGCTTCTCCAGAGGAACACGCCGCGAAGACCGACCTCGGCAGACACAGGATTCCAGAGGCGGTAGAAATGAGCGGAGCCGAGAATCGACGAGCCGGTTGTGGTAAAGCCGGATACCGTTTCAAAGTACGCCTTGAAGAAGTTGGGTATAAGGTTTGATATCATGAAGGGCAGGCAACCGAAAAGGGACATTATCATCCAGGAAATTCCTACGACTATAAAGCCCTCCTTTGCGCCGAGAGTGGTGTTCTTCGGCTTTTTTATAACCATGAGCGAGCCGATAGCCGCGAGCAGTATCATCGGAATAATGAACGCCCACATCGTTTTGGTCTCGCCGTAGATGATCGAGGTTATAAAAGGAATTGACATAAGGCCGCATTCAACTATGAGAAGCTGTCCCATAATATAGCGAATCATTTTAAAGTTCATAAAACATCCTCGCTTATGCCAATATATTGTTAAGGTTGGAGAGACGGTTCGATGCGGCAACTACGATAACGCTGTCACCGATCTCTATGGTGGACTGACCGTTGGGGTAGATGACCTGTCCACATCTGATGATTGCCGCGATAAGAAGATTTCGCTTGAGCTTGATATCGCGAAGGGGTATAGAAAGGCCCTCAAAGTCCTCCGCCACATCAAATTCGAGTGCTTCTACGGAGTTGTTTGCTATATTGTAAAGCGCCTTAATGCCGCTCTTTGACCCGCGCTCCTTTGCGTTGGCAAGTCCGCGAACGTATCCGAGAACCTTTGCAACTACGGTGATCTTCGGGGTTATATGAGTATCTACGCCCGAGGTTTCCGCAAGCTTTACGTAGGACGCGGAAATATATGAGATCACCTTGTCTACGTTTCTTGTTTTTGCAAAGAGGGACATAATGATATTTTCACTGTCGTCGTGTGTGATCGGAATACATACGTCGATACTGTCGATGCCTTCCTCTACGAGAACGTCGGGGTCTGCCGGATCACCGTGGATTATGTCGCACTTGGGATAATCCTTTGATAGCTCATCGCAAATATCGAGGTCCTCTTCGATGATCTTGATCTTGTAGTCGTCGCAGAGCGCCTGAGCGAGATATTTTGTCATTCTGCCGCCGCCGAGGATCATGACGTTCTTGATCTTGTTGTTTTTGTTTATCGCGCCGATCTTTACAAACAGATCGGTGATGTCCGCTCGAGACGCGGTAAGGGAAACGTAGTCTCCCGATCTTATTACAAAGTCACCCGCGGGAATGAGCGCCTCGTCGCCTCGTCTTACCGCGCAGATGAGAGCGTTCGTTGAGAACTTTGCCTTAAAGTCCTTTAAGGCAATATTTGCCAAGGGGTGATTTTCGCCTATAAATATTTCGGCAACCTCAACTCTGCCCTGCGCGAATTTATCGAGCTTCATGGCGGCGGGGAAGCGAACGAGCTTTGCTCCGTCTCTTGCCGCTTCATATTCGGGATTAACTATCATGTCAATGCCGAGCTCGCGGCACATGAAAGTATTCTGATTGAGGTATTCGGGATCTCGTACGCGGGCTATGGAGTGCTTAGCTCCGAGTCGGCGCGCGATCATACAGCAGATGATATTCACCTCGTCGCTCGGAGATACCGCGATAACAAGGTCTGCGGATTCCATTCCCGCTTCCTTCTGCGTGTAAACGCTTGAGCCGTTGCCGATAATTCCCATTACGTCGTATTTATTTACAACTGCATCGACAGCGGACGCATCCTCGTCGATTACGGTTACGTTATGTCCTTCACGGCAGATGTATTCGACAAGAAGCTCGCCTACGCCGCCGTTACCAATAATAACAACCTTCATTTTTTGCCTTCCGTTTCAAATCAGCTCTGAAAAGCACGGGCTGATGATTTTATAAATTATCTTACGATCTTGATTCCTTCGGGTGCCTTTATATCAACCACCGTCTCTCCGTCAACCTTTCTTATATCAACCTCAATGTTGCCGCAGGGTGTGGGATACGTACCGCGCGCCCAGTCAAGATATGCGAGATTGGGCTTCACCTCATAGGTGTCGGGCGCGAGCGCCTGAACGCCGAGGACGAAGTGTGAGAGGAAGGGGCAGGGGCCTGATGCCCAGCCGTGGCAGAGGGAGTGGCGGAAGTTTACGTAGCAATAGCCACCGAAATCACCGTGAATATCGCGCATGCCCTCGGGCACGGGCTCGGTGAGGGGTGCTGCGTTTTCAAGCCAATCGATATTGAAGTCCTCCCAGAACGTTGTAGCGCCTACGCTGAGCATACCGCCAAAGTAGGTCTTCATATCATTGAGCGCGCCCTCCATATCTCCCGCCATTGCCTTTGCCTTGAGAATGTAGTAGCTGAAGAAGGTGGAGAAGCCGTGCGCTCCGCCGGGAGCGATTACGTTATCGTTGATTTCCTTAGGATCGCAAAGACCTGAGAGCACGAGCATGGAAGCAGCCGCCTTTGATCCGTCGGGATCGGGAATATGCTTCTTCATGCGCCCTGCAACCTCAAGGCACTTTTGTGCAAGAGCGGTCTTTCCGAGAATGTTAAGAAGGTAAGCGCCGTTGTCGAGAGCCATTTTGAGAAGTCCCTGGAAGCCCGCATGCTCCGCGCGGGGATTGTCGTGGTTGGGCCAGTCGAGAAGTCGGATGTCGGGGAGCTTTTCTGAGCCGTCCTCGTCAACGAGGTCGCAGAAGATCTCGAGAATTCCGCAGAGGTAATCTTCCTGCTCGCGGAGATATTCGAGGTTGCCGCGTGTGCGGTAGAGGTCAACGTGCATAAGAAGCCACCAGATTGTGTATGCGGAGATGCTGTTCATCCATCTGCCTACGGGCGTTTCGTCGCGCACAAGGTCGAGGGATTTTGCGATAATATCATCGTAGCCGAATACTGCAAGAATTGTGTTGATCTCGGTGTGCATGTCGCCTATCCAAACGAGGCGGTCACGCTTGATACCGTCCCAGAGATATTCCTGCATATTAACGTGAGCGGTATAAGCGGCAGTGTCCCAGATCTTTGTGAGCATGGGATCGCTGCAGTCGAACGAGCCGCGGTATTCGAGATCGCGGTAAGTAAATACGCCCTGGATCGCCTTGAATTCAACAAGACCGTTGGGCTCGAGAAGCTCGATATATGCGAAGCGGTAGCCGGATTCATTGGTTTCGGTAGAGGAGAGGAAGCCGACGTTCATAACACGGTCGCGGATGGCGTGATCGTTGCCCGCGTTCTTTGTAAAGAGGGGAGTCATCGCCTCAGAAACGCTCTCGCCGAAGCGAACGAGAATATCCGCGCGCTGATTTCTGCCGAGTACGTTCCAGATCATAAGACGGCATGAGCCGGGGAACTCGATTCCGAAGTCAACGAGAATTGCCGCGTTGGGCTGGCCTTCTGCGTTGCGAAGAGTACATCTTACGCCTGCGTCGAGTGTGATCTGATTCGTTCTTTCGAGAAGAACCGCCTCGGGATTACTTACAAGGCCCTTTGTGAGAACTACTCTTTTGGGAGTGAGATATCTTCTTACTCTGGGGTCGGTTGTGTTGCTGTTCAAAGCTTCGAATTTATCAAAAACCTTTGTCATATTTATTTACCTGCCTTTGCGAAATATGTCATACAGAACAATTATAACACACGGGCAGATAAATTGCAATACCATTAATGTATTTTACAAAATATTTAACGTTAATAATATATGTGTGTAAAAATTGGCTTTTGCTATTGACAGAAAAGGGCGGTTTTGGTATAATATTAGGCGGTAAAAATTTGAACTTATATAAATTTCAGGAGAAAAAATGGCAGATTTAAGACAGGAAATAAATCGCAGAAGAACCTTTGCGATCATATCCCACCCCGACGCGGGTAAAACGACGTTAACAGAAAAGTTTCTGCTTTATGGAGGCGCGATCCAGACTGCGGGCTCGGTTAAGGGCAAGCAGAGTGACCGTCATGCGGTTTCCGACTGGATGGAGCTTGAAAAGCAGAGAGGTATCTCTGTTACCTCCTCCGTTATGCAGTTCGAGTATGACGGCTACTGTGTAAATATTCTCGACACCCCCGGACATCAGGACTTCTCGGAGGACACCTACCGTACGCTTATGGCGGCGGATAGCGTAGTAATGGTAATCGACGCGGCAAAGGGTATCGAGCCGCAGACAAGAAAGCTTTTCCGTGTGTGCGCTATGCGACACATTCCGATATTTACGTTTATCAATAAGCTTGACCGCGAGGCGCAGGATCCCTTCGACCTTCTCGACGAGCTTGAAAGCGAATTCGGTATCGGCACTTATCCTATGAACTGGCCTATTTCCTGCGGTCAGACGTTCAAGGGCGTTTACGACAGAGAAAAGAAGTGCATTCTGACGTTTGATAACTTCCATGGCGGACGCGAGCGTCTCCGCGCTATAGAATGTGATATTACCGATACGGACAAGCTTGATTCCTTGATTGGCGCAAATCTTCGTGAAACACTTCAGGAGCAGATCGAGCTTCTTGACGGCGCTTGCTTTGATTTCGATCTCGATAAGGTGAGATGCGGTAAGCTTTCCCCCGTATTCTTCGGCTCGGCTCTTAATAACTTCGGTATCGAGCCCTTCCTTGAGGCGTTCCTCAAGATGACTACTCCCCCTCTTGCAAGAGAGAGTGAGGAGGGTGAGGTTGATGCCTTCGACGATAAGTTCTCCGCATTCGTATTCAAGATTCAGGCGAATATGAATAAGGCGCACCGCGACAGAATCGCGTTTATGAGAATCTGTTCGGGTAAGTTTACAAAGGGCAAGGAATATCTCCACGTCCGTCCCGGTAAAATGATCCGTCTTTCTCAGCCCCAGCAGATGATGGCACAGGAAAGAGAGATCATCGACGAGGCGTATGCGGGCGATATTATCGGTGTATTCGACCCGGGTATCTTCTCGATCGGAGATACTATCTGTGAGCCCCCGCTCAAGGTTAAGTTCAAGGGTATTCCCACGTTCGCTCCCGAGCATTTTGCTGTGGTTGAGCAGATCGACTCCATGAAGCGTAAGCAGTTCCAGAAGGGAATGGAGCAGATCGCCGAGGAGGGCGCTATCCAGATCTTCTTCCTCCCCGACGCGGGTATGGAAAGAGTTATCGTGGGCGTTGTCGGTGTGCTTCAGTTTGACGTTCTGAAGTTCAGAATGCAGAGTGAATACGGTGTTGGTTATACGAGAATGGATCTTCCTCACGATCAGATAAGATACGTTGAAAAGTCCCCCTGCGAGATCTCAAAGCTTCGTCTTACGGGAGATACAAGACACGTTGTGGACGTTCGTGGTAACAGTCTTCTTATTTTCCCCGGTCAGTGGGCGGTGAATTTTGCAATTGAAAATAACGAAGGACTTGTTCTTTCCGAATTTAATAAATGGTAAAAAAATAAAACTGCTATCGCGATCTTGCGATAGCAGTTTTGCTTTTATTTTTTTGAATCCACACAGCTTACCGATACGGCGAAAAGTCCGTAATTGTATTCTCCGATCTCGATTTTTGCCCATTCCGACATTGTGCCTCTGAAATCAATGTATTTAAGTGAATTGCAATCATAGAACGCCATGTCGCAGATGGCTGTCAGGGAATTTGGCAGAGTAAGAGCATCGTTTCCCTTGAGCGCGGGGTAGTGGATGAGCGTTTTCATATCCTTGGAGTAGAGAACGCCGCCGTCGTCGATGAAGGATTTGTTCTCACTGCTGACCGAAATGTAAATAAGCGAGGTGCAGCCGCCAAAGGACATGCTTCCTATGTGCGTTACGGTCGAAGGGATCTGTATGGCGTTGATCCTTACGTTGCCGTAGAACGCCTTGTCGCCGATTCCCGTCACCACCTCTCCTGTGGGACTCTTTTCGGGAATGATTATGCAGGTGTCACTTATGTCGCCGATTCCCGCAACGGTGCAGGTTCCGTTGCCGTTTGATACGTATTCGAGGGATTTTTCGCGGGGCGCCTCGGTGGTCGCCTCCTCCGTGGTTGGCTCCTCGTCCTTGCTCGTGATCTCTTCAGAGGGGCTTTGATAGGTAGGTGTGGTGTAGAAGGAGGTGTCGGTTGTATCGGTAGCGTCCGTAACCTTTTCTGTGTACTCATCGTCGGTTGCCTCGCTCTTTGCGCCCGTGCAAGCGTAAAGACAGATGATCAGTGTAAGCAGTGTGGCAGCCGCTGCGAAAATTGATATCAGCTTTATTCGTTTTTTTGTCATTTTTAAATTCTCCTTTTATTTTTGCGTCCGCGAGCATGAGTGCGCATCCCGTGTGAGCGCGGCCGTTCGGTGTAAGTGCATTATAGCAATAAAGCCCTTACGTGTCAAGGAAAATCGAGCGACAAAAAGCCCCCGCAAGAACTGTTTTTTGACAGACTTGTACGGGGGTTTTACATAAAGCTTTTTTGTTTGTCGAAAACTTTCTTAAAAAAATACTCCGCTTACGAATATTTCGATGCCGATGAGAATAAGAATTACGCCTCCGAAAATGCACGCCTTCCCCTGGAGCTTGTTGCCCGCTTTTTTACCGATGAAAATACCAGCCATGCAGATGATGAAGGTTACGATAGCAATGAGAGCAACCGCCACAAGCGCGAGGATGAGGTTGTATTCCGCCAGAGTAAAGCCCGCAGAGAGCGCGTCGATCGACGTTGCTATACCCTGAAGGATGAGCGCGCCGAAGGTCAATTTCGAGCAGGTGCAGTTACCGTCGAGGTCGCATTCGGGGTGCGCGCCGTCATAGATCATCTTACCTCCGATAAAGGAGAGAAGAATGAGCGCAATCCACGGAATGAGGGCTTCAAACCACGTGAAATACTGAAGTATCGTATGAAGGCAAACCCAACCGATGAAGGGCATGAGCGCCTGAAAGATAGCAAATACACCCGCGACGCCGCACATTTTGCGTGTCTTCATTTTCGGCTCGTTAAGCCCGTTTGCCAGAGAAACCGAAAATGCGTCCATGGCAAGACTTATGCCAAGTCCGATATTGGTTATAAAAAACATGGGTCCCATAGAGTCGACCTCCGAAAATTTACTTTAAAAAGCATCGGGAGCGGAATGTCCCGACATACGCAGAGAATATTTTACCATATCTCTTCTTGTTTGTCAACAGAGGCGGAATGTTTTTGTAAAAACAATTCTTGACAAAAGTTAAAGATTGTGATAAAATTGAATAAGAGAGAACATACGCAAGGGATCATAGGAGGAAATGCTATGAAAAAGACAATCATTACAATCAGCCGAGAATTCGGAAGCGGCGGACGTACTGTTGGTAAGAAGCTTGCAGAACGCCTTGGATACCGTTTTTATGACAGAGAGCTTATCGAGGACGTTATGGAGGCGAGCGGCCTTTCTCGTGAAATTGTAGAAAAATATGATGAATATGCTACTCACAAGAGCAGCTTTCTTTACACGATCGCAATGCAGGCGGGCGCTGACGCTATGGGTACCCTTTCCTTTGCAAATCAGGTGCAGATAGCTCAGGTTAACGCGATCAAGCAGGTTGCAAAGGACGGCAACTGCGTTATTATCGGCCGCGGCTCGGATTTCGTGCTTCAGGACAAAGAGGATGCGCTCCACGTATTTATCAGAGCGGATATGGAATTCCGTAAAAACAGAGTTGAAACTCACTACGGCAAGATCGACTACAAGACGGAAAACAGACTTCGCGATAAGGATGCGAAGCGCAGAGTATATTACCGCAACTTTGCAATGAGGGAGTGGGGTATGTGCGACAGCTATCACATCATGCTCGACAGCAGCACCTTCGGTATTGACGGCTGCGTTGATATTCTTGAAAAGATCGTTCGAAAGAGCTGGGAAGAGGAAAACGAATAAATATTCGCGAATATACAAATATACATACAAAAACGGCGTTTGCGTACAGGCGGGCGCCGTTTTTCGTTTTTATTGGATTTATCGGCAAAATTTACTGTAAAGATTGTGAAAATGTGATTGACAAATATACTATAAAGTGTTATAATTATAACAACTTTTTATTATTCGCGGAATTTTCGCGATAATACTCGGAAAAGAGGTAAGAAAAAAATGAAAATCACAAAGATTTTATCCATCATTCTCGCGATTGCATGTCTTGCATCGTGTATGGTTACTGTAACCTCGTGCAATAAGACAAAGTACACAGTTGGCGTGTGCCAGCTTGTTCAGCATGACGCGCTTGACGCGGCGACAAAGGGCTTTGTTGAAACGCTCAAGGCAGAATTCGGCGACAATATTGAAATTCTTGAAGAAAACGCGAGTGGTGACCCCGCTACTTGTACTACCATAGTAAGCAACTTCGTATCCAAGAAGGTAGATCTTATTATGGCGAATGCTACTCCCGCTCTTCAGGCAGCGGCTCAGCAGGAGAACATCCCCGTTCTCGGTACTTCCATTACCGAATACGGCGTGGCTCTCGGTATTGATAACTTCAGCGGTCTTGTTGGCTCTAACGTTTCGGGCACGAGCGACCTCGCTCCTCTTGACAAGCAGGCAGACATGATCCTTGAGCTTTGCCCCAACGCAAACGAGGTGAAGGTTGGTCTTCTTTACTGCTCAAGTGAAGCAAACTCCGACTATCAGGTCAAGGAGATGAGAAGACTTCTTACATCGAAGGGTGTATCCGACGCGAGCATCAAGAGCTATGCGTTCACGGATTCCAACGACGTTTACACGGTTTCCGCGAAGGCGGCATCCGAGTGCGGCGTGCTTTATATCCCCACGGATAACACAGCGGCAAGTTGCGCTGAAACCATCAAGGGTGCGATCGGCGACACGTTCGTTGTAGCGGGTGAAGAGGGCATTTGCGGCGGTTGCGGCGTTGCTACACTTTCCATCAACTACTACGACCTCGGCGTTGCTACCGCTAAGATGGCAATAAAGATCCTCAAGGGTGAGGCGAAGATCGAGGAAATGAAGATCGAATACGCGGCGGTTTCCACAAAGAAGTACAACGCGCAGAGATGTGCAGAGCTCGGTATCGACACAGCGGATCTTGAAGCGAAGGGCTACGTTGCGATCGCTCAGAACTGATTTTTGATATAGTAAATTTTTGGCCTGCGGGGTATCCTCCGCAGGCGAAAGCATTGAATAGAGGATTTTGCGGGGGATCATGCCTCGCAGATGAAAGGATTTTTTGAAATGGAAATGTTAATGAATTGGCTGGGCACCTTGCCCGGGGCGGTTGCTCAGGGACTTGTGTGGGGTATAATGGCGATCGGCCTTTATATTACCTTTAAGGTGCTTGACGTGGCTGACCTTACGGTCGACGGCTCAATAACAACGGGCGCGGCGGTATGCACCGTGCTTATCACGAAGGGAGCAAACGTCTGGGTTGCTATGGCGGTCGCTATTGTTGCAGGTATGATAGCGGGCCTTGTAACGGGACTCCTTCATACGGGACTCGGTATTCCCGCCATCCTTGCGGGTATTCTGACTCAGCTTATGCTCTGGTCGACAAATCTCCTTGTTATGGGAAGCAAGGCGAATATCGCGCTTTCCAGATTCAAGTACGGTGATAAGGTGCTTATCTCGGGTAACACTGCGGAAATATACGTGACTCTCGCGATTCTTGCGGGCTTCGTTGCGGTGCTTATCGGCGTTCTTTATTGGTTCTTCGGTACGGAGATGGGTATGTCCCTCCGTTCTACGGGCTGCAATCTTGAAATGTCCCGCGCGCAGGGTATCAATACCGATTTTACAAAGGTGTTCGGTCTGGCACTTTCAAATGGTGTGGTTGCTCTCTCGGGCGCACTTTTGGCTCAGCAGCAGGGCGCGGCTGATATCAATATGGGACGCGGCGCGATCGTAATCGGTCTTGCTGCAGTTATCGTAGGTGAAGCGCTTTTCCAGAAGAAGACAACGAACTTTGCGCTCCGTCTCCTCTTTGTGGTTTGCGGCGCGATTATCTACTGGCTCGTATTCCAGACGGTTATTTTCATCGGACTTCCCAGTGAGCTTCTCAAGATGCTCTCCGCTTTTGTGGTTGCGCTCTTCCTTGGAGTTCCTTACCTCAAATCTCATCTGAGAAAGAAGAAAAAGAAGAAGGGGGAAAAGAAGAATGCTTGAGATAAAGAATGTTCACAAGACCTTTAACGAGGGTACTATAAATGAAAAAAAGGTATTCGAAGGACTTTCCCTTACCTTAAATGACGGCGATTTCGTGACGGTTATCGGCGGTAACGGCGCAGGTAAATCCACTATGCTCAACGTGGTTTCGGGCGCATATTCCGTTGATGAGGGTCAGGTTATTATCGACGGTGTTGACGTAACGCGTCTCCCCGAATATAAGAGAGCAAAATATATAGGCAGAGTGTTCCAGGACCCCCGTCTCGGCACGGCGTCGGACATGTGGGTCGAGGAAAATATGTCCATTGCCGATTCTCGCGGACACAATCGAGGTATCCGTTGGGCGATTCGAGGCAAGGACAGAGAAAAGTATCGCGAGCAGCTCGCCCAGCTTGATCTCGGACTTGAGGATCGTCTCACAACAAAGATGGGACTTCTCTCGGGCGGTCAGCGTCAGGCGATCACGCTTCTTATGGCGGCTATGAAGAAGCCGAAGCTTTTGCTCCTTGACGAGCATACCGCGGCTCTTGACCCCAAGACTGCCGCAAAGGTTCTTGAAATTACGAACAAGGTCGTAAACGAAAATAAGCTCACAACTCTGATGATCACACATAATATGCACGACGCGATCGCGTACGGAAACCGCATTATTATGATGCATAACGGAAATATTATTCTCGATATCAGCGGAGAGGAAAAGAAAAATCTCACCGTTGAACAGCTCCTTTCGATGTTCTCCAAGGCGAGCGGAAGTGAAATCGCAAACGACCGCATGCTTCTGAACAATTAAGGGGGGAACTATGTCGGAAATGAATAAAAATACAGCTGAGGGAGTCGCGCTTCCCAAGATGGATAATGATGAGGTAGCGCTCCCTACAAGCGAGCAGAAAACAGTTGAAAAAACCGTTGACGGTTGGGTGTGTCCCGAATTTAAGGTGTCGGGCGCGTTCTCTTCAAATATGGTTCTTCAAAGAGAGAAGCCCATAAAAATATGGGGCTTTTCCACAAACGTCGGCGGCAAGGTGCTTGGCGAATTCGCGGGACAGACGGTCAATACAACCGTTGGTGATGACGGAAAGTGGACGCTTACGTTCGCTCCCGAAAGATACAGCCGGGACGGACGTGAGCTTGTGATTTACGATGAGATTGGGCATAAGGAGGTGTTCTCCGACGTGCTTGTCGGTGACGTGTATCTTCTTGGCGGACAGTCGAATGCCGAGGTTAATTTGTCGCATTGTATGTGCTATACCCCGAGCTACGAGTTCTACGAGGATGAGAAGATAAGACTTTTCAGACAGACACAGGGGTATGTGTATACTCATCAGGAATTTTGTAATCATCCGCAGAGGGATATAATAAATCCCGAATGGTGTTGGAAAAAGCCGAATGAAGCGGCGGCTCTTGAATTTTCCGCTATGGGCTTCTATTTTGCCCGCGAGCTTACAAGGTTCGTTGACGTGCCTGTCGGTCTTGTCATGATGGCGGCGGGCGGCGCTTGTATCCGTGAGCTTCTCCCCGAAGCTCTTGCGCACAACGAGGGCTATTTTGCGGGCGCAAACGTAAAAGAGGCGGGCTATTATAACGCGCTTATTCACCCCTTCATCGGTCTTCAGTTCAGAGCGATGCTCTTCTTCCAGGGTGAGAGCGAAGCGCTCGACCGCGGACTTGCGCAGAAATACACCTATGAGCTTGCGCTTTTAGTTGCGGACGAAAGACGAAGCTTCGGCTTTGAATTCCCCTTCTACAACGTTCAGGTTTCCAATTACTGTAAGACGGGTGCCGACATCTTCAAGTTTACCGATATGATAAGAATCAAGCAGTTTGATGCTGCATCCGTGATTCCTAATTCCTCGCTTGTCGTATCCATGGACTTGGGATCTCCCGAGGATTTCCACGACTGGGCGCATTCTCCCCGCAAGCTTGAGCTTGGCGAGAGATTGGCAAAGGTGGTTCTTGCAAAGGAATATGGAATCGAGAAGGAAAGTGAAGTTACTTCGCCTATGCCCGTGGAGGCAAATTACTATCCCGCGGCGCATAAGATCATGATCGATTTCAAGAACGTAAGCGCAGGTCTTACGGTTCTCGGTCATACTCCCGTTGACAGTCTTGACCGTGAGGTCGAGGGCTTTACCGTTGGCGATTATGACAATCAGATCAAGGTGAGAGCAACTATAGCAAATCGCGGATCGGTGCTTATCGATCTTCCCGAGGGTGTTATCCCAGATTACGTGAACTATGCATATTTCACATACGTAACAATCGATAACGCAAATCTCCGCGGCGGCAACAATTTGCCGTGTCCCGCGTTCAGTATTCCTGTTAAATAAGAAAAAGCACCCCTCGGGGTGCTTTTTTTAAAAAGTGTTGCATTTATTTTGAATGTATGATATAATGTAAGTGTAAACAAACATAGGTTTGTTATACTTATATAGAATATTCGGAGGAAAGAAAAATGAAAAGTAAATTTTTAGTTGTTTTGGTGCTTATGTTGGCATTAATTTTCGTTTTGTCGTCATGTAATGCTTCGGATAATAAAGAAATAGCGGAGGGTAAGGATAGCAGTCCGGGATCGACGGTATCACCAAATAATGAAAAGCTTGAAAAGGAATATGAGCGTGCCTTTGAATATATTGAGAGCGGTGAATATAAGAAGGCCCACGAGATATTTAAGAATCTTGGAGATTATAAGGATTCTCCCCAGCAGCTTGAAAAATTCAGATACGTTCCCACAACCCTTTTGCTTGGCGATAGTCAAACCGTGAAATTCGTATACGATGAGAAGAATTATCTTATTAGCCGTATTACTACTGAGGATAACGGAAGCGAGTTTTCGTATGAATATTTATATAATGAAAAAGGACAGTTTATCAAGGAAATTAACACACATACAAACGGACGTCAGTCATTTTATGAATGTGAGTATTATGACGATGGGAAATTGGCAAAATGGATAAATACAAATACGTCGGGCACTCAGACAAGCTGTGAATTCACGTATGATGAAAACGGTTATTGTGTAAAAGAGGTGTATAAGTATTCAAATGACGTTTCCATTGTTATGGAATATGTTTATAATGAGAACGGTTACCTTATAATGGAGATTGCCACGTCAGGCAACGGGGAAAGCTCCACACGCGAGACCGTATACGATAAAAACGGCAATATTATTAAAGTTATCGATACGGCGAGCAATGGAAAACAGGGTACTGAAGAATATGAATACGATGAAAAGGGCAACGTAATAAAGAGTGTTATCGTAAGACTTGAGGGCGGAAAATATGAAAGCGAATATGAATATACTTACGATACAAGCGGAAATTGTATAGAAAAAATTCATTTCAGTTTCGGTGAAAAATATGATTCTTGGAAATATGAATATGATGAAAACGGTTATTGCTCTAAAGTAACTTATCAGCTACAGGATAGAGATCCGCACGTGACCGAATATACGAATGACGCTGACGGAAATATTTTAAAGAAGCTCGTTTATGAGAACACGGGTATAATAAAATATGAGGCGGAATATAAATTCGTTTATATGGATTTTGACGTTCCAGAATATATGGAAAGCGCGTTGGATTTTATAGAAAATCATTTGCCTTGATAAATTTTAAAAAGCACCCCTTGGGGTGCTTTTCTTTATTGATAAAATGTACGCCGACCCGTATTCAATACTTGAAATTAATTTTAATGTGTGATACAATAAAAGAAAGACTGACAGCTTGAAAAAATTGGTTTGAAGCGAAAACGGAGGCAGCAATGAAATTCAAGGATTTTTCAATTCCCGATAAAGAATATTACCCAAGACCCTTGTGGTTTTGGAATGCTCCTCCTACAAGGGAAGCGCTAGAGCCCATTTTGGAGGGTGCTGAAGAGAGTGCCGCGTACGGCGGCTTTGGAATCCTTCCTTATGATGCGTGCAAAACTGAATATATGAGCGATGAATATCTTGATGCCTACGAATTTGTTTTGAAGAAAGCGAATGAAAAGGGACTTAAAATTTGCCTTTATGATGAATGGTGGTTCCCGAGTGGTGGTGCGGGTGGACTTTTAAAGAAGAATTATCCGAATGCATGTGCCGAGCGACTTGACCGCCACGTGTTCCACGTAGACAAAACTATAGAAGTATTTGTCCCCGACGGTAAGCTTATGTCCTTGGTGGCTTTGCATAAGGCAACGCGAGAAATTATTGACCTTCGCGGTTTTGTGAATGAAGGTAAGCTTGTTTGGAGCGCGCCCTCTGACGGCTGGTCGGTTATGATATTCGTTTGCGTTATGAGCGATTGGGATCATGTAAACTATCTTGATCCTTCGGCGGTCGAGAAATTTATCGAGCTTACGCATGAGGGGTATTATAAGCGCTTTCCGTCGTATTTCGGCACGGTTATCGACAGCGCATTTTACGACGAGCCACAGATGTACGCTCTTGAGGGACGTATGTGGGTGGATGATTTTAACGAAAAATTTGAGAGCGCGCATGGATTTGATCCTTCGACGCTTTATCCTGCATTGTGGGAGGACATAGGCGTTGATACCGCCTATGCTCGCGGTATGCTCCTTGGCTTCCGTGCGGATCTTTACGCTAACGGATTTCCTCGGGTGCTTGGTGAGTGGTGCGCCGCGCATGGTATTAAGCTTACGGGACACGTCGATCAGGAGGAGGTTCTGAACCCCACCGTCATTACGGGTGATCTTATGAAATCCTTTAAATTTCAGGATATACCCGGCTTTGATTCCATTATGGCTCTTCGTCGAAGCAGTAATATCTTTAAGATAGTAAGCTCCGCCGCGCACAATTGGGACAAGGGGCTTGTTATGTCCGAGTGCTTTGGTGCGATGCCCAAGGATCTGTCGATTGAAGATATGTACGACGAGGCAATGGAACAGTACGCTAAGGGCATGAATTTGTTCGTTCCTCATGCGGTGTGGACGGATGACAATCCCGAAAAAATAATCTTTCCTCCCGAGCTTTCGTGGAGAAATCCTCGCTACTGTGATTCTCTAAAGGACTTTAATCTTTTCTCTGCGCGCATGAGTTATCTTATGCAGGGAGGCAGACACAAGGCGGATATTGCGCTTTTGTATCCTATCGACGGATTGCAGGCGGCGACTTATTTTGAGTGGGGCGGCTCGCCCTATGAGGGCGCGCCCGTACCGAAAAATTGCAATTATATGGATTTGGGTGAGTGGCTTTTCTCTCGTGAAAGACGGGATTTTACCTTTATTCACCCCGAGGTGCTGGATGAAAAATGCTCTGTCAAAAGTAAAAAGCTTTGTCTTGATAACGAGGTTAATTTTGAAGAATACAAGGTTATCGTTATCCCGTCAACCGACACTGCGCGTGTGAGCAATCTCCTAAAAATCCAAGAATTTTGGCAGAATGGCGGTACGGTTATTTTTGCGGGAGAGCTACCTTGTTTCTCGGTTGAAAAGGGAGAAAATGATGATTTAAAGCGGATTATTTCGGATATGGTTGCTTTAACCGATGAGAAATATTCCTGTAAGCATTCCGAGTGCGGAGGACGCGCATATTATATTCCTTCACCCACGCCTGCGACTTTGCATGAGGTGTTGGAGGATGCAAAAATTGATTTTGCGGTGGATTTTTCGGCACCCGAAGGTGATAGCGTCATTTCTTATTTGCATAAGGAAAAGGATGGCAAGGATATTTTTTACGCCGTGAATTGCAGCGCAAATAACGTATCCTGCGACGTCACGCTACCCGCCGCGGCTCCTCGCGAGCTGTGGGATCCGCATAGCGGAACAAGATCGTCCGTGCCGTTTGAAATTACGAGTGATGGCAGGCATTTGTATCATGTAAGTCTGCTTGCTCACCGTTCGGCGGCGCTCGTATGTGATCTGTGAGCGCGGAGTGGCTTTTGCTGAACAAAATTCCACCTGGAATTTTTAAAAAACTATTGATTTTGAATTGGCGCTATGATACAATAATATTTTGATGAATTATGGTACGTTTAAACGGAGGGATTTTAAATGTTTGACGTTATAATTATAGGCGCGGGAGTTGTTGGCGGAATGATCGCGCGCGAGCTTTCCCGCTACGAGCTTTCTGTTGCCATTGTAGACAAGGGAGCGGACGTTGCTCTCGGCGCGACACGCGCTAACAGTGCGATCGTTCACGCGGGCTTTGACGCGAAAGAGGGAACTCTCAAGGCAAAGCTCAACGTAGAGGGCTCCAAGATGATGGAAAAGGTTGCGTCCGAGCTTGGTGTAAAGTATAAGAAAAACGGTTCTCTCGTTGTCGGCTTCGACGACGAAGATAAAAAGACACTTGAAGAACTTCTCGAGCGTGGTAATAAGAATGAGGTTGAGGGACTTCGTCTTCTCGAGCGCGATGAAATTATTACAATCGAGCCGAATATCGGCGCAAGCGTAACAGTTGCTCTTTTGGCTCCTACGGGTGCGATTATCTGCCCATACGAGCTTTGCATGGCGGCGGTTGGTAACGCTATGGATAACGGCGCCGAGCTTTTCCTCGATTTTGAAGTGAACAAAATTGAAAAAACAGAGGGTGGATATAAGGTTTGCTCTGTGGATAAGACACTTGACGCGAAGTTTGTAATTAACTGCGCGGGTGTAAATTCCGACGACGTTGCCCGTCTTGTGGGCGATGATTCGTTCAGTATTACCGCGCGCCGCGGCGAGTATATGCTCCTTGACCGCGAGTGTGGAGATCTTGTGTCGCATACAATTTTCCGTTGCCCCTCGGCCATGGGTAAGGGAATACTTGTTTCCCCTACGGTTGACGGCAATCTCTTGCTTGGCCCTACTGCGGAAAATCTTGACAACAAGACCGACGTTTCCACAACGGCAAGCGGTCTATCTAAGGTGAGAGTGCAGGCAAACGAGCAGGTATCGGGTATCAATATGGGTAAGGTCATTACCTCTTTTGCGGGACTTCGCGCGACGGGCTCGACAGGTGACTTTATCATAAATGAGCGCGACGGCTTTGTAAATTGCGCGGGAATCGAATCCCCCGGTCTTTCGGCTTCTCCCGCGATCGCTGTATACGTTGCTGAAATCCTTAAGGATGCAGGTCTTGAAATGACCGAAAAGGCGGATTTTTGCCCCACAAGAAGACCTATGCATTATTTCTCGTCTCTTTCAGTGGACGAAAAGAACGAAATTATCAAGGAGCATCCCGAATATGCTCACATCATCTGCCGTTGCGAAATGGTAACGGAGGGTGAGATCCTTGAAGCGATCAGAACTAATCCCAGACCGAGCGACGTTGACGGTGTAAAGAGAAGAACGAGAGCTTCCATGGGCAGATGTCAGGGTGGCTTCTGCTTGCCTTACGTGGTTGAGCTTCTTGCCAAGGAGCGCGGCTGCGATTATACCGAAATCACAAAATTCGGCGGCGAATCCTATATAAATATCGGAAAGACGAAGGAGGTTTAAAATAATGGCAGAAATTATAAAGACCGATCTCGTTATTGTCGGTGGTGGACCTGCGGGCATGTCCGCGGCGGTTGCGGCTCATAAGGAGGGTGTTGAGAATATCCTTATTATCGAGCGTGACGATTCTCTCGGCGGAATTTTGCGTCAGTGCATACATAACGGCTTCGGTCTTCACAGATTCGGTGAGGAGCTGACCGGCCCCGAGTATGCTTACAGATATGAAAAGATGGTGCGCGAGCTTGAGATTCCCTTCATGCTCGACACTATGGTTGTAGATATTGATAAGAATAAGCGTGTTACTGCTATGAACAAGGAAAAGGGTATTTTCTTTGTAGATGCAAAGGCGGTTATTCTGGCGATGGGTTGCCGTGAGCGACCCAAGGGCGCGCTCAATATTGCGGGCGCAAGACCTGCGGGCATTTATACTGCGGGAACTGCTCAGAAGTTTGTTAACATGAAGGGCTATATGCCCGGTCGCGAGGTAGTAATTCTCGGCTCGGGTGATATCGGTCTTATTATGGCTAGAAGAATGACGCTTGAGGGTGCCGTCGTAAAGGCGGTTTGCGAGCTTATGCCTTATTCGGGCGGTCTTGCGAGAAATATCGAGCAGTGCCTCAATGACTTTAACATTCCCTTGAAGCTCTCCCATACAGTGGTTGATATTAAGGGTAAAGACAGACTTTGCGGCGTCGTAATTGCCAAGGTTGACGAAAACCGCAGACCTATTGAGGGAAGCGAAGAACACATTCCCTGCGATACACTTCTTTTGTCCTGCGGACTTATTCCCGAAAACGAGCTTACAAAGAGTGCGGGAATCTCCCTTGACAGAGTTACGGGAGGAGCTGTTGTTGACGGCAACAGAGAAACTGAAATCGAGGGTGTTTTCGCTTGCGGTAACGTGCTTCACGTACACGATCTTGTTGACTACGTTTCCGAGGAATCCGTGATCGCGGGCAAGGCTGCTGCTGAATATATCAGAGGAGAGTCCAAAAAGGACGTTAATATCGAAGTTTCCGCTTGCAGTGGCGTCAGATATACAGTTCCCCAGAAGATATCCGAGGCGAAGGATACGGATATTTATTTCCGAGTTGCCGACGTATTCAGAGATAAGAAAATTGTAGTTTATGACGGTGAGCGCGTGCTTCTCTCAAAGAAGAAGCTGAAGCTTGCTCCGGGTGAAATGGAAACCGTGAAGCTGACTGCAGAAATGATAAATTCCGTTGAGAGCGGCAAAATAAGAGTTACGTTGGAGGATGCGAAATGATGAAAAGAGAGCTTACTTGTATCGTTTGTCCCCGCGGCTGTAACCTGACCGTGGAATTCAATGAGGATAAGAGTATTAAGAGCATTTCGGGTAACGGATGTAAGAGAGGTATCACTTACGCCGAGAACGAATGCACGCATCCTATGAGAACGGTGACTTCCACAGTAAGATGCGACGACGGGAGAATCGTTCCCGTAAAGACTGCAAGCGTTGTTCCTAAGGAGCTTGTTTTTGAGGTAATGAAGGAAATAAACTCCGTTCGTCCCGAAGGCAGAATTTCTGTCGGTGACGTAATTATAGAAAACGTTTGTAATACGGGCGTTGACGTTGTAGCGGCGGCAAACGCATAAAAATAAAACACCTTTCGCTTAGCGTGATGTCCCAAGCGGACAAATCACGCTAAGTTATGATTGCCCTTGCGGGCAAGTTATCAGTTTAGAAATGCTACGCATTGTTATGATTGGCTTCGCCAAGTTTAAAAATTGATGGGCAATCATATCATAACGTTTGCGTATCAAACTCATAACGGTGAGCAAAGCGAGCCTCATAACTCTAAGCTAAA
>JAZQWL010000027.1:0-5159 GCA_045632305.1 Eubacteriales bacterium | reverse complement strand
ACCTCGTCTATTACTGATTTAAAAAGAAATTTTATATCTTTGGGGGATAGGTTGTCGTTATTTCTTTGAATAAAAACCTGATAATCGCAATCGAAGCCTTGATTGTGGTGCCTTATTACAAGATTCCTTTTTGCGCTTCCTACCAAGCGATAAGTAAAAGTTATCCCTTTTTCTTTCACCTTTGGGCGAATATTTTTCATCCATTTATGGAACATCGCACGCCAAGGCTTAACTTCTTTTTTGCTTACATATTCCATGGTCATTTCTCCAATAATATTTTAAACTCTTTTCTTTTGCAAGGAAGCTTGTTAATATCATCTATGAAGCCTAATTGATATTCATTCGGAAGATTGTCTTTCAACATGCGGATCTGACTTTGTAGTGACGCAAAATTGTCGCGAAAAGCCGAAACAGTTTTTGCTCTTCCGATTGTCAGCACATTATGATGCATTACATGGTTGCGCAGAACTTTAATTTCTTTAAATTCAGAAATTGCTTCACTGCTGTAAATCCTAAGATGATCCAACAATTCAATCATAGGACCGAGCTCTAATTCAAAGCAAAAATACAGATTCGAACTATCGTTTGAATTTTTGATTCTGATATCGTTTTTAAGCTTTTGGCATCCTTCCGAAAACCGATAAATATGATCGGCAGAAACCACATCATATTTTCTAAAAAGTTCAGCCCTTAACAACTCCTCAAAAGTTGCTAAGTATATGAACAATGTATCTCTCAAGTTTTTATCATACCTAATTATGCTGCTAATATCCGAATAACTTACCGGCTTCCCGTCAAGTTCAAAAAGAATATCTGATACTTGTTTGTATAGATACTCTCCTTTTAACGCTTTATATTTTTCAAATTCAGCTGATTCTTTTTCTGTTTGCACTATATTTTCTAACATGATTTTCTCCATAGTATTGATACAAATATTTTACCACAAATTTGTGAATGTTTCAATACAATTCGCAAGAGTGATGAATTTTTAATTAGTGCTTGACAAATACGTTTTTCTAAGTTACAATACTACAACTGCAGAAGAATGATGAAGGTATTCCCTGCTCTTGGCAGCTTGATTTTTCTGACCACATGTTTATCATCTCTTTTCAGATGGTTGACCACATGTGTTGGTTGGCGTGTTCCTTCTCTGTTCTCGATACAATCATTCTCTGCCAGCGGATCAAATTTCGAGCGCTTCTACCACCCCAAACTGATGACCACATATCAATCATTCGGTGCTCGGATTTGACCACATCTTTGACCATAAACAGAACCGGAGTACACGGAGACAAGATGTCACGAGAGTATGAAAAAGCCGTTTTTGCGTAGCAGAAAGGGCTAAAAAAAGCAAAAACGGCTAGAAAAAGATATATCAATCAGTTGGGGTAATAGAGGCCGCAAGTTAGAGTTGTTTATAGTGCTCCGCATCAAATGTTGATATCGGGGTCAAGTTACATAAAATTAGAAAAGCGGCGCATTAACCTTGTTACAAACAAATCCAATTACACCTTCTTATTGAATCAATCTTCCTTTTTCATTTGATGCCAGATGGTTGCCGCGACCCCGGAAAGTCCTTCAATATATTGGCGGCACGCAATAGTGTCGAGCCATTCGTCGGGGATTGTGTCGTACCCGTAAAGCGCGCCTGCAAGACCGCCCGCGACCGCCGCGACGGTATCGGTATCCTCGCCGAGATTGACCGCATAAAGCACGCAGTCGCGGTAATTATCGGTAGTAAGCACGCACCAAAGCGCTGCTTCAAGCGTATCCACAACGTATCCCGAGCTTTTGATCTCCTTCCGCGGAAGTGACGCGAAATTCGGCTCAAAAATACGGCTGTAATGCTCAAATTCAGGCAAAAAATCAAGTTCACCGCGGGCAAATTCGAGTCCTTTTATAAGCGCACTCTTCGTTTGCTCACGCAAAAGAAAGCTCAGGCAAAAGCCGTAAATATAGCACGCCATTTTTGACCGCTCGTGCGCGTGAGTAAGCGCCGACGCAGTGCCGATAAGCGCCATCCAATATGGGAAATATTCATCCGTGTGCGGCTTCATGGCAAAGCTTCCGTAAAGCACGAACGGATGAATCCTCATAAGCGACCCATTGCCGTTCGATCCCTCATCCGTGCCGCCACATTCTCTCGCAGGGGTGTTACCCTGCACGTATTTTTTAATAGCGCGAAGACACGTACCGCCCACGTCAAATGCCTCTCCCGTAGCGGTAAATTCACCGTTTTCGATCCACTTGACAAAATTATTCATTACAGAGTCGCAGTTCCAATCTTCATCGGTCAAGGCGCGCAAAGCGGCTAGAGACATGCTCGTGTCATCACTCCACGTACCCGCGGGCACGTCGTAAGTACCGAAGCCCCGCATATCCTTGACGGGATCTCTATCAAGCTCTTCCCTGTCGCAAAATTCCACAGGAACGCCAAGCGCGTCGCCTACCGCGTGACCGAGCATTACTGATTTAATAAGGTATTCAGACGTCGGCTCTGCAAACTCGCCAAGCTTATATTTTCTCCTTGTTTCCTCGGGAAAATAATCTTCGGGCTCGGCGTATGCAATCTTAATATTATTTTTCATAATTTTCCTCCTCAAGCACTTCCTTCCAACCGTCGTCGCATTCTCTCATGGACTCGTCGCGAACCATCGAAACAAAATTATCAACCGCGCAATAACACTTTTCATATCCGTCACTGTTCTGTCTGTAATTCGCCGCGCGCTCCCTTCGAATACCGATGCTTTCCGCGGTTTCGACAGCGTCGATATTTGCAGCAAGGAAAATGAATTCCCAGCCGTATTTTTCACTCTGTCGCTTAATTTTACGCTTTATTTCCGCGGCGGAATAGCGGCAGCTGGCGTTTTCCATACCATCGGTAGTGATGACAAACACAGTATGCTCGGGCACATCCTCCGCTCTCGCATATTTATGTACGTTCCCAATATGATGAATCGCGCCGCCGATGGCGTCAAGAAGCGCGGTGCAACCGCCTACCCGATAATCGCTACGGCTCATCGGCTTGATGTCATTAATATTCACACGGTCGTGAATTACCTCACTTTCGTTATCGAAAAGCACTGTAGAAACGTAAACCACCCCTTCCTTCTCCCGCTGGCTCTCGATCATCGAATTAAATCCGCCGATAGTGTCTGCCTCAAAGCCCGACATCGATCCGCTTCTGTCAATAATAAATACGAGTTCTGTTATGCCGTTCGGAATCTTTATTCCTCCACAAGACTTAATGTACTTTTCTGCCATATTAAAATCCTCCTAAAAACAAATGTGGTTGTCGGCATCCCTGCCTTACAACCACATTATACTCTATTTACTTTTAAAATTGGTCGCCCGTCGGGGGACTTTTATTTTGCTCGATCCCACTCTGCTTCCTTGAATCCGACAAGAACAAGATCGTCGCCAACAAGCAGAGGACGCTTTACGAGCATACCGTCGGTTGCAAGAAGCTCGAGCATTTCGTCATCAGACATTTGCGGAATTTTATTCTTCAGATCCATTGATTTATAAAGAAGACCGCTCGTATTAAAGAATTTTTTGAGCGGCAGTCCGCTCTCACGGTACCAACAAGTAAGCTCATCAAGCGTAGGTTTATCGAGCTTGATATCTCGCATCTCATACTCGATTTTGTTATCGTCGAGCCACTTTTTTGCCTTCTGGCACGTTGTACATTTGGGGTAGCATATAAATTTCAACATAATTTAAACTCCTAACAATTTCTGATCGAATTCGAAAAGCGCTTCATTGATCTCAAAAATATCGTAATTTCCAGCTTGAATAAAATAAAGAACGATCTTATCAAACGTTGAGCTTCTCGACAGCGTCATTCCCGCCGTTGCCAAAAGCTCCTGCGTAGCGTTAAGGTCGAGCTTCAGGGAAATCGCAAACGCCACCGCGGTCTGCTTTGACGGGCGGTAATCCTTGTTGCTCTTGATCTTTGAAAAGACGCGCTTATCCACGTTTGCCCTCTTATAGCACTCGACGTCGGTCATACCGCTCTTATCTATAAGCTCAAAGAGCATTTCCCTGAAGGAAATGTCCTTCTCATTCAAGAAATCTCGCAGAGATCGGCTTGGGGCAGTCTCTGATTTTATCGACTTTTCGAGAATCTCGGACGCGAAAATACGCGACGGACGGGCGCACTCCGAAAAATACTGCTCGGAATCGTCCCGCTCCTCATACTCGTCGGGCGCTTCACTGACATAATAAATATCGTCGTAATCAACATCATATTCCTCAGCATCATCTGCGTCATAATCAAAATAATATTCCTCGTCGCGCTCGGCAACGTATTCATCGTCAATAAACGCCTGAATATCCTGAAACAGCTTTTGGCTGAATGAATATGATTCCTTATCGTAAACGCAGATATATACTGTCAACTCATGCTCAAACAAAAACTCGGTTATAGTCTGAATGGCAAATTTCAACACCTGATCCTTTGGAAATCGATACACTCCCGCGCTGATAAGCGGAAAAGCAACCGTTTTACATTTATATTCAACCGCTCTCTTTAATGATTCAAGATAGCAGGAGCGCAAAGCGTCCACCTCACCGTACGCGCCTCCGTACCAAACGGGGCCCGAGGTATGGATAATATACTTGCATGGAAGATTATACGCTCCCGAAATTTTTGCTTCTCCAAGACCTAACGGATAAAGCTTTTCGCATTCCTTCTCAAGCTCTTCTCCCGCCAGAGTATGTATTGCAAGATCCACGCCACTGTAACCGACCATTTCTTCATTGGTCGTATTAACGATCGCGTCGACACGCATTTTCGTTATGTCCTGTCTTATTATCTGTAACGGCATGCGCTTCCCCCTTTGATAATTTCTTTCTATTTATATATTACCACTTTTGACAAAATAAATCAATACCCCAACAAAAAAGAGGCCCGATTTCTCGGACCTCAATTTATGTAATATCAAATTACTTGGAAAGCGCCTCGTCGATTGCCTTGGCAGCTGTCTTACCTGCGCCCATAGCGGAGATAACTGTAGCCGCGCCTGTAACAACGTCACCACCTGCGTAAACGTTTTCTCTGGATGTAAGACCATCTTCGTTTACGATGATACCGCCGTGACGGTTAACCTCAAGACCTGCCGTTGTGGACTTGATAAGGGGGTTAGGAGACGTACCGA
>JAZQWL010000026.1:0-38364 GCA_045632305.1 Eubacteriales bacterium | reverse complement strand
GAGGAAGAAACAACAACAGAAGCTCCTACAACTGAAGAAACAACAACAGAAGAAGAAACAACTGTTGGCGGTGGTGAAGCTGTTGAAAACGTACAGGTATTTGATTTCTCCAAGAATACAACAGCCGCTTCTTCAACAGCGTTGACACAGTCCGGCTTGAATTCTATCTTGCAGAACTGCTATTCCGGTGACGAAACATTCACAACAGGTTCTACAGTAACTTATGTTTATTCCGGTAACACATCCGGTGGTGACATCACTTCCGGTAAGACTTTCCTTAAGCTTGGTAAGTCCTCCGGCGCGGCTAAGTTCACTATCGACTTTGGTGATAAGAAGGTTGCAAAGGTTGTTGTTAATTGCCAGAACTGGACAGCCTCTAAATCTAACAAGCTTTCTATAAACGGTTCTGCACAGCAGATTGCTCCTCAGGGCGCTAAGGGTGATCTTACATTTGAACTTGCAACACCTACAGGTAAGCTTGAATTTGCTACAACTGAGAGAATTTACGTATTCTCTATTACAGTTTACTTCGCATAATTTATTATTCATAAAAAAGCACACACCCTCGGGTGTGTGCTTTTGCTTTATATTAAACGGACAGTTGTGAACGCCTGTACCTACAAGAAAACAAAAAAACGGTTGTGTATTTCTACACAACCGTTATTATTTTATATTTTTGCAAACAAGCTTTCAACATCTGCGTCGTAGTCAACGCCGAGCGCGTCGCAAACAAATTTGCCCGCGTGAGCAAATCCGTCGAGTGTGCCGAAGTTTACACTGTTTTCGCCCTTTCTATAAACCAAGAAGGGAATGTACTCACGTGTGTGGTCGGTGTGATTGTCGTCGGGGTCGCAGCCGTGGTCTGCGGTGATGATAAGCACGTCGTCTTCGCTCATCTCGTTCATAAGCGCGGGGAGAGAAGCGTCGAATTCCATCATCGCGTTTGCATAGCCCACAACGTCCTGTCTGTGACCGTAGAGCATATCGAAATCAACGAGATTTGTAAAGCAGAAGCCGTTAAAATCGCGCTTTGCGATTTCAAGAGTTACGGCAATTCCCTCGGTGTTTCCGTGTGTGAAAATAGTTTCAGTAATGCCGTCGCCTGCAAAGATGTCTGTAATCTTGCCGATTGCGATTACGTCAAGTCCCGCTTCCTTGATAGCCGCAAGAGCTGTCTTCTTTGGGGGAACAAGAGAGAAGTCGTGACGGTTGGCTGATCTCTTGAAGCTTCCGTCGGGGGCAGTAACGAAGGGACGAGCGATTACTCGACCGACGCCGTGCTTGCCAACGAGAATTTCTCTTGCGATCTTGCAATATCTATAGAGATCCTCGAGAGGAACTACGTCCTCGTGCGCCGCAATCTGGAATACACTGTCTGCGGACGTGTACACTATAAGGTCGCCTGTTTCTACGTGCTGCTTGCCGTAGTCACGGATAACGTCAGTGCCGGAGTAGGGCTTATTACAAAGCACGCCTCTGCCTGTCGCCTCTGTGAATTTGTTAAGAACCTCTGCGGGAAATCCGTCGGGATAGGTGGGGAGAGGACGCTCGGAAACGACGCCCATAAGCTCCCAGTGACCGACCGTTGTGTCCTTACCCATGCTTATTTCACGAAGACGCGCGTAAGAGCCCATGGGGGCGTCGCACTTGCTTATACTGTCAACGCCGTCGATATTGCCAAGACCGAGCTTGATGAGATTGGGAATACTGAAATTTTCTGCCTTTGAAATACTGCGGAGTGTATTTGCTCCAACGTCACCGAAGAGGTGAGCGTCGGGCTCATAGCCAATTCCAAAGGAGTCGAGAACAGTCAGAAATACTCTTTTTGCTTTCTTCATATCAGTAACCGAAGCCCTGCTCGTTCTTTACGATCTTAACGATTCGGCTTGTACCGAGACGGTCTGCGCCAAGACGGATAAATTCCTCGGCATCCGCAATGGAGGAGATACCGCCCGCTGCCTTGATCTTAACGTTCTTGCCTACGTGCTTTGCGAAAAGCTCAACGTCGTGGAAGGTTGCGCCCGCAGTGGAGAAGCCCGTGCTTGTCTTGATAAAGTCCGCGCCGCTCTCTGTTACGATCTCGCACATCTTGATCTTCTCTTCGTCTGTAAGAAGGCATGTTTCGATAATAACCTTGAGGATCTTGTCGCCGCAAACCTCCTTGAGAGCGCGAAGCTCGTCGAGAATTGCGTCGTAGTTCTTATTCTTGAGATCGCAGATATTGATAACCGTGTCGATCTCGTCAGCGCCGTTGTTGAGCGCGTCCTGGCATTCGAAAACCTTTGTAGCCGTTGTGGAATAACCGTTGGGGAAGCCGATAACCGTGCAGATAGCGAGCTTGCCGTCTACGTATTCCTTAGCCGCTTTGACGTAGGATGCGGGAATGCAAGCAGAGGCAGTGCCGTACTTGATTCCGTCGTCGAGAATTACCTTTATCTGTTCCCAAGTCGCACATCTGTCAAGAAGCGTGTGGTCAACTGTTTTTAAAATTTCTTTGATGTCCATAATTTTGTTTTCCTTTCGGGGTATATGATTATTAATTGTTTTCAATAGCTTTTTTCCAGCAGGCGTGGCACATAGCAACGTAGGAATCGTTGCCGCCGATAAGTATCTGTCCGCCTTCTGTCACGACCTTGCCGTTACCGTCAATTCTCGAGTTAACGATAGCTTTGTTTCCGCAGGAGCATATCGTCTTGATCTCGGAAACCGAGTCTGCAACCTCGAAAAGACGGCGACTGCCCTCAAAGAGGTGGGTGAGGAAGTCCGTGCGAAGACCGAAGCAAAGCACGGGTATTTCAAGCGTGTCGACGATGCGTCGAAGCTGATCGACCTGAGCGGACGTCAAGAACTGACATTCGTCTGCGATCACCGCGTGGCAATCCGCGTGGTTTTCCTTGAATTCACTGTAAATATCGCATTCGGGGGATACGACGAACGCTTCCTGAGAAAGACCTATGCGTGATCTTACGGTGGCATTTCCGTCGCGGGTGTCGATTGCGGGCTTGATGAGCCATACACGCATTCCGCGTTCCTCATAATTGAATTTTGTGATAAGCGCGTTTGCGGTTTTTGATGAGCCCATAGCTCCGTATTTAAAATATAATTTCGGCATATTACTTCTCCAGATCAGCAGTATTTAAAATGATTCTTTCCACAATATCAACCACCTTGATAAGGGACTCGACGGGGAGATATTCGAAGCGTGAGTGGAAGTTTTCACCGCCCGTGCAGATGTTCGGGCAGGGAAGTCCCATAAACGAGAGACGAGCGCCGTCAGTTCCGCCGCGAATGGGGATGATCTCGGGCTTGACACCAACCTCGTCCATTGCCGCGATGGCGCGAACGATAATGTACATATGCTCCTCGATGATCTCCTTCATATTGTAGTAGGAGTCGCGGATCTGACATACGCAGGTATCCTTGCCGTATTTCTTGTTGATGAGTTTTGCGTTATATTCAAGAATGCGCTTCTTTTCCTCAAATTTTGTGCGATCGTGGTCGCGGATAATATAGTGGAGCGTTGCTTCCTCACAAGTACCCTCCATATTAGTTAAGTGGAAGAAGCCCTCGTAGCCCTCGGTGTCTGCAGGTGTCTGACCTGTGGGAATATAGGAATTGAATTCCATAGCGATGAGCTGGGCGTTCTTCATCTTGTTCTTGGCAGAGCCGGGGTGAATGGAAACACCGTTAAACTTGATTTCTGCCGAAGCGCCGTTGAAGTTTTCGTATTCTATTTCACCAAGTCCGCCGCCGTCAACTGTGTATCCGTAGTCAGCGTTAAACTTTTCTACGTCGAAGTGATCTGCGCCGCGGCCGATCTCCTCGTCGGGAGTAAAGCAGATTTTGATTTCACCGTGGGGCTCGCCGCTCTTTATCACGCGCTCAAGTGCGGAGACGATCGCGCATACGCCCGCCTTGTCGTCAGCGCCGAGAAGGGTTGTGCCGTCGGTTACGATAAGCTCCTGATCGGTGTATCTTGTAAGGGAGGGGTATTCCTTCTTCTTGAGGAAAATGCCAAGCTCCTCATTAAGGCAAATATCCTTGCCCGTGTATCTTACGATTTTCGGGTTTATAGGGGAATCCGCGCATGCGTCGGAGGTGTCTACGTGCGCGATAAGTCCAACCGTTACCTTGCTCTTTTCAGAGTTTGAGGGAAGTGTAGCATAAAGATATCCCATATCGTCAAGCTCAACGTCGGAAAGTCCGATATTGATCAGCTCTTCCTTGAGATATTTTGAAAATTCAAGCTGCTTTTTTGAGCTTGGAACTGTTTCGGACAACTCATCCGACATTGTGGGGAATGAAACGTATTTTAAAAATCTTTCAACAACGGTCATAATCTAAACTCCTTGTTGGTACAAATTTATCTATTATAATTATAACATATTACCTCAGTTTTCGCAATAGAAATTTATAAACATTTTCATATAAATTGACATTATTCGTACTTTGTGGTATAATTGAAAAAACGACGTTTGGAGACGAATATGCATATACCTTCAGCTAAAACGCAGGAAATTGAAATATTGACCTTCGATGATGCAAGAGAGCATCGCGACGGCAGTGCCGTGTACGATAGAAAAAAGTGGCTTTACATACCCGATTTTTATTCGGAATACAGATATATCCTTGGAACTGTGGGCAAAAATCCTTTAATAACGATAGGAATAAACCCCTCGACCGCCGAGCCCGACAACCTTGATAATACGCTTAAATCCGTAGATAGAATTGCAAAGCATAACGGCTTTGATTCCTTTATTATGTTCAACGTTTACGCGCAGAGAGCGACCAATCCCGACGACATGGACAGGGAGCTTAATCTTGTGTTACATAAGGAAAACATGAAGGCGTTTGAATATATTTTGGAAAGATGCGAGGAAGCTCCGTGTATCTGGGCGGCATGGGGCGCGATAATTGAAAAGCGTGCTTATCTTAAAGATTGCATAGCGGATATGATCTCCATTGGTGAGGATTATGGCGCAAAATGGTACACCGCGGGCAAAAAATCGGTCAAGGGACATCCGCATCACCCTCTTTATCTTAAAAAGGATTCTGTGATCGAGGATTTTGACGTGTGTGAATATTTAAAATTGATTTGAGGTAGATATGAAATTTATTTCTTTTAACGTGAATGGCTTCAGGGCTTGCAGAACGAAGGGCTTTGACGAGTTCTTTGCGTCTCAGGACGCGGACTTTTTCTGCTTGCAGGAAACTAAAATGCAGGAGGGACAGACGGATTTTGCCCCTGACGGTTATTATTCATTTTATAATTATGCCGAGAAGAAGGGATACTCGGGAACTGCGATTTTCGCAAAGCGCGAGCCGATCTCCGTTCGTTACGGTATCGGAATTGAGCAGCACGATCAAGAAGGACGCGCTATAACCCTTGAATATGAGGATTTTTTCCTTGTGAATTTTTACGTGCCGAATTCCCAGCGCGAGCTTGCGCGCCTTGATTATCGCATGGAATGGGAGAACGATGTTAGGGAATATCTTGTTTCGCTCGATAAGATCAAGCCGGTGATAGTTTGCGGCGATCTTAATGTAGCACACAATGAGATCGACCTTAAAAATCCGCAGAGCAACCGTATGAGCGCGGGCTTTTCGGACGCGGAAAGAGAAAAGTTTTCCGAGCTTTTGTCGGCGGGCTTTTCGGATACCTTCCGCACACTTTACCCCGACACTGTGAAATATTCGTGGTGGAGCTATATGTTCAAGGCACGCGAGAAGAACGCGGGCTGGCGTATCGACTACTTCCTCGTTTCGAACAGAATTATGGGCAACGTGCGAGATAGCTTTATATTAAACGAAATTATGGGCAGTGACCACTGTCCTGTCGGAATTGAAATTGATATGTAAGGAGAGCGTTATGGAAACCTTAAAGGCATTAGCAACCAGAAAGAGCACAAGAGAGTTTGAACAAAAGGCGGTTGAGCCCGAGAAGATCCGCGCAATTTTGTCCGCCGCAATGAGTGGCCCAAGCGCCGTAAACGCAAGACCGTGGGAATTTATAGTTGTAACCGATAAAGAAAAGCTCCTCGAGATGGCAGAGGGCAACGGCCGCGCTGCAAATCCGCTCAAGAGCGCAACTCTCGGAATCCTCGTTTGCGGAAATCTTCAGAAGGCGTATTCGGGCGCGCCCGATTATTGGGCGGTTGATGCGTCCATTGCCTGTCAGAATATGATTTTGGCGGCGCACGATATGGGCATCGGCTCGGTTTGGCTTGGTACATTTCCTCAGGAAAATAAAATCAAGGCGCAGAGCGAAATATTTGATCTGCCCGAGCATATTGTTCCTCATTCCATTATCGCTTTCGGCTATCCGAAGAATAATGCATTTCCAGAGCGTGATCTTTACGACGAAAACAAGGTTCATTTTGAAAGATGGTGAAATTATGAAGTATTATAAGCTTGTACGCGACAGAATCCCCGAGATAATTGAGAGCAAGGGAAAAACCTGTATAACCGAAATTTTGTCGGATGAACAATATCTTGAAATGATCGACCAAAAGCTTGACGAGGAGCTTGCGGAATATCATACCGATAAGAATCTTGAGGAGCTTGCGGACTTGATTGAGGTCATCTATGCCGCCGCAAAGGCAAGGGGCTATACAGTTGACGAGCTTGAAGCGACAAGAGTCAAGAAGGCAGATGAGCGCGGTGCGTTTGATAGAAAGATTTTGCTTTTAGAGGTAATTGAATAAAAAGAAAAAGCAAGGAGCTAATCCTTGCTTTTTTTACGCTTTACAGCATATATGATAAATACGATTCCCATTATTATGAGGTTTGCCACAGCAGCGCCCGAAAAATCCACAAGAACGTCCATTATATCGCATGCGCGACCGGGGGAGAAGAGCTGAATGAATTCGTCGATAAACGCGATGAGGGTTGAGATGATAATCGGCAAAAAGTAAATTATAAGTTTTTTCGTAAAGAGATTATTAAAATCAAAGGGGAAGAGGATCAAGGCGGTGGCTGTCAGAATTAATGATAACGCAAAGAATTCCGCAAAATGAGCGAGGGTGCGAATATTTTGCTCGCTTATTTCAATATCAATATGTAAAAACGCGAGCGCATCGTCGACGATCTCCTTTACCGCTCCGCTCTGCGACGTGCTTTCCGCTCCGTTTTTGAGTGAATTGCTGAAAATAAATCCGACGCACAGTGTAAGTATTATGAAAATAGAGATAATTATGGCTTTCTTTTTCATTATTCTCCTCCTTCCTTTTTGTGTTAGCTTATTGTAACATAAATATAATGTGTTTGTCAAACAAAATTTGAATGATTTTGTCGACGTATTGAAGAATATTTGGAAAAAACCTTGAAAAATGCGTTAAAAAGTTATATAATAAATGTATGTTTATATCTATTATAGTATAGGAAGTGATTTTTTATGAGGAAGCTTTTTCGTAAGCTTTTCCCATTCAATAAAGAAATTGTAAAAGAAACGCTTCGCATCGCGTGGCCTGCGATAGTTGAGACTCTGTTTATGGCGATGGCGGGACTTCTTGACTCACTTATGGTAAGTGAGCTTGGCTCCGAATACGTAGCGGCGGTGGGACTCACTACTCAGCCGAAATTTATCGGACTTGCGATGTTCATCGCGATAAGTGTTGCCACAAGCGCGGTGATTGCTCGCAGAAACGGTGAGAAGCGTCGCGACGATGCAAACAGAACTCTTGTAACCTCATTTACTTTCGTTGTTTTTGCATCGATTTTGATCAGCGCGGTGATGGTATCGTTTGCAGATCCCATAATTCGTCTTTGCGGCTCGGAGGCGGGAGTTAATCACGAGCCCGCGGTCGAGTATTTCAAAATAATCATGGGCGGTATGATATTTAACTGTATACAGGTAGTTGTAAACTCGGCGCAAAGGGGCGCGGGCAATACGAAGATCACCATGTACACGAATATCACATCAAATACCGTCAACGTAATATTCAACTACCTCCTTATCGGCGGACACTTTGGTTTCCCCGCGCTCGGAATTAAGGGCGCGGCTATCGCGACTGTGCTCGGTACGGCGGTAAGCTCCGTCATGAGTATTATTTCCGTTTGCAAAAAGGACAGATTCTTAAGCGTTCAGTATATTATACGCGAAAAGATCAGACCTGCGTTTTCCGCATTCAAGGTGCTTTTGAAATTTGCGTACAGTATTTTTATCGAGCAGATCCTTTTGCGAATCGGTTTCCTTGCAACCGCTATCATGGTGGCAAAGCAGGGCAATGCGGCAATGGCGGCGCATCAGGCGGCGATGAACGTTCTTACCCTTTCGTTTGCATTTGGCGAGGGACTTCAGCATGCGGCGGTAGCGCTTATCGGTAAGAGTTTGGGAGAGAAGAACCCCGACAAGGCAAAGACCTACGGCGCGGCATGTCAGGCGATAGGCAGCGTCATTTCCGTGATGGTTGCGATCTTGTTTATGGCGGGCGGAAGATGGATAATGACACTCTTCTTTGAGGATGAGCCCCATATCGTTGATATAGGCGTTGATCTTGTATATATAATGATCTTCGTCGTGCTCTTCCAGATAATACAGATAATTTATAACGGCGCGCTGCGAGGCGCGGGAGATACCCTTTACACCGCGATCTGCTCAACGATTTCGGTTACGATAGTAAGAACGGTTGTGGCATATTTTTGCGGATACACACTCGGACTTGGCATCAACGGAATATGGTACGGTATTCTTGCCGACCAGGTGATGAGATTTATTCTTTCAAGTATTCGCTTCAAGCGCGGAAAATGGGTAAGAATTAAAGTATAAAACAGACGCCCCGACCTTTTCTCGGGGCGTTTTAAGGAGATTTTTAAAGGTAGTATGATAGAAAAAAGATTACGAAAATATATTTTCCCGAGCATCCTTGCCATGACGGGCGTGTCGCTGTATATTTTAGTGGACACCTTCTTTATTTCCGTTGTGGGCGGTGCGGACGGAATATGCGCGCTCAATCTTATCCTGCCGTTGTACTGCGCGGTTTTCGCCTTAGCGGCAATGATCGGAACGGGCTCGGCAACAAGATACGCGATAATTAAGGCATCGGGCGGAGAAGACGCAGACCGATATTTCTCAAACGCGATTTTCTTTTCGATATTGGTGAGTCTGCCATTTGTCTTGTGCGGACTTATAATTCCCGAAAAAATACTCGCATTGCTTGGCGCGGACGCGTCCATCCTTGAGGTTGGCACGACGTATCTTCGTACCGCTATGTGCTTTGCTCCGTTCTTTATTTTGAACAATACCGTAAGCTCGTTCGTGCGAAACGACGGCTCGCCTAAAATTGCTATGGCGGCCACCCTTATCAGCAGCTTATTTAATATCATTTTCGACTATATATTCATGTTCCCGATGAAGCTCGGAATGTTCGGTGCGGCGCTTGCGACGGGTATTTCTCCGATCGTTAGTATAATCATTTGTATGGCGCATTATTTTTCAAAGAGCAATACCATTAAATTCGAATGGAAATGGCCGTCCTTCAGACGTCTCTATCTTTCCTGTATTCTTGGAATTTCGGGATTTGTCGGCGAGGTTGCGAGCGGTGTTACGGGGCTTGTGTTTAATTTCATTCTGCTTGCGGTCGCGGGCAACGTAGGCGTTGCGGCGTATGGCGTTATTGCAAATATTTCAATCGTGTGCATCGCTATGTTCAATGGCATAGCGCAGGGGCTTCAGCCCATGGCGAGCGAGGCGGAGGGCAGAGGAGAGCGTGAAGCCAAGAGATGTGTTCTTCGTCATTCCTTGCTTATAGGAGCTGTCGTGTCGGTTTTGATCGTGTCCTTGTGTTGTGTGTTTGCCTCTCCGATAGTTTCCGTATTTAATAGTGAGGGCTCAGAGGAGCTTCAAGCTTACGGCACGGTCGGTCTTCAGCTTTACAGTATCGGATTTTTGTTTGCATGCATAAATATTATAATTGCGGGATTCTTCGGTGCGGTTGACAGACCTCGCGAGTGCGCGATAATTTCGATAATTCGCGGAGTTGTGGCGATAGTTCTTTTCGCTCTGCTTTTCTCAAGCATTATGGGAATTGTCGGCGTGTGGCTTGCGTTTGTGGCATCCGAGACACTCACGTGTGCACTTTCCATTGTGATGCTTTCAAGGTCAGGAAACGCACTTGCAAAATCCAAACAGATGTGATATAATTAAATTAACACCAAAAAAGGAGAAGATTTATGATTTATAAGAGCTTTCAGAATATAAAGCTGTCAGCGTTGGGCGTTGGCACTATGCGTCTTCCGATTCTTGATGGAGATAATTCAAAAATTGATATGGACACCACAAGAAAGATGGTTAAATACGCGATAGATTCTGGCGTAAACTATTTTGATACAGCATGGATGTACCATAAGGGCAATTCCGAGCTTGCAATTGGTGAGGTTTTGAAGGACTATCCCCGTGAGAGCTTTTATCTTGCATCGAAATTCCCCGGCTTTGGGAAGGATAATCTTTCCAAGGTTGAAGAAATTTTTGAGCGTCAGCTCGAGAAATGCCAGGTTGAATATTTCGATTTCTATCTTTTCCATAACGTTTGCGAGGATAATATCGACGGCTATCTTGATCCGAAATACGGCATTTTCGATTATCTTATGAAGCAGAAGGAAAACGGCAGGATCCGTCATCTTGGATTTTCTACGCACGGCAGTCTTGACACTATGAAGAGATTTCTTGATGCCTACGGCAAGGATATGGAATTCTGTCAGATCCAGCTCAACTATCTTGACTATAAGCTTCAGGATGCGAAGGCAAAGCTTGAGCTTATAGCTAAATATAATCTTCCTGTTTGGGTAATGGAGCCCGTGCGCGGCGGCAGACTTGCTTCTCTTGAAGCAGAGGACGAGGCAACACTCAAGGCGCTTCGCCCCGATCATACCGTTCCCGAATGGGCATTTAGATTTCTGCAGGGCATAGACGCCGTTACCATGACGCTTTCGGGTATGTCGAATATGGCTCAGCTCGAGGAAAACGTAAAGACCTTCTGTGAGGAAAAGCCCCTGAATGACAAGGAATTTTCCGCAGTTATGGAGATCGTTGATAGAATGATCGCAAGAAGCGCGATTCCGTGTACGTCATGCCGTTACTGTGTTGATAAGTGTCCTCGCGGACTTGATATTCCTATGATCATGGCGGCTTATAACGAATATTTCAAGACGCAGGATAAGGATTTCCTTTATGCGCTTGACAAGGAAAAATCACCTGCGACATGTATAGGTTGTCGCGCTTGCGAGCGCCTCTGTCCGCAGGGAATAAAGATCTCCGAGGTTATGTCGAGGATCGCAAGTATAACGAAATAAGAGGTACATATATGAGATCACGTGAAATGGTTCAGAAGTTTTGTAACGTAGCCCGTATAGTGACAAAGGTCCTTATGGTGCTTATGTTTGTGAGCGCGGGCTTAATACTTTTTTCCGCGGTTACAATGCTTGCTGTTGCATCTGTGGAGCAGTTCAGAGAAATAATTAATTCCGCTTTTGCGTATGCCGATATGGATTATAGCTCTTACCAGATCGGTATGCTCCTTATCGCGGAAGCCGTTGTCGCTTTTGCGGAAGGAATCGTATTTATGTATGCAAAGAGATATTTTGAAAATGAGTTAAAGGACGGAACTCCCTTCACGCATCGCGGAGCAGATGAGTTGAAATCGCTCGGAATCCGTCTTCTCGCATGGCCCCTTGGCGCGATCGTAGTAAGCTCTGTGATTTACGCAATCGTCGGTATAGATCCCGATTTCGATATTTCTCTTAACGTCGGTCTTGGCGTTGCGCTGATCTTCCTTTCCTTTGTGATTCATGACGGAGCGGACATTAAAGAAAAGGCGGAAAAGCCCAATAACAGTGATGACAAAGATGATTTTGAAATACACAATTTATTTGATTAAAAGTTGAAACGGTGATAATATGAAAAAAATAATTTCAATATTTCTTATCCTGACGCTTGTTTTTTCCTTTGTCGCGTGTAACGTGAACACGGAAAACGAGGTGGAGAGTACGTTTAAGCCGTTAGAAACGGAATCCGATAATTTGGATCTGGATTACGATGAATCTCCCGAGGAGCCGCAGACAAAGATATCCGCTACCCTCAATGGCGTCAGCATCGCCGATTATACTATCGTTTATGACGCGGAGGGCCTCGACTATAATAAGCGCGCGGCAGAATATATCAAAAACTGCATTATGGAGCGTTGCGGAGCAGAGCTGTCCGTAGTGGACGATGCGTCAGAAGTCGGCGTGCATGAAATAATTGTCGGTGAAACTTCAAGAGAATTGTCCGCAGAGCTTGATGCAGAGTGTGAGGGACTTGAGTTCTCCATGCTCGCAAAGGGCGGAAATATAGCTCTTGAGGGCGATTACTTTATTATTGCTGCGGCTGCATACTATTTTATGGATACCTTCGGCTTTACCGAGGGTAAGAATATAACAATTGATGACGGTCTTACCGTTCGCGAGCCCATCGTCAGAGAGGCAAAGAATTATATTATCCTTATCGGTGACGGCATGGGTGTGAACCACACTTTGCTTTTCGAGCAGATGACCGATAGCACCGATTACAGTGATAAGGAGAGCTTATTCTACGGGTATCTTCTTCCGAGTCATGGCTTTTCCCGTACGGATTCGCTTTCTGGCACAACCGATAGCGCGGCGGGTGGTACCGCAATATCCTGTGGAACAAAAACCTATAACGAATACGTCGGACTTGACAGAGACGGAAATGATATTCAGTCTATAACCGAGCTTGCCGCGTCTCTTGGAAAGGCAACTGCGGTTATGTCGACGGAGTCCAAGACGGGGGCTACTCCTTCTACGTTTTCTGCTCATTCCTATGACCGAGATGATTCTAAGGATATAGTCGAGGACCAGGTTTCTCTTTCGCAGAACTTCGGAACGATAATAGATTGTGGCTACGATTATTACAATGCCAACAATATGAACCGAATTGTTGAAAAGCATATTTCCGATACGCTCTCTAAGGTGGCACAGGATGAAGACGGCTTCTTCCTTATGTACGAGGAGGCGCATATCGATAAGCACAGCCATAAGAATGATATGGAAAAGACGTTTGAGGCGGTGCTTCGCTTCAATCAGGCGATCGCAAGATTTATGGAATTCGCATTCTATAATCCCGACACGTTCGTGCTTATTACCGCCGATCATGAAACTGGCGGAATTCTGCCCGATGAGAGTGGAGCGTTTGTCTATAACAGTGAAGAGCATACATCCGCAGACGTGCCGATCTTCGCATACGGTGACGGAAGTGAGCTTTTCAGTGGTGTAACGGTTGAAAACATTCAGATCGGTCAGACGATCGCAAGCTTTATGGGTGTTTACAATTTCGGAGACCAGAGCGAATTTTCGCATTTGAAATAAAATAAAAACGGAGAACCGATGGTTCTCCGTTTTTTTGTGTTAATCGTTTGAATTGAGAATGTAGTGAAGTCCGCTAACGATATGTTTGTCCCACCATTTCCAGGTGTGATTTCCTTCGCTTACGCTGAAGTTGTGGGGAACAGAAAGCTCGTCGAGAAGATTGTGGAATCTTATGCTTGAATCGAGCAGATCGTCGCTCTCGCCACACCAGATGAACATTTTGGGGAATTTTTTGCCCTCATCGTGAGCTTGTCTTGCCAAAACGTAGAGATCATGCTGAGTGCCGCGAAGATGCGTAACACTTTCAAGCTCGCGGTCGAATATCGCACGCCATTCTGTGAGAAGATTTTCTCTGTGAGGGCTTGCAATGTCCATGGAGGCGGAAAGAGCGATACACGCGCCAAACTTTTCGGGATGCGTTAAAGCCGCCTTTACCGCTCCGTATCCTCCCATCGAAAGACCGCCGACAATAACGTTTTCGCGCTCGGTCGATACGTTTCTGAAAAAGTTGGGTATTACGGTAGTAAGCTCCTCGCAAACAAAGGAAAAGTAGGGAATACCGCCAAGCGTGTCGGTGTACCAGCTTCTTTCAACTGCGGGCATAATAACCGCTACGTTGAATTCCTCCGCATATCTTTCAATAGACGTCTGTCTTGCCCAACCCGCGTGGTTGTCGCCAAGTCCGTGGAAAAGATATAAGGTCTTGTATTTTTCATCGGGATGATTCTTTGCTCTGTCGGGAATAATTACGTTCACCGAGATATGTCTTTCGAGCAAAGTTGAATAATATTGCATTTCAAAAAAAGCCATGTTACACCTCGCGTATAAGTTTATAATTAATTGTAACACAAAGTTGAAATTTTCGCAATACCTTGCGGTAACATATTGAAATTTTTGATAATTTGCGTTATAATATATCTATAAATTCAAGGCGGTAACGTATAATGATAATTCGCAGAGCAGCGAAAAAAGATATCGACGGAATAAATAAGCTTTTGCGTCAGGTGCTTGATATTCATCACCGCGGTAGACCTGATATATTCAAGAGCGGGGCTAAAAAGTATGCAGACTATGAGCTTGAAGCAATAATGAAGGATGAAATGCGTCCGATATTTGTCGCTCTTGAAGATGAACGAGTTGTCGGATACGTCTTTTGTGTTTTCGTTCAGCATAATGATGACAATATTCTGACTGATATCAGGACACTGTATATTGATGACCTTTGCGTTGATGAATCCGAGAGAGGGAAGCACATCGGCAGTGAGCTGTATTCCTTTGTGCATGATTTTGCGAGGGTGAGCGGATGTTATAATATAACGCTCAACGTCTGGTCGTGTAATGAGAGCGCGTACAAATTTTATGAAAAGTGCGGATTTTTACCGCAGAAAACCGTAATGGAAAAAATCTTATAATAAAAAAATATCCCTTGCCGATAGCGTGATACTCTTATCGGAGAATTTTAAATTGCGACTAAGTGCGAGCATCGCATTTGACTAGTCAAACGCAAATATGGGCTAAGCCCAAACCCCTATACAAACAGAAAGAGCAAACACACAAGAATAAATCTTGTATGTCTGCTCTTTTTCTGTTGGTTTTAGTTTAGAGTTATGAGGCTCGTTTTCACTCGCCGTTATGAGTTTGCTACGCAAACGTTATGATATGATTGCTCATCAAATCTTAAGCTTGGCGTAGCCAATCATAACTATGCGAAGCATATCATAACTCATCACTTGCCCGTAAGGGCAATCATAACTTAGCGTGATTTGTCCGTTAAGGACATCACGCTATTGGCAAGGGATATTTTTTGTAATGTAAATTACTTCTTGAGAGCTCCAACAAGACCGATTGCACCGTCGATTGCGAGAAGCACGCCTGCGATGATGAGGATCAAGTGTTCCAAGTCGCCGAATGCGAGACCGATACCGAGAACTACGGAGAGAACAGGGAATACTATTTCAAGAGCGTTCTTCTGGTCCTTCTTGAGAACGTTAATAAGAGCAACAACACCCTTAATAGCGATAAGAACACCGAGAACGATGAGAACGATTCCTGCGATAAGCCAACCAAGAGCGATAATTGCGATACCGATGATGAGACTTACTGCGCCGCCTGTCCAGTTCTTCTTAATGAGGTCGAGAACACCGGAAACGATGAAGAGAACACCTGCGATCGTCATAGCCCAGCTTACTGCATTTTCAGGGAATACTGCGAGAAGCACACCTACTACGATGTAAAGAATGGAGGAGAAAAGCTCGTTGTTTTGTTTCTTAGCCACGTTTATGACTCCTTTCTTAATTTGTTCAAGTAAATTATATCACAACTTTTTCTGCAAATCAATAAAAAAATAGATATTTTGTCATATTTAGCTGATTTTTTAAATTTTTTAATAATTTTCTTTATTTTGTTGTGGCGTGTTGACAAATGAATAAAAGAGTAATATAATGAAAATATAAATATTCGCAATAACGAATAGGAGTGTTGGTATGGAGTATATTACAGTAAAGCAGGCGGCGGAAAAATGGGGTGTAAGTACACGCCGTGTTCAGGTGCTTTGCAGTCAGGACAGAATAAAAGGCGCGTACAGATTCGGCAAATCTTATATGATTCCCGCAGGAGCCATTTTGCCGAATGCAAGAAGAACAGAGGAAGAGAAGCTTCCTATGCCTCGCCGCAGTCCTTTCCTTGATATGACAAGTCTTTACAATGAAGCGGGAAGGGCGGAGGAATGCGCGGAAATGCTCATAAACCGTCCCGAAGCTCGAGCTCTTTTTGACGCGCAGATAGCGTACAGACGTGGTGAAATTGATAAGGTGTACGAGAAGGCAAGATTTTTCCTCCAGACAAAATCCGGATTTTACGCAATTTTAGGCGGCGGTATGCTTTTGGCACAGTGCGCGATCTGGAGGGGGGATATAAATCTCTGGAACGAGGCGAAAAAGCATATTTGCGAAGCTCCTTGCGAAACTAAGGAGGAAAGAGAAATAATCTCGCTTTCCCTCGCAATAATTGATAGCTCCATTTACGACAATAAGGACTACCCCGATTGGTTTACACGTGGAAATTTCGAGGTGCTTCCTGCGGATGCCCATCCCGCCGCCAAGGTTTTTTACGTTAAATATTTGTATATGGCTGCATTTGACATCGCGTCGGGTCAGACGGAGGTCGAGGGTGTTCGCGGTATTGCGCTTATTCGAATTATTCCGAATACTATTGAGCCGCTTATAACTCAGGCGGTCGTAGATAAGACCTTGATCCCCGAGATATTCCTTAGAATGTCCTGCGCGGTTGCATATTATAATGCGGGCGATAAGGATCGCGCTATCTCCCATATCGATAAGGCAATTGCTTTGGCACTCCCCGATAAGCTTTACGGTCTTCTTACCGAATATATAAGACATTTTAACGGCTTGCTTGAGGAACGCCTCGCTCTCGTTGATGAATACGCAAAGCATGAGGTGCTTGACCTTTATGCAAGATACCGTCTTGGTTGGTCAAAGCTTTCCGGACAGGTGAGAAACAGACAGATCGCGACCAATCTTACTCCTCGCGAGCATGAGATCGCAAAGCTTCGCGCGTTCGGATTCAAGCCCCGACAGATCGCAGATATGCTTTATTTGTCGGAGTCAATGGTGAGATTTCTTATCACGCAGATCGCCAATAAAGCGGGCTGCTCCGAGAACGAGTTGTCGCAGATTGTTTAAAGAATTTTCAAGGTGTTCGCAATTGCGAACACCTTATCTTTGTTGAAAGTTCGCAATTGCGAATAATTGAAAATAATGAAAGTTCGCAAAAACGAATAAAAATCTTCTGAAATTATACGAAAATATACAACGGCACAACGCGAAATCCCTTATTTTGTAAGGAGTTTTCGCGTTTTTGCCATATTGTGGATTTCGTTTGTAGAAAACGCAAAGTTTATTGCGAAATTCACCCTTAAAATCACAATAAAGATTGTGGAAACCGCCCCTCTATTTATAGTGACAAATCCGGGAGCTTTATGTTAGAATGTTACTGTAAACAAAAGCTTCAAGGAAGGAGGAATACCATGAACGAAAAACACCTTGAGGGTGATCTCTTCCGTACGGTTGAGGTACACGGAAAAATCTTCAATATATATTATGGATACTATGAAGAATCCGACCGACATTCAAGGTATAACGACCCCGTTCCCGTGTATCCCGACCTTGATAGGAATCCGCAACACGACGGTGAAGGGCATCGCATCGTGACGAGGATGCAGGTCGCGTGTCCGTACTACTCGGGGAAATCGAGCGAGGACAGCTGCGAGCATTGCCCCTATTTCAAGCATGGCGGAGACCTTTTTGGAATATGCTTATGTGAGCATAATAAGAAAAATGAATAGATACTCACATTTTCAAACCAAGTCTTAAAAACGTATATATTATTGTAAGGAGTAAATCATGAAAAAGAGAACATTAAGATCAATTATAGGTATTGCGGTCGTGCTTGCAGTAGTGCTTGGCGTACTTATTTTTGCGGGCACGCTCAAGGTTTCGGCAGAAGGAGCAAGAACTCCTTCTGTTGAAACTTCATTCACCCAGATTTTCGGTAACGGTACTCCCCTTTATATTGTTTCGGGTAGTGAAGGCGAGACAGCTATTTATTATATGAGCGGTTCATCGAAGGTTTATTTGAACCCCAACGGTGCTAAAGGCGACGATATGTCTGCATACAGCATTTACGGCGGCGCGGACGGTTACTATCTCGACGGTGACACTAATATCACCATGAGTGGCGGTAAGGTTAAAAATCTCTTCGGCGCAGGCGCAGGAGCGACTGTTCAGGATCAGACACTCGGCAAGCTTAACGGTAACGTATTCATTACCATAACGGGCGGCTCGGTTACTCGCGGCGTATTCGCATCGAACTCGGCGGAGGTTACAGGAAACGTTACAATCAAGATTACCGGTGGTACGGTTGGTGACGTTCACGGAACGCTTTTGTCTTCTAACTATGGCACGGGCTGGAGAAGAGTTGGCGGCTTTTCAAATATTACGATTACGGGCGATACTAAGGTTACCGGAACAGTTTCCGTCGGTGACGGCAACTATCCTGTAGACGGTGCGAAAACTCTTGTTTCCACAGTTCCCGTAACTCTTGAGGAGTCCACTACACTGGCTTCCACCGAATCAAATTACAATAACTTCCTTTATAAGAACGGCAACACTTGGAAGGTAAAGGGAAGTGTAACAATTCCCGAGGGCGCAACTCTCACAATAAATATGGGCGAAACACTTTCCGTTCCTTCCAGAGCAACGCTTAACAATAACGGTACGATCATAAACAACGGAACGGCTGACATTAAGGGCACAGTTAACAACAGCGGCTCTGCATCCTGCATAAATCACAATTATACTTACGAGTGCGATCAGACTTGTAACCTTTGCGGATTTACTAGACTCGGTGTTAGTAACGCGGCAGGCGATGTATTTGTTCACACTGACAATTATCTTGCGGCAAATTGTGTATATTGCGGCATAGAGATAGGCAATTATTGGGTTTACGTCTCTGACATGACGTACACAGGCGAAGGAAGGTTTGCAACACGAGCACCTAACGGTGAATACCGTATTCATACAGATAGCACAACTTATTATTACAGCGACGGAACTCCCGTTGGCGGCAATCCCGTAAACGTTGGCTCTTATTACGTGGAAGTAATTTCCGGTAATGCGGTTTTAAGAAAAGATTTCCGTATTTTACCTTGTGACCTTGAGGTTAAGTCGGCTCCTACGGTTTACCATATTTATGGCGAGGACACCGGTGAAAAGGAAATTCACGCTACGATCGTGCTCAAGGGTACTGATACGGTTGTAAACGGCACTTGGACAAGAGAGTGGAGAGGCAATTATCTTATGGCAAAGTTCACTCCCACGGATGAGCATGCAGGCAACGTAAACGATCTTGAGCATCAGAAGATCACATATAATATGACCCCCGCGACTCCCACGGTTACGATCACAACTCCTTCTCCCGCAATAATGCCCGGCATGAAGATAAGAATGAACGTAACTGTAGAAAACCCCCACGCAACATTTAACGTGCTCACACCTCCCGATTATACAGTTACGTACAAGGTTGGAGCAAACGGTACACCCGTAACTGTTGACGGAATAGAATTCACACTTCCTATGGACGCCGCTACTCTTGGCGATACTGTTTACGTAACCGTAAAGAGCTTGGCGCATTTCGGATATTATACGGAGGGAACCTCCAATACAGTCGAGCTTTTCGTAGGTCAGGTGGATTATTCCGAGGATATTAACAGAATTGACAATGCAATTTCGGCGCTCAACAATGCAAACGTAAAGAACGCAGAGGATCTTGCAGCGGCAATAGTTGAGCTTAACGCGGCAATTGATGCAGCAGAGCAGGCAGCGGCTGATGGCGACACGGCTCTTAAAAATGAGCTTGTAGCCAAGATCAATGAGGCAGACGCGGCTCTTGAGGCAAAGCTCGGTCAGGTAGAGGAAAATCTCAACAATGCAATAACGGCGCTTAATGCAGCCGATAAGAAAAATGCGGATGATCTTGCGCAGGCGATCATCGATCTCAACGAAGCAATAGACGTAGCGGAGGCGGCAGCAGAGGCGGCTGATACGGCACTTAAAAACGAGCTTGTAGCAAAGATCGACGCGGCAGACAAGGCACTTCAGCAGAACATTGATCAGGTGCAGACAAATCTCAACAATGCTGTTGAAGCGCTTGACAAGGCAGATAAGGAAAATGCGGCAGCTTTGGCTCAGGCAATAGTTGATCTTACAGATGCGATAAACGTAGCTCAGGCGGCTGCAGAGGCATTCGCTAAGGCGGGTGACGACGCTCTCAACGAAGCGCTTACAAAGAAGATCGACGATGCGGACGCTATTCTTCAGAGCAATATTGATAAGCTCGCAGAGCATCTTGACGTTCAGGTTGAAAGACTTGACAGAGCTGACGCGGAAAACGCAGCTGCGCTCAAAAAGGCGATAGAAGAGCTTACAGCTACCATTAAGGCGGCTCAGGCAATCGCTCAGGCAACCGCGAGACTCGGTGATAAGGAGCTCAAGGCAGAGCTTACAGATAAGATCGATGCGGCTGACAAGGCGCTTGCAGAGGTAATAGAGGCACTTCAGCTTTCCCTTGATGAAACAAATGCTACAGTAGACGGCGTGATCGCGGACCTTGATAAGGCAGTAGAAGAGCTTGAAAAGGCAATTGACGAGGGCGAAACAAAGCTTGAGTCAAAGATCGCAAATCTTAATGCTGCGCTCAAGGCGGCTCAGGCAGGTCTTGTTGCGGCAGACGCAGGTGTTAAGGCAGAGCTTACAGGTAAGATCGATAACGCAAAGAAGCTGCTTTCGGAAGCGATAGACGCGCTTCAGAAGAAGCTGGATGAAACTAAGGCGGCGCTTGACGCGACAGATGTGGCGCTCGCAAAGGCAGACGCGGACAATAAGGCGGCAGCTGAAGCGGCAGACGCGGTTCTCGCAGCTGCGGATGCGGTACTTGAAGCAAAGGATAAAAAGCTTACGGCAACCTCGGTTGTGGCTGTGGTTCTCGGAAGCATAGCGCTTCTCGGTAACGGCGGACTTCTTACCTGGATCCTTATTGACAAGAAGAAGCTTTTTAAAAAATGATGATAATTAAATTATCATAGATTATAATCCTCACGCGGCGGGCCGATTTTTCGGTTCGCCGCAATTCTGCATAGTTCTCAATAATTCTTAAAAATCCTTAAAAAATTAACAAACTTCTTGACTTTTCCTTAAAATGGTACTATAATGGGCACATAGAGGATATCTCTAAAATTTATCAAGAGGTGAATGTTATGAAAAAATTCAAGCTTTTGGCATTTGTGGCAATGGCTCTCGTTGCAGTATTCGCATTGAGCTCATGTGGCACAGTTGGAAATTTCAACAAGATCTTTAATGAAGAGTATGATTTTTCCGCAGACGCATACAAGACAGTAACAAAGATCTCTGATCTTAAGGATTACACTGCAGTAAACGGCAATGATACATTTGTTGTTTTCAACAAGGCAGACTCCGACGGAAATGTAAAGACAGTAGTATACAGTCTTATTACAAATTCTATCGTAAAGACTGTTGAGAGCGATGATGACATCGTTTATTCCGTAGATTTCCTTAGCTACGGTGTTCCCGTTTGCGTTATCACATCTACAACTGTAGTTGACGCTCCCAATCCTGATGAGTGGGATACAGGCGATTACGGTGATGTAGAAGAGCCCACAGTTACAAAGACATATTACGATGCAACAGGTAAGGAGATCTTGTCCGTTAACGCTGATGCAGAGGCAGGCGAGCCCAAGGTTCTTGTTGGCAGCGATTATATCGTTATCAACGCAGGCGTATATAAGGTAGATGCAGAAGTCGGCTCCGTAGAATCCGTTAAGGAAATTCCCGCATACGTTTCCGTAGATGGACTTTACGGCTTCAACGGTGAATACTTCTACGCAACTGCTAATTCCTCCATCATTATTTATGATGCGGATTTCGCTCCCGTTGCAACATACGCAGCGCCTTCTTATGCAGAAAACATGAATGAGTTCGTGCTCAATAACGGTAACGTTCTCGTTCAGTATACAGTTGCGCTTGCTGAAGACGCAATGTTCTACGATTTCCTTGAGGATGGCGTTAAGTACAACCTCGTAACAAAGGTTCTTACAGTTAAGGGTAAGGAAAAGATTCTTCCTCTCAACTACTTCATTGAAGAGCTTATGCCCAACTGCTATTTCTATGATGAAGAAGCTGAAGAAAACGAATATACTGATAAGTTCGAAAATCTTGCAGTGATCAAGAAGATCAAAAACCACAAGGTGGATGAGGAAGAAGCTAACTGGGATATCGTTATGCTCAACAACAACGGTATGGTTGGCCAGTCCTTGAAGGTTGTTGAAGGTCAGTATGCTGACATCCCCGAAAAGATCGGTGAGGATCTCTTCATGGTTGAAACTGTTTACGGCGCGGCTATGATCGACAGCAAGGGTAACGTTAAGTTCCAGATCACAAATTCCGACGTTGAAGTTTACGGTAAGTACATTATCGCGACAAACGCTATTTACGACCTCTCCTTCACAAAGATCTACGATCTCGGCGCAAATGACGCTACTATCCAGACTCGTTTCTCCGACACAATCTTTGTAAAGGCAGGCGAGGACGATGATTACTCTTACATCATGTTTGATAGCAACGGTAATCAGAAGACTATCTATACATACGATGATGACGAAGAGATCTACTGTGACATTATCCCCGGTCTTGGCTACGTTATTTACGAGAGAGACGATGACGTTACAGAATATCAGTACTTCGCAATTGACGGTGTTAAGCTTATTGAAACAGAAGCTCGCATGAATATGGTTGCTACAGGTAGTGATTGCATGATCGTTTCCGTAACTGAAGACGAAAAGACAAACTTCTACGTTATTAAGAAGTAATTAATATCAAAAAGGGTTGCGCTGTGGCGCAACCCTTTATTATTTAAAAAATCCTCTCGCAGCGCGAGAGGATTTTTACTTTTAGAAATTAAGCTTCAACCTTTGCGGGAACGGTTGCCTTTGCAGTATATTCCGTAACGTCGAGGATAGTTTCACCGTCAATCTGAACTGCGCGGGGGGAGTCAAACTTAACTGTGATTTCCTTACCTGTAAGAATTGTGACCATCTTCTTGCTTACGTGCTCACCCTTGAAGATGGAGGGGAAGGCAATAAGAGTTGAGAGGCGTCCGCCACCGTTGAATACCATAACCGAAAGCTCACCGTCGGGATTGAGTCTGTCCTGTGCGGGAGCGGCCATCATACCGCCGCCGTAGTAACGGCCCTTCATGGTGGGAGCAAGCCAAACCTTATTAAAGCAGTGCTGAACACCGTCAACGATGATGGTGGCATTTGTGGGCTTGTAGTGGAAGAGAAGTCCCTTGATAGCAATGGCTGTGTAGTTAACGGGCTTTGTGGATTCGAGCTTCATTTTATCGCCCACCTCACAGCAGTAGCCGTCGATACCGAAGCCAACGTTGTTGATGAATTTGTAATTTTTACCCTTAATTGTTGTTGTAGGAAGGTTTTCTAAGTATTTCTTAATAGAGAAGGGGCATTCTTCGCGTGTCTTCTGAACGTCTGTTAAGAAGTCATTACCGGTGCCCGCTGCCATATACATAACGTCGCAGGGGATGTTTACGCCGTCAGTAGCATTAACAAAACGGTTGAGCGTTCCGTCGCCGCCGCAGAGGATAACTGCATCCTCGGCATTAACGTTCGCAAAAAACTCCTCGTAGCTTGCGATCTCTGTAACGTTGCATTTTACGACTTCGCCCGAAAGCTTTTCGGAGATGGCGTTTACGTCAGCTTCAGCAGAGCCGTTGCCTGCAAAAGGATTATACAATAAGTAGTGCTTCATTGAATTGATCTCCTATCACATAATTATACATTTTTGAGTATAACAGTATTATCTAAACTGAAAATAAACGAAAAATGTAAAAATATTCCGAATTTGGATTTTTTTTCTTAAAATTTTGCAAAAGGTTTTGACTTGAATGAATTTTTGTGATAAAATAATAAAAGGTAATTAAAATTCCGAGGTGAGACATGTTTCATATTTTAGTGGCTGACGATGATAAAAATATAAGACTATATCTTGAGGCGGTTTTGACGGCTAACGGTTATACCGTCAGTGTTGCTGAAGACGGCGCAAAAGCTCTTGACATTATGGACAGAGAGCATATTGATCTTGTTATAGTTGACGTTATGATGCCGAAGATGAACGGCTATGAGCTTACAAAAACTCTTCGCGAGTGTGACGGAAATCTGCCCATTCTTATGGTGTCGGCAAGACAGCTTCCCCATGATAAGCACATGGGATTTGCTGCGGGAACCGACGACTATATGATAAAGCCGATAGATGAGGAAGAAATGCTTTTCAGAATAAAGGCGCTTTTGCGTAGAGCAAAGATCGCAAACGAGCGTAAAATTGTAATTGGAGGCGTTACTGTAGACTACGATTCGCTTACAGTTACGAAAAACGGCGAGGTACAGGAGCTTCCGCAGAAGGAATTTTTGCTTTTGTATAAGCTTCTTTCGTATCCCGGAAAGATTTTTACAAGAATTCAGCTTATGGATGAGATCTGGGGAGCTGAGAGTGAGACGGGCTGGGAAACAGTCACGGTTCATATCGGCAGACTTCGTAAGCGTTTTGAGGGCTGGAGCGAGTTCCAGATAGAATCAGTTCGCGGGCTTGGATATAAGGCGGTGAAGAAGGAATGAAAAAAGAAGAAAGAAGGCGTCTTCGCTTAGCGAAGAAGGGTAAGGAGAGAAAGTCCAGAAAGTCGCTTACCTTGTTTTTCTCGGTATTCGTATTTATTATACTCTTAGCCGCGGTCATGCTTACCGCGCTTACCGTGTGGATATTGGGAAAAGCGGGAGTTTTTATTAAGATCGACGGAAAGCTTGAAATAAGCACGATAATGCTTTTTGTTTTTCTGATAAGTATTATTCTCGGTACTGCGGCTACGTTTTTGTTGGTTAGAATCCCGCTCAATCCCATAAATAAGATCATTAATAAGATGAACCGACTTGCCGCGGGTGATTTCAAGACCCGACTTGAATTCGGCAATACGCTCTCAAGTATACCCGCTATGAACGAGCTTACGACGAGCTTTAATACGATGGCGGAGGAGCTTGAAAACACCGAGCTTTTAAGAAACGGCTTTATAAACGATTTTTCGCACGAGTTCAAGACTCCCATCGTTTCAATTATGGGCTTTGCGAGCTTGCTTGAAAAGGAAGACCTTACCGATGAACAGAGACGTCAGTATGCGCGTGCGATCCGCGAGGAGTCCGCGCGGCTTTCCACTATGTCCACCAATGTCCTTAATCTCAATAAGGTTGAAAGACAGACGATCCTGACTGACGTTACCTCGTTTAATCTTTCGGAGCAGATACGTTCCGCGGTTCTTCTTCTTGAAGATAAGTGGAGCGGAAAGAATATCGATCTGCGACTTGATTTTGAGGAATTTACAGTTGAGGCAAACTTTGAGCTTTTAAAGCAGGTGTGGATCAATCTCGTTGACAATGCAGTCAAATTTACTGAACACGGCGGAATTGTTGAGCTCGAAATCCGTGAAGAAAAGGATGTTTTTGCCGTTACGGTCAGCAATTCGGGTGAGGAGATCCCGAAAGATAAGCGCGAAAAGCTATTTAATAAATTCTATCAGGGTGATGAATCCAGAGCTACGGGGGGTAACGGCATAGGTCTTGCTATAGTCAAGCGAATCGCGGATCTTCACTCCGCTAAGGTTAGTGTGACAAGCAAGGACGGATTTAATTCCTTTACGGTCACGCTTCCTAAAAAGCAGGCGTAAGCTTTTGGAAAATTGTGCGGGGAATGTCGTATTGACGGCATTTCCTGTGCTCAATAGCGCCTTATAAAAAACATGCGAGGCAGAAAAGAATACTCATGAAATTTGGAAAAATAATAAGATTGTTATTGCCGATGCTTCTTCTTACGGGATGCGCGTCACACGTAAGCAAGACGGACGGCTACCGTCAGGTCAGCATGGATCAGGCGGTGAAAATTATGGAACGCGAAAAAAATTATATAATTCTCGACGTAAGAACGCTCGAGGAGTTTGCGGGAGGGCATATTCCCAATGCGATAAATATCCCTAACGAGATCATCGGAAGTGCGCCGATACCGTCTCTTCCCGATAAGGATCAGCTGATCCTTGTTTATTGCAGAAGTGGAAGACGAAGCAAGGAAGCGGCAGAAAAGCTCGTTGGTTTGGGATATACGAATATTGTTGAATTTGGCGGTATTATTTATTGGAGCGGCGAGATCGTAAGCGAATAATTTTTATAGGTAGGGTTTTAAAAATGTATTATTCGGAATATGACAAAAGGGTTTTACCCGTAATACTTGTTGCGATGATATTGGTGTCGGTAGCGCTTGGTTTGGCTTTAAGACGAAAGAGCTTGAAAATTCGCGCTATACCGACCGCGTTTATCGCCGCGTTTATGGTGTTTATCGAAATAATAAAGCTTCGATGGAATATACTCGGTGAGATGAATTATTTTTATTTCCCCGTGCATTATTGCAGTCTTTTCGCCATAGTTTTTCCTCTGGCGGAGCTGTTTGGCGAGAGAATGTCGCGTATATTCCGTCCCGTTGCGGCAAGTATGGCGTTTGTTGTATCAGTGGGTATGTACATCTGTCCTCAGGGAATGCTCGGTAATGCAACCGAAGTTTTCGGCCAGTATTTTTACAGAACGCACTCGCTCATTTTTCATCATCTTTTAGTCCTCTACGTACTACTTGTGTGGGCGCTTCAATTGTGTAAGCCACGTGTTCGTGACACGCTCCTGGTGGGCGCGTTCGGTGTTTTCTACGTTTCTTATGCAATTCCGATCGCCAACAAGCTTGAAACCAATTTCGGTAATTTCCTGTGGAGCGAAATACCCTTCGTCGAGGAGTTGAGACTTAACATAGGACAGACGAAATATACGGTTTTAGTTGTCGCGGCGTATACGGTGGGTATTATGATCGGCGCCTTGCTCTATATAGGCGTAAGCAAAATAGGAACTATTCGACTTGGCAAGAAAAATAAAAAATAATAAAAAGCATTGGGAATGACAGTGTTCTCAATGCTTTTTTCTTTGTATAATCCGTGAAATCGGGGTGATAATAATATAATAAAAGTAATTGGAGGCAGAGATGAATAAAGAGCTTTCTATACGTCCTTTCGGAGCGAGGGACAAGATCGGTTATATGTTCGGCAATGTAGCGAACGATCTGACGTTTGCTATGGCGAGTATGTTTTTGACGGTGTTTTATACCGACGTGTTGAAAATTAATGCCGCGCTTGTCGGTACTATGTTCTTTCTTGCAAGAATAGTAGACGCATTTACCGATACTGCCATGGGAAGAATAACCGACAAGGTCAGATCGGGCAGGGCGGGAAAATTCAAGCCGTGGCTTCTCCGCATGTGCGGTCCTGTGGCTCTTGCGAGCTTTCTAATGTATCAATCATCTATGGCGTCTGCGTCTCTCAATCTGAGGATTGCATATATGTTTGTAACCTATCTTCTTTGGGGAAGTGTATTTTATACCGCGATCAATATTCCGTACGGATCTATGGCGTCGGTCATAAGCGCGGAGGCAGACGATCGGGCGGCGCTTTCGGCATTTCGCGGGATTGGATCTATTCTTCCGCAGGTGCTTGTCGGAGTTATCATGCCTCTGTTTTTGTACAGAACGCTTGATGACGGTACAAGAGTGGTGAATGCCGACGCGTTCCCGAAATTCGCGTTAGGTCTTGCAATTGCATCTGCGATCTGCTATCTTATCTGTTATCGGATGTGTAGTGAAAGAGTGGCGGTTGATGAGATAAAAAGGGATGAAAGATCCATTGTAAAGACCGTAAAGGGTCTGTTTTCAAACCGCGCGCTTGTAGGCATCGTTGTTATATATATTTCTTTTCTTGGTGCGCAGATGCTCAGCCAGACGGTCAACAATTATATTTTCAAGGACTATTTCAATAATACCGCAGGGCTCACCGTTTTGAATGCGGCGGGATTTTTGCCCGTTTTGGCGTTAGCTCCTCTTGCAGTTCCAATATCAAGAAATTTCGGAAAGAAGGAGATCGGAGTTATAGCGTCGGTAATGGGCTCAATAGCGTATGCGTTGCTGTTTTTTATCCATACGGATAACATGTGGGTGTACGTTACGCTCAGTGTTCTCGGTTCTATCGGATTTGGACTTTTCAATCTCATCATCTGGGCGTTTATCAGCGATATAATTGACGATCACGAGGTAAGATCGGGTGTTCGTGAGGACGGTATGATATACGCAGTCTGCTCGTTTGCGCGCAAGATCGGGCAGGCGATTGCTTCCGCGATGGGCGGTTGGACGCTTGCTATAATCGGCTACGTTGAGGGCGCGTCGAAGCAGACTGATGCGGTCACGAACGGAATCTATAACGTTGCTACAGTTATTCCGGCAGTTCTTTATGCAATAGTCGGGCTTTTGCTGGCGTTCGTATATCCGCTTGACCGAAAGAAGGTTCTTATGAACGTTGAAATTTTGAAGGAGCGGAAGCTTGGCGGAAAATAAATATTTGGGGCAGGCGAGAGGCCTGCCCTTGATTTTTGTCAAAATTGTTCAAAATTTAATACTTGATTATGGACAAAAAAGGTGATATAATATAAAAAAGAAATGTCGCAGGAGAATTTTATGTGGAATTTTAAGGATAAGGTGGCAGTAATAACGGGTGGTGCGCGCGGAATCGGTAAATGTATTGCCGATCTTTTTCGTGAGGCAGGCGCAAACGTTTGTATAATAGATTTGCTTGATAACGGTTATTTTGTGGGGGATATTTCCTGCAAGGATACTCTTGAGAGCTTTGTAAATAAGGTTATAGGGGACTATGGTAGAGTCGATTTTTTAATTAACAACGCCATGCCGAAGACGTGTGGCTTAACTGACGGAAGCTATGAGGATTTTATCAATGCTCTGCAGGTGGGCGTTGCAGCGCCGTTTTATCTGTCAAAGCTTTTTGCACCCTATTTTTCCGAGGAAGCGAGCATAATAAATATTTCATCCTCTCGCGACAGAATGAGTCAGCCCGAGACCGAGAGCTATACTGCCGCAAAGGGCGGTATTGCCGCTCTCACACACGCTTTGGCGGTTACCCTTTCGGGCAAGGTGAGGGTAAATTCAATCTCGCCGGGTTGGATCGACAATAATTATACCGTTTATGAAGGTGCGGATGCTATTCAGCAACCCGCAGGCAGAGTTGGAGATCCGCGGGACATTGCCAACATGGTAATGTATCTCTGCTCGGATATGGCGGGGTTTATCACGGGTGAGAACATCTGCATTGACGGAGGAATGACTCGGCAGATGATATATCACGGAGATTTCGGTTGGACACTTGATAAAAAGGAGAACTAAAATGAAGAAATATATTCTTGCGCTCGACGAGGGTACGACAAGCGCACGAGCAATACTTTTTGACAGAGAAGCAAATATAATTTCAATGGCTCAGCATGAGATAGGGCAAATATATCCGAATCCCGGTTGGGTTGAGCAGGATCCTATGGATATTTACGCAAATCAGTACGCGTCGCTTACCGAGTGTATCGCAAAGAGCGGAATATCTCCCGATGAGATTGCCGCCGTTGGTATTACCAATCAGAGAGAAACGGTAATTCTCTGGGATAAAAATACGGGCAAGCCCATTTATAACGCTATCGTTTGGCAGTGCAGACGCACCTCGGATATCTGCCGTGAGCTCGACAGTGATGGACACGGAGAATACATTCGCAATACTACGGGGCTTCGTATAGACCCATATTTCAGCGGCACGAAGATAAAGTGGGTGCTTGACAATGTTGATGGCGCAAGGGAAAAGGCACTTTCGGGTGAGCTTTTGGCGGGTACTGTTGACACTTGGCTTATCTGGAAGCTTACCGACGGCGAGGTTTTTGTAACAGACAGAACCAACGCGTCGAGAACAATGCTTTGTAATATCCATACGGGTGAATGGGATGAAGAAATGCTTCGCATACTTGATATTCCGAGAAATATTCTCCCCGAAATAAAGAGCAGCAGCGAGGTGTACGGCACGTTTGAATGTATGGGTGCGCAACTTACGATTTCGGGTATTGCGGGAGACCAGCAATCCGCTCTGTTCGGTCAGACCTGCTTTGAGGTCGGACAGGCGAAAAACACCTACGGAACGGGATGCTTTCTGCTTGCCCATACGGGAAATACTCCCGTCGAAAGTAAGCACGGCCTGCTTACAACCATTGCCGCAAGCGAGCTTGGGCGTCCTATTGAGTACGCGCTTGAAGGAAGCGTGTTCGTGGGCGGCGCGGTTGTTCGTTGGCTTCGCGATGAGCTCAAGCTCATACACGAGGCGTCTGACAGTGAGTATTTTGCCCGCAAGGTAAAGAGTAGCGCTGGCGTTTACGTCGTGCCTGCATTCAGTGGACTTGGAGCGCCGCATTGGGATATGCATGCTCGCGGAAGTATTTTCGGTCTTACTGCGGGAACGGGAAAGAATCACGTTATCCGCGCGGCGCTTGAGTCGGTAGCTTTTCAGACCGAGGACGTAATTTCCGCTATGAACGCGGATATGGAGGCGTTTTACGGTGATGGTGAGCGCGGTAAAATTGCACTTTTGAAGGTTGATGGCGGCGCGTCGAATAATAATCTCCTTATGCAGATGCAGAGCGATTTTTCGGGAATATGCGTTCAGAGCTCCTCGAATCCCGAGGCGACCGCCGCGGGCGCGGCTTTCTTAGCAGGACTTGGTGTCGGTTTCTTTGAAAGCAGAGAAGAAATTACGGGGCTTTTGACTGTGAGAGAACGCTTCGAGCCGCAGATTACCGAGGATGAAAGAAAAGCGGGACTTGACGGTTGGCGCAGAGCGGTTGCCGCTTGCAGAAAATTCAGCGAAAGCGAGGAATAAGCGTATGTCAGAAAAAAGAATTTTTACGGCTTTATCGAGCGACGGTGTTCATACCTTGAAAGGCGTAGTATATTTGCCAAATGGTGAGGCGCGCGGACTTTTCCACGTGGTTCACGGCATGACCGAGCATATCGACAGATACGATAGATTTCTTTCTGATATAGCAGATGCGGGATTTATTGCCTTCGGTTACAATCATCTTGGGCATAAGGATACGGTTGACGATTCGGAACTCGGTTATATAGCAAATGAGAACGGATACGAGCTTTTAGCGCGCGACGTAAAGGTGTTTTCTGACGCGGTAAGGGTGGAATTCGGAAAAGAGGATATGCCTTATTATCTTATGGGACACAGCATGGGATCATTTGTTGTGCGTTACGCTGCCACGAAATACGTCAATCCCACAAAGCTCATAGTAATGGGTACGGGCGGCCCTAATCCCGCCGCGGGTATAGGACTCTCGCTTATCGCTATGATAAAAAAGATCAAGGGTGAAAAGCATATTTCGGGTCTTATTGATAATATTGCCTTTGGCAGCTATAATAAAAAATTTGGCGGAGATGATCCTGCCGATCCTAAAAAGTGGCTCACTAACGATACAGAGATAAGAAAAATCTACTATGCCGATAAATACTGTATGTTCAAGTTCACCGTAAGCGCGATGAGCGATCTTATTAAGCTTATAAAGTTGACCAATTCAAAGGATTGGTTCAAGAATATTTCAAGTGAAATGCCAATTCTTTTGGTGTCGGGCGAGGAAGACCCCGTTGGTAACTACGGTAAGGGCGTTCGAAAGGTTGAAGATAAGCTGAAGCAAAACTGTAAGGATGTGACAAGTGTTCTTTATTCGGGCGCAAGACATGAGATCCTCAACGATTTTACATACGACAGTGTAAAAAAAGACATTTTAAGCTTTTGTTAGGACTGAGCATTATGGAAAAAAGAACAATAGGAACGGTTATTTCCGTTCAACGACAATGGTGGCTCAAAGTAAACACCAAGTTTGTAAGAATGGGAACGCTGGACGGTGCGACGTTTCCTCATATTGTCAAGGTCGCATATAACGTAGACGACAGAGAAATCATCAAAAGGAAGTGGATCTCCGCGGGTATTGTTCCGCCGTTTGCGGGCTCGACGGTTACCGTCATATACCGTGATGATAAGCCCCACAAATGTAGATTGGAAATATGAAAACAGCCGACAAGATTTCTTGTCGGCTGTATTTATATCCCGAAAGTTCCCGTCAAGGGGTCTTTGAATATTCCCAGTTCGGGCGTTTTGAAGGTAAAAATGATAAAGAGCAGAGCGATTATGCACAGTACTGCGATAGCGCCCCCTTTTTTGCGACAGGGAGTTTTATCTGCAATAAACCGTCTCGTTTCATAAATATATACCACTGCGGCAGAAATAAAGAAGATCGCAATATTGATCCAATCCGGCGATTTAGAGATAGCGCCGTTATAAGTGTAAAAAATTACAGGAATGAGGACAAGTCCAAGTAGGATCCCGCGTAGTTTTATGCACCAGAAATCTTTGCGATTGCGAAAGAAAATGCTCTGTATAATAGCGAATAAAAGCATCGGCCAGAATAGAAGCTTCATATGTTCCCATGTGGATTCGTTCACCCCCGAAAACGGCGCTACCAAATTAGATTTTCCCGTCCACTCGTAAAGAAAATGTAGGAGCGTGCCTAAAAGCGACGTTACTGCAAAGCCCCATATCTGCCATAGATTTATTGATTTTTTCATGATTTCACCTGTAAAAAGTATTTGTATATTATTATACGTACGACCGCGTATAATTATGTGAAAAGACTTTTCGATTTTCTCTTGATTATAACCGCAAAAGGTGTTATAATAAAAAAAAGGAAAATATAAGAGGAGGGCAATTCATGTCAGAATTTTTAGCATCTATCCCGCCCATAGTTGTATGTCTTATTGTGTGCGCGGCAAAAATTATAGAGATCACAATTCAGTCGCTTAAAACCTGTATGATGGTAAGGGGGCAGAGATTAAAGGCGGCAGGTCTCGGTTTTATTGAATGTACTATATGGGGACTTGTTATTTCCACGATTATCGGTACTCTTGGCGATAATCTTTTTCTTCTTGCCTTTTATTGTGTTGGTTATGCTACGGGGCTTTTTCTCGGATCTACTCTTGAAGGGAAGATCGCTCTCGGAACAAGCAGCTTACAGCTTATTGCTAACGAAGCGAATACGGTCAAAATTATCGATTACCTCAAGGAACATAACAAGGGCTATACCGTGATGGGCGGTTACGGCTCTACGGACAAAATGAATATGATATTTATCGTGTTGCCAAGACGAGAAGCAACCCCTCTGATCAAGGAGATCCGCAAGATATGCGAGAACAACGTTTTCGTTGTGGTTGACGACATCAATAAATATGCAGGCGGATACGGCATGGTAAAATAATATTAAAGTGAAAAGCACGGGCATAGCAATACGCTCTGCCCGTATATTTTATCTGTTTAAATCGAGATTGTTATGGAAATCGGTGATGGTAAAATTCAAAATTATCTATTGAAACCTCATAGCTGCAAGGAAAATAATGGACAATCAGGCGGGAGCTTCGGCTGCCGCATTAAATTTTATTAATGCACTTGAAATTTGTTAAAAAAAGTGATAAAATTAATATATACTACAAGGAAGTGCAGAAAATGACAAAAATTATCGTGATTGGGTGTCCGGGTTCAGGAAAAACGACTTTCGCGGAAAAGCTTGAGGATAAGACGGGACTGCCGCTTTATTATCTCGACGCGATCTGGCATAAGCCCGACAGAACGCATATTTCAAGAGAAGAATACGATGCGCGTCTGTCTGAAATTTTATCGCTTGACTCTTGGATCATCGACGGAAATTACAGCCGTACAATTGAATGTCGCATTGCTGCATGCGATACGGTTTTTCTCTTTGATATGCCCGTCGAGGTTTGCCTTGATGGCGCGATCTCCCGTCTCGGTAGAGAAAGATACGATATGCCGTGGATCGACACCGAGCTTGATCCGAAGCTTAAGCGTGAAATCGAGGAATTTCCGCATAAAAACCTGCCTCGTATTTACGATTTACTTAAAAAGTACAGTGACAAAAATATCATCGTATTTAAGAGCAGAGAAGAAGTGGATGAGTTTTTAAAATGAAGAAGCGGAAAACATAAGAAAAACAATAAAATCCTAAGCGTCCTTGCCGTGCTTATGGGTATGCAGGACACGGAGTGAACAGAAATCTAATTGAGAGGTGAAATCATGAAAAACGTATTCGATTTTTTAAAGGAAGCGGGTATATATTATTTGGCGACGGTTGAGGGTGATCAACCGAGAGTACGTCCGTTTGGAACTATCCTTATATACGAAGACAAGCTGTATATCCAGACGGGAAAATCCAAGCCCGTTTCAAAGCAGCTTGCGGCAAACCCCAAGGCGGAGCTTTGCGCTTTTAAGAAGGGCGCGTGGGTGAGAGTTGCGGGAGAGCTCGTGAACGATGACCGTATCGAGGTTAAGAAGGCAATGCTTGACGCGTATCCCGATCTTCGATATATGTATAATGAGCATGATAATAATACCCAGGTATTGTATTTCAGTCACGGCGTGGCAACCTTCAGTGTTCTCGGTCAACCCGATGAGGTGGTTGAATTCTGATTTTAACGAATCAGTGCTAAATACATATACGTATTTTGGAGGAATTTATGCCATCTGAATTAATTATCTCTGGCTTTGTGTTAATGCTGACGTGCGCGGGCTTTGTCGTATTATTTTTGTGTGCGTTTTATAATAAGTCGTTTGTGAAAGCTCTGATCTTCAAGGGGATCGCAAGCTTATGCTTTGTCGCCTTTGGCGCGATGAATTGCTTTATCGGTGATTTTTCTTATGTGTCGCTCATAATTTTTATCGGCCTTTGCTTTGGAATGCTTGGCGATGAAATTATCGCGCTCTGTCAGGTGTTTCCGAGAAAGGATTCTGCGGCATTTGTAGGCGGTGGCGCGTGCTTTATTGTCGGACATATCCTTTACATACTGTCTCTGCTTTTGATCGGTAAATGGAGCGGAGCCGTTCTCGTTATGGCGTTTGCTTTTGTCATAACTTTAAGCTCAATATATGAAAAGAAAAGGAATTTCCTTGTTGGCAAGATGAAGAAGCCATTGATTATGTATCTGGGACTCGTCTTGTTTGTCTGCGCTGTGACTATCAGCGTTTTCTGCGCTTGCGGAACACTTGGCGCGGGTCTGTTTGCTCTGGGAGGAGTATTCTTTGCTATCAGTGATAACATTCTTTTTGCATATAAGCTCGGTGAGAAGCCGAAATTCAAACAGAATATAGCTCTTCACATCGCCTATTATCTTGCACAGTTTTCGATTGCGTGGAGTGTGGCGTTGATTTGAACGCAAGCTATTACATTGACAAATATGAATTTTCGGCAGGGAAACAATAAACATAAAAAAGCATTGAATCTGTAAGGATTCAATGCTTTTTGTTATAAATCATGTTTTACTTTCATAAAGCTTGCGGACAAATTCGGTGATTTCGTTACCGATTCGTGTCAGTTCGTCGAGGAATTCCTTTGAAGTCATACGCAAAATTCCCGAATGAACCGCGGAGAATTGCAAAAGCTTATCGTCCGTCACCATTCGTATACTGTAATCGGTCCCAAGCTCGTGCATCATTTTCTCAATGTACGCGTCGGCGGTTTGATCTGCCTTTGTAAATACCACCTTATAGCCGTCGCGCATAAATTCCGAGCCCTCGCCGTCCTTCACGAGATAAGCGTCAAAAACAAGTACAAGCTCGGTCTTTGTATAGGAAACGTAGCTGCTGAGAAGATCCATAAGCTCCTCGCGTGCTTTTTCAAGTGAAAACAGGGACGTCTCCTTCAAGCGATCGTCGGCATGGATAAGATTATATCCGTCAACGATTACCATGTTTCTTTCTGTTCGTATTACTTTTTTGCGCGGCTTTTCCTTTTTCTCGGCTGAGATTATCTTCGGCTCACTGTAGCGGCGGCGTTTTATTGGGCCAAATAATCGCAGCATCATTGCTTCAAGCTCATCGTCGCTTATACTGTATTTGCGCGCAAGCGAGGACGCCTTCGGCATTATCGAGGTGTTGACTGAATCATCCTTCAGGTTGACTTCAAGGTGCTTGTAGGAATCGACCTCACTCCAATGTACGGTAAATCCCGCGCCGTGCGCGCAAAAAACGGAGTGCGGCGGATTATCAAGATCGGCTTCGGGATCGTACCCAATACTTGCTACTATTTCGTCCTGATTATGGCAGATTTTGTAACCGTCAGAGGTGCAGAAAAGCCGTCCTTCGCCTCTTGTGTAAGAAATCACTTCTTTTGTATAATCGTATAGCGTGGATACGGGCGCTCTTCCGCATATCGTCGCGCGTTCCGTGTCCGAGGACTCTATTTCGAAATCAGCAGCTCTTGTTTGCAGATCGGACATTGCCCGTCCAACACAGGCAGCAGGCAATTCGAGTCGGAATTTGTAGTACGGCTCAAGTAGCGTGCATCCCGATTTCATAAGTCCGTGTCTTACCGCTCGGTAGGTTGCTTCACGGAAATCACCACCCTCGGTGTGTTTGAGATGCGCTTTTCCCGCTACAAGAGTTATTTTTGTGTCGGTGAGCAGAGCGCCGGTAAGCGTGCCGCGGTGATCCTTTTCATAAAGATGAGTGAGAATAAGGCGTTGCCAGTTTGTATCAAGCGTGTTTTCGGGAAGATTCGTTTCGAAAATCATTCCCGTACCCTTGGGTTGAGGTTCGATAAGCAGCTGAACCTCGGCATAGTGGCGTAACGGCTCAAAGTGACCGACGCCTATCGCCTTGCTCGACGCTTTTTCCTTATACAGTATTTTGCCTGCGCCCAGAGTGCAATCAATCGAGAATCGGTCCTTGATAAGACGCTTTATAAGCTCGGTCTGTACCTCACCCATAAGACGCGCCTCAATTTGCGAAAGCTCCTCGTTCCACATAAGATGTAATGATGGCTCTTCCTCTTCAAGCTCCTTGAGCTTTGGGAAGTATATTCTTGTATCGCAATCGGGCGGAAGTTGAATGGCGTATGAGAGGACGGGCTCAAGTAATGGCTTCTCTGTGTCCTGCTCAAGCCCCAAGCCCTGACCGATGTATGTGGATGAAAGACCGATAACTGCGCATATTTCACCCGCGGAAGCAGAGTCCACCTGCTCAAATTTATCTCCCGAGTAAAGACGAATCTGGCTTACCTTTTCAGTGATGCGAACACCGTCTGCCGAAAGATAGGTTATTTCGTCGCGAGCAGCAATTGTTCCACCCGTTATTTTCATATACGTGAGGCGCGACGCTCCCGCGTGTGATATCTTGTAAACCTTCGCGCCGAAATTTTCGCTTTCGTAAAGGGCGGGAAGTGTGTATTTGTCCAATGTATTAAGCAGGAAATCAACACCTTGCATTCTCAAGGCAGAGCCGAAAAGACAAGGGAAGAGCTTGCGACAGCTGACAAGATACGATATGTCGCCGTCATCAATACCGTCTCCTGCAAGAAAGCTTTCCATAAAATCCTCGTGAACGAAAGCTAATTTTTCTTCAAGCTCCGCGCGTTCCTGTAATTCCAAAAAGCCGACACATAACGGCGAAAGAATGCCCGAAAGCTCCTTTTCAATATCCTCTTTAAGCTTTATTGAAATGTCGCACTTGTTGACAAAGATAAAGGTCGGAATGTTGTAATGCTCAAGCAACTGCCAGAGCGTGCGTGTGTGATTCTGTACGCCGTCCGAGGCGCTTATAACAAGTATTGCGTAGTCGAGAAGGGCAAGTGTTCGTTCCGTCTCTGCGGAAAAGTCCACGTGTCCGGGGGTGTCAAGGAGGATGAAATCGCAATTTTCACTTGAGAATCTTGCTTGCTTTGAAAAAATAGTGATTCCGCGCTCGCGCTCAATGGTATTTGTGTCAAGGTATGTGTTTCTGTGATCAACCCTGCCGAGCGTACGGATCTTGCCCGACGTATAGAGTAACGCCTCGCTGAGCGTCGTCTTTCCCGCATCAACGTGAGCGAGAATACCGATCGTGATCTTCTTTTTCATAGCATGTCCTCCTTTCAACTTGATTTTATTTATTATAGCACATTTGTGGGCGGTTTGCAAGATTGTGAGGGTAAATTGAAGAGAAAATATGTCGTGCAATTATTTTTGGGAATGTTGCAAGAATATTCAATCTTATATTAAAACAAAAATAAAGCCGTTAGGAATTAATCCTAACGACTTTATTTGGTCTAATGTGACTAGCATTGGCAAAAGCCAATGCGACTTGAACTTGCGGCGCACAACCGTGGAACCCCCAAAGCTCGGCATGCTCGCTTCGGGGAACCCCCGACCACCCTCTGCGCTCCGCGCAGGGCGTAGTATTTGACACAAGTTCAAATATTATCATTAAAATAAGAAAAAAGCAGAATGGATAAATCCATTCTGCTTTTTTCTGGTCTAAGTGACAAGACTTGAACTTGCGGCCTCTACCACCCCAAGG
>JAZQWL010000025.1:0-1606 GCA_045632305.1 Eubacteriales bacterium | reverse complement strand
CGGTGCCACCCGGCTTGACGGTAAAACCGTCCTCTTTCGCGCATTTTTACGCGTAGCATTGTTTACGAAGCTGCTCTCCGTCGCCCATACTCTGTCGAAAAGACATTTCCGTTTGCCCTCGAAAGTCCATTCAAAATTCTGTTTTCGCCGCAATCACACCGCCTGCGGCTCTCTGTGGAAAAGGGAGAATTCTTACTCTTCTTTCTCATAGGTTTCATTTACTAAATTATATACAAATTTTTTTGTTTTGTCAATACCTTTTTAAAATTACTTCATCATTTCTCGGGCAAGCTCGCCTAAAATTCTGATTCCGACCTTGATCTGCTCATCGCTTGGCGTACTGTAATTTAGGCGGAAGCTCTGTGAAGGAGCGTTCTCATCGCAGTTGAAGGTGACGCCGGGCACGATTCTTACGTTTCTGTCGGCTGCATTTTTAATAAATGCGGTCGCGTCAATATAGTCGGGAAGGGTGCAAAAGATGAAAAGTCCGCCCTGCGGTTCGGTATATCTGATGCATGCGGGGAAATGCTCCTTGATAGCGGAAAGCATAAGTCCGCATTTGTGTCTGTAAATTGCACGAATGTATTCAATATGACCGTCAAGGTCGCATTTCGTCATATATTTGTGCGCCAAGATCTGGAAGAAAAGATTTGTATGAACGTCGCTCGTCTGCTTTGCCACCACCATTTTCGACGCGATCTCCTCGGGCGCGATAACGTATCCGACGCGCATGCCCGCAGATAGAATTTTTGAGAAGGTAGAGCAGTAGATAACGATGCCGTCGGTGTCCATGCTCTTGATGGATGGAATGTCCTCACCGTCAAAGCGAAGCTCTCTGTATGGGTTGTCCTCAAGAATGATAAGGCCGTAAGCTTTGGCAAGCTCGTAAATTTTGCGGCGCTTTTCGTATGAGGTCGTAATTCCCGAAGGATTCTGAAAATTAGGAATCACGTAAAGGAGCTTGGCGTTCGGCGTGCTTTTTATGGCTTCTTCGAGCGCGTCTGTGTCAATTCCGTCATCAAGAAGAGGTACTCCTACGGGCTTTGCGCCGTTTGAACGGAATGCGTTGAGCGCACCGATAAACGTCGGATTCTCGCAGATGACCGCATCCCCCTCGTTGCAGAAAACTCTGCATGCAAGCTCGATGCCCTGCTGACCGCCCGAAACTATAACCGTGTTGTCGAAATTCTTTCCTATATTAAATTTTTCTTTGTGTCTTCTCGCAATTGCCTCGCGCAAGGGGGTGTATCCGTCCGTTACACCGTATTGAAGCGCCATTGTCGGATTTTCATTGAAAATCTCCCCGGCAAGTGCTTCCATTTCTTTTATCGGGAAGGACTCGGGAGCGGGATTTCCCGCAGCAAAGGAGATCGTGTCAGCGGTTGCGGGGGCTTTTAGTATCTCGCGTATTGCCGAGGGCTTGAGATTTGCGATTTTATTTGAAAAAACGTAGCTCATAATTCACCTCAAGGGTAGGGAATGATATTAATGAAATTATATCATACAGAAGCGGTTATTTCAATATTATTTTCAAAATATTGTGCCAAAAATCGGTCGAAAAAATTGAAAAAGGGTATTGACAAATAAAATCTCTTGTGGTATAATA
>JAZQWL010000024.1:0-4322 GCA_045632305.1 Eubacteriales bacterium | reverse complement strand
CGTGTTATACTATATTTATGAATTGTACGGAGGAAGACTATGACCGACAGACTTTTGCTTGAGCATTACAATAAATATCCTAAGCTTGAGGCTCAGGATATATTGAAGTTCATATTCCAGAGTGCGTGCGGTTGCGAGCATTTGGTGACCGACAGAGCTCGCGCGATAGAATATATTCGTTCTGAGTATCAAAATGCCCCCGCGGGTGAGCCGAAGATCGACGCGCTTGACGGTGATTACAGCCGTGTTCATCTTGCTTGTATTGGAATATATTTCACATCGGAGCAGCTTGCCGATATGTTCATTCGTTCTGCAAGACCTGAGCCTGACGCCAAGGCGAAAATCGAAGAGAAGCTCTCTGTGGCAAGAGGACTTATTAAAAGCGGTCAGATTAAGCTTGACTTAAATGAATTTGATGCGGCGACGGAGGAGTGGAAAAATCTCGGCTTTCCCGCGATTCATCATTCGGACAAATTCAAGGCGGCGTATCATCCCGCGTATCGAGTTATTCACAACGACTTATTAGGAGACACAAAATGGAAAATAAATTAATGCAGTTATTCACCCCCGAAGGCGAGAGGGTTATGGGTGGTGAGAAGCCCTATCGCGAATATCCGCGTCCCCAGCTTCGACGCGAGAGTTTCATTTCTCTTGACGGAGAGTGGGAGCTTGAATTTTGCGGTGTAAAGTATAATATTCAAGTGCCTTTCTGTCCCGAGAGCGTGCTTTCGGGAATCGGCAGAGTGCTTGACCGAAATCCGAAATATACTTATAAAAAGGTGTTTTCCTTGCCCGACGGCTTTAATCGCGGCAGAGCGATCCTTCATTTCGGCGCAGTTGACCAGATATGTGAATGCAAAGTCAACGGCAAGAGCGTCGGCGGAAATACGGGCGGATACAATTCCTTTGAATTTGATATAACCGAAGCTCTTTGCGACGGTGAAAATACAATTGAACTTTACGTTGAGGACAACCTCGATAATGCTATTTTGCCCTACGGCAAGCAGACTAACAAACGCGGCGGTATGTGGTATACTCCCGTCTCGGGCATCTGGCAGAGCGTCTGGCTCGAGAGCGTTCCCGAAAAATATGTTCGGAAAATCGAGATCACCTCGACGCTTGACACGGCGCGCATTAAATTTCACGGCGTGGACGCAGGTAGCGTGAGCTACCTCGACGGTGATAGCGAAAAAACTCTTGAGTTTTCGGGTGGAGTTGCTATTATAAAGCCCGAAAACGTTAAGCTCTGGACACCCGATGAGCCGAATTTATACGAATTTACGGTAAAGTGCGGCGAGGATGAATTCGACTCTTATTTTGCTTTGCGCGAGATCTCGGTAAAGAAGGTTGACGGCACACCGAGAATCTGTCTTAACGGAGAGCCCATCTTCCTTAACGGCTTGCTCGACCAGGGCTATTTCCCCGATGGCATTTTTACCGCGGCGAGCGACGAGGGATACAAAAATGATATTATGAGAGCAAAGAAGCTCGGCTTCAACACGCTTCGTAAGCACATCAAGGTCGAGCCCGAGGTATTCTATTATTATTGCGACAAACACGGAATGATCGTCGTTCAGGACATGGTCAACAACGGCAAATATAGCTTCTTGCGTGATACTGCGCTCCCGACTGTCGGCATGAAATCTTTGTCCGACCGTGGCTTGCACAGAAACAAAAAGAGTCGCGACGCGTTTGTCGATTCGATGATAAAAACAGTAAATCAGCTTAAGAATCATCCCTGCATTTGCATGTGGACGATCTTCAACGAGGGCTGGGGACAGTTTTCGGCGGACGAGATGTATCCCGTCTTGAAAAAGCTCGATCCCACCCGTATAATCGACACAGCTTCGGGTTGGTTCAGACCTAAGAAAAGCGACGTTGTCAGCGAGCATATTTATTTTAAAAAGGTAAAGATCAAAAAGAACGACTCGCGTCCCGTATTTCTGTCAGAGTTTGGCGGTTATTCTCACAAGGTGGAGGGACACATATTCAATCTTGGAAATAACTACGGCTACGGTAGCGCGAAAACGGCTGAGGAATTTGAAAAAATGCTGCGCGATCTTTATACGGAGCAGGTTATACCAAATATAAAGAACGGGCTTTCGGGCGCGATCCTGACGCAGATAACCGACGTCGAGGATGAAACGAACGGTCTTATCACATACGACCGACGCGTTGTAAAGCTCAAAGAGTCCGTTCCCGAAATCAAGATCTGAGGTGGAGTATGGAACCCAAGGACTATACGTTAGTGAAAATTGAGGGGGAGTACGCCTATCTGCGCGCAGACGGAGATACGCCCGACAGAGACGTGTTTATCGCGCTCGCGCTCCTGCCGTACGGAGTTGACGTCGGCACAAGATTGCATTTTGAGGCGTTCGAATATACATTTATATAAAAAACCCGCCTGCGGATATCCGCAGCCGGCTTCTTTTATTTGATTATCTTTGCGATCTCTTCACCGTAGAGGTTTCCGAGCTTGATCATACCGAGGGCGTCGTAGTGCGCCTTGTCGTTGTTTTCTTCAATGGTCGTGATCTCTGTGTACTTGTGAGTGTCGATCAAGAAATTGATGGGGGACTCGAGGTAGAAATCGTACTTCTTCATGTTTACGTTTCTGTAGGAGTTCCAGAGGTTACCCATGATCGTTGCGTCGAAGAATCCGATGCCGCGAACGGATGCGTAGTCGGCAAACGTTGTACGGATGTAGTTTACCATGCCTGCAAGGTTATCGTAGTATCTTTCGGAGCGGGAGGGCCAGATCGCGTCGGATTCACCCTGATTCCATACGAAGCCGACGATCTTGGGAGTAAGTCCCTCTGCTTCGATTGCCGCAAGACCTTCTTCAACCGCGCCTGTGAGACCGAAGAGAAGGGGAAGAACTGCATCGTTCTTGGCGTTGTACCATTCTGTTTCGAGAATGGAGCCGCCCTTTGCGTACTTGATAATATAGAACTTTTCGTCGGGGAAGTTATTTGCGAGATATTCTGCGAGACCGAGCTCGGGGCCGAAATACTGAACGTCGGTACCCTGACCTGCCTTGGCGTCAACGAACACGTTGGAGTTGTTTACGTTTGAGCCAACATTGTGATACATGATCTTTACGTTGGAGTAGCCGTTGGAGTATTCTGCAAACTTTTCAGGACCAACCTTCTGCTCGAGCATGTTTACAAGGGAAACACCCTCCGCGTTGGACTGACCGCCGAGAAGGATTACCTTTGCGGTTCCTTCAGCGTCCTTTTCTGTGAATACGGGCTCTTCTTTAGCGTCCTTTACGGGAACCTTCTTGCCGATTACGAAGTTTGCCTGAGCTGCGCCGCTGGAGGTCTTGTCTCCGTTGATGTAGCTTGCAAGGTCGAAATCTGCGTAATACGCGTATTCCTCGGGGAGCTTCTTTGACCATGTGGCGCCGGTGAAGATGGATGCGTGGTTTTCCGTACCCTCAACAGAGGAAATAACGTAAAGGTATGTTCCGGGGCCAACCTCGTCAACCTCGAAATTAAGCTCCATGGAGCACTGATTCATGCTTACATAAATGGCGTTTTCCGACTTGAGGTACTGCTTTACCTTGATGGGCTCGCCCGCAACTGTCGTGTCGTAATTTGTGTCCCATTTGTAGAGAGCGAAGTTTACGTCGCCGAACTGACCCATAAGCACGTTGATCTGCTCAAGGAAGCCCTCGGGGATGGTGAACTTTCCGCTGAGAGTTGTAGTTGCGGTAAGATCTCTTGATGCAAGAGATTCTTTTGTGAAGGTAATAAAGCTTACAAACTGGCTTTCAATGTCATAGGGCTCTTCCGTTGTGACTTCCTCGGTGGGCTCTTCTGTGGGAAGCTCTGTTGTGGGGGCTTCCGTTGTGGGAGCTTCCGTTTCGGGAGCGGCAGTGGTTACCTGCTCGTTGTCACCCGAGTTGCACGCAACAAGCGCGGGAAGAAGCATAGCCAAGCATAAAATGATTGCAATGAGCTTAATGTTTTTCATATTTTTCCTCTTTCTGAAGATTAAATTTTCATCACCTTATATTGTAACATAAATAATAAAAAATTTCAAGGGGAATTTTTATAAAAGTGCAGAGTTGTAGGGACGGGCGTCCTCGACCGTCCGTGAATGAAGAGAGGATATTGCTTCTGCCGAATAAAAAATATTTTTTTAATCCCTATTGCATTTTTAATTTATTTGTGATATAATAACAAAGTCGCAGAACAAAATACGGAGAGATATCGAAGTGGTCATAACGGGGCTGACTCGAAATCAGTTTGTGCTAACGCACACGAGGGTTCGAATCCCTCTCTCTCCGCCAAAAAGATAAGGGGGCTTTATGCCCC
>JAZQWL010000023.1:0-8197 GCA_045632305.1 Eubacteriales bacterium | reverse complement strand
AAGTTTTTTCAACTTTTTTCGTATCTTTTTTGTCTCACGATGCGCCGTTGCTTTCACAACTCGCTTATTATATCACATCTCCACACCTTTGTCAATACCTTTTTTCAACTTTTTTTGCCTTTTTTTAGGTTTGGTGAAAGTAACAAAACTGCGAGGATTTTTCACTCCGTATTATCATTTTTAACAACAATCCGCATTAAATATTCTCTTATTGGCAAGAATATTCAGAAAACGGAGAAAGCTATGATCAGGATCATAATACGAACCCTCATTATTTATATTACCCTTCTTATAATCATGCGGATCATGGGAAAACGGCAGCTTGGTGAGCTTGAACTTTCCGAGCTTGTAACCACACTTTTATTATCAGAAATAGCCACAACACCCATAACAACGCCGAACACTCGACTCATCGATGCCATAGTACCAATAGTTCTAATAGCGGCTCTTGAAATAATATTCTCATTTATAATGCTGAAATTCCCAAAGCTTAAACGAATGCTTACCTCGGGCCCGTCGGTAATTATACAAAAGGGGAAAATCAACAAGAAGGAGATGCTGCGCTCAAGAATCACTCTCGACGAGATGATATCGCAGATACGCCAAAACGGGATATACGATCTCTCCGAGGTGGACTACGCTATACTTGAGGAAAACGGGAAAATGACGGTTGTTCCCAAAGCGGATAAGCGTCCGCCCACGCTCAAGGATATGAAGATAAAAACGCCCGACACGGGAATTATGCACATTATAATCGCCGACGGCGAAATAAATTCTTACAACCTTAAGCTCATCGGCAAAAACGAAAAGTGGCTTGAGTCCCTTCTTACAAGGCAGAAACTCAAGCCACGCGATATTTTTTGTATGACGGTCGACGATGCGGGCAGCGTCTTCATTCAAACTGCCAAATCCGAGATAATGACCTTCAAATAGCCCTCATTTTTTATTTTTGTGGGCGCAAAAGCCACTCATAGGACAATTATCGCAATCGGGGGAGCGTGCGGAGCAAACGTCACGTCCAAACTGCACGATCCTGTGACAGAAGGCACTTTGATTTTCGCTTAGAACAAACTCGCTCATAATTTTCTCGACCTTGATAGGATCCTTCAAAGTTTCAGGATAAAAACCGAGTCTGCCGCAGATTCTGATACAGTGAGTATCGGCAACTATACCGCCCATATTGTACAGATCACCGAGTAGAAGATTCGCGATCTTTCTTCCGACACCGCGAAATTCAAGCAATTTATCCATATCAGCGGGAAGAATTCCGCCGTAGAAATTCACAAGCGTCTCGCATTCACTCTTAATATCCGCCGCCTTTGTGTGAAAAAGACCGCAAGGGCGGATAATTTTTTCTATTTCTTCAACGGGCGCGTCTGCCAAGGAGTCGACCGTTGGATATTTCGAGAAAAGCTCCTCGCAAACGATATTTACTCTCGCATCGGTGCATTGCGCGGACAGTCTGCCCATGACCATGAGCTTCCAACCGTTCTCGACGCCGCCTCCCCAAAGAAGCGCACATTCCGCGTCAGGGTACAGCTTATAAAGCTCCGTCTCGGCAAGCGACGCTATTTCCTTTTTCCTTTTCTTTGATAATTCCTTCATTTATGTATATCTCCGATAAATTTCTTTCATTTAATTATATTATACTATCATTATGCGGATTTGTCAATCAGCAAGTGTCTCTCAAGTGCCCAAAGATCCTCTCTGCTGATCAGTCGGTCTGCATTGGCGTCAACGTTATATTTATATATAAACGCATCCTCAGAAAGCAAATACGTGTCCAGCGCCGCTACGTCAAGCACAGTCACTTCCCCGTCACCGTCCGCATCGAAGCTTATAGGTATTTCAAGCTTTACGCTCTCCTCCGCTCTTCTGTCAAGGTAACACCGAACCCCGTTATTCTGTTCAATTCCGAAGGAGGTAAATCCGAGTTCACAGACAACGCTTACGGAAAGCTCGCTATCTATCTGCATAATTTTGTTTTTCGTGTTGAAATAGACCTTATCTCCCGCAGAGATCGCCATGGAAAATGTGTTGGCAAAATATCTACCCTCTCCCTTTTCCCACAAATCGTCAATACGGTAAAGACATATTTTTTCTCCGCCGTCGAGACGGTCGAAATAAACGCTTCTGCTTATATTATCAACGTAAATAAACCCATCTTTAAAGGGAACGTATCTGTACGGACTTTCACGAAGCGACAGAGCGCTGTATTTTCCGCCCTTGCATTCTATTTTTCCTGCATTCACAAGCCCTGCGTGACCGCTCCTTATCGCCTCCGAATCAGTCAAAAGGAAATTTTTGTGTGACACGGACGGCGGAACGTTATCCCAGGTAAGATCCACGTGATACCACTCCCCGTCGAGCTTCACCAGATTCCAGATGTGCATGACTTCATTGGAATAAGCATAGCTCGATTCTATGCCGATACGCGAAAGAAGCTCCATATATGTCAAGGTAAACGCCTGACACGTTCCCTTGCCCGTTCGAAGCATATCATACATATTACCACTCTCAAAGCTATCGTCATATCGGAAATTTTCGCACATATATTCGTGCAGAGTCAACACCTTTTGCAGGTCGCTCATGCTATCGTCAACCGAAAATAGTATCTTCTCAATTTCGTTATCGCAAAAGTTTCGAATATTCCTTACCTCCTCCGCGCTATAGCGATACACGGGAGTTATCTCCCGAACGACGCCTGTGGCATCGGCAGTATAATAAAATTTGTTTTCCACGTAATAAAAATCGGGATTGGTCTTCATAACACGGTCGATTATTTCAAATAATTCGCCCTCGCTCAAGTGGAATTCATACACGCTCATCCTATCAATCTGCAATTTTAAGCTCTCGGTAATATATTTTTCCGCGCACTTTTTATTTTTCCCGGTGTCCGCCGACACAGATAGAGTAAGGGCGATAAAAAACGCCATTATCATCAAGCAAAGCTTAAAAATATACGTAAAATTTTTCAAGGCAGACTCCTCAAGTTTTTTTACATTATATTAAAATGAAAGCAAAAAAAGAACTGTGGATAATCCACAGTTCTTTTTAGCCCCGCCGAGCCGTGTATTCACGGAAATGGAACCCTGTATTTCAGGGCGGTGCTCTCTCCTCCGCTTTACTGCTCCCAGCGTCCTTATCTATATCGGGACAAGTCAACCGCATATAGGAAGGGAGGTCTGCAAACCACGCAGGTTTCAAGCTCCTTTAATCAATTGTAGGTCTCAATCAGTCAAATATCACGCGCTAAGCAGGATTTTTAACGTAAAAATCAGTTGTCGTAGTCTTCTTCACTATCGAACAACTCGTCAAAGTAGTTTGCAACCTTGTCGAATTCATCGTCGTCATCAAGAGTAACGAACATTTCTTCGCCGTCAGTGTCAACTTCCTTCTTAAGTACAACGTATTCAATTATGCCCTCATCAGATTCTTCTGCATCTGTGGGAACCATAGCGAAATATTCAACACCGTCAATTTCAGCGGAAGCAACAAGCTCAAATTCAACCTCGCCGCCATTCTCATCTGTAAACGTGTAAAATTCGCTCTCGAAAGTATTATCGTTCATTTCTATATCTCCTTTTTAATAGTATTTCTTTTTATATATTGTATCATACATACAAGCATTTGTCAATGCCAATATCAAAACTCTAGGCACTCGGAAAGAATATAATTACTAACGAGAAAGCCCTTTTCCGTAAAGGCGCATCTGCCCAAATCAAGCGTAACGAACTCGGGTGAAAATTTTTTGAATTTTTCCGCAAATCCGTCAAAATCCGCGCTGAATCGCTTCTCGAAATCCGCAATATCCACGCCTCGGGCAAGCCGCATTGACAGCATCACATACTCGTTCATACGCTCGCTCTCAGAAATTACAGTTGAAGATTCAACGATGTCTTCACCGCGAATATACGCGTCCGTGTCGCAGGAATTTTCAATTCTGCAATTTCCCACAAATGAATGTGCGGAAGGCCCAAATCCGATATAATCGTCATAATTCCAATATTTGAGATTGTGCCTCGATTCAAAGCCGATCTTCGCGAAATTGCTTATCTCATACTTATTATATTCGTTTTTCTGAAGACGGTCACAAATATAAAGGTACATATCCGCAACGGTATCCTCATCAGGAAGAGAGAGCTTATCCTGCATTTTGCAAAACGGAGTTCCGTCCTCTATCTTGAGCGCGTAAAGCGAAAGATGCTCGGAGGAAAGCGAAATAGCTTTGTCAAGGGTTTCCTTCAAAGTATCCGCCGTCTGATTCGGGATTCCGTACATAATATCAAGCGAAATATTGTCAAATCCCGACTCTCGCGCCATTCTGACCGTTTCCTCAACGTCGGAAAATTTATGCGCTCTGCCGAGTGCTTTAAGCTCCGAGTCGATACCGCTCTGCATTCCAATGCTGAGCCGATTTATTCCCGCCGCTCGCATTGAAGAAAGCTTCTCCGCATCAACCGTACGAGGATTGCATTCGCTTGAAATTTCAGCTCCATCGCAAATTCCAAACCGCTCACGCACCGCGCACAAAATCCCAGAAAACTGCTCACCCGTCATAAGAGTGGGCGTGCCTCCTCCGAAATAGACCGTGTCCGCGGGCAGATAATCCGTATCTCTCCTATAGTTTCTTATATCCTCGATCAACCGCTCGACGTACAGGGAAATTTTCTCCCCCTCTCTTGAGGGCGCGGAGCAAAAATCACAGTAGAGGCACTTGGAACGGCAAAACGGAATGTGGATATATATTCCTATTTTTTTCTTTTGCGACATAGCTTTAATCGTCATCGCCGAGCTTGAGTACCGCCATAAATGCCTCGGGAGAAACCTGAACGCTACCAAGCTGACGCATCTTCTTCTTACCTTCCTTCTGCTTTTCAAGCAGCTTCTTCTTACGGGTAATGTCACCGCCGTAGCACTTGGCAAGAACGTCCTTTCTCATGGCCTTTACAGTCTCGCGCGCGATAATTCTCGATCCGATCGCCGCCTGGATCGGAACCTCAAAGAGCTGTCTCGGAATGTTTTCCTTAAGACGCTCCGCAATCTTTCTCGCTCTGCCGTACGCCTTTTCCTCATGAACAATAAAGGAAAGCGCGTCGACCTGCTCGCCGTTTAGCATAAAGTCAAGCTTAACAAGCTTTGACGGAACGTAACCCATAAGCTCGTAGTCAAGAGACGCATAACCGCGGGAACGGGACTTTAACGCATCGAAAAAGTCGTATATAATTTCATTGAGCGGAAGCTCATAGTGAAGCTCGACTCTTGTTGAATCAAGATATTTCATGTCAACGAAGTTGCCTCGACGATCCTGACAAAGATCCATAAGCCCGCCCACAAATTCGGTGGGAGTAATGATATTTGCCTTAACCATCGGCTCTCTTGCCTCCTTGATATTATCGGGAGACGGGAAATTCGAGGGGTTATCGATCGTGATCATGGAATTGTCCATAAGCGTCACCTCGTAAATAACGCCGGGCGCCGTAGTTATAAGATCGAGATTGAACTCACGCTCAAGACGTTCCTCAATAATTTCCATGTGAAGAAGACCGAGGAAGCCGCAACGGAATCCGAAGCCGAGCGCAATAGAGGTTTCTGGCTCGAAGGTAAGCGCGGCATCGTTAAGCTGAAGCTTTTCAAGCGCATCACGAAGATCGGGATATTTCGCGCCGTCAGCAGGATAAATACCCGCAAACACCATGGGCTGAGCCGCCTTAAAGCCGGGAAGCGCCGAAACGGCAGGGTTGTCCTTCAAAGTAACGGTATCGCCAACTCGCGTATCGCCAATGTTCTTGATGGAAGCAGTAAAATAACCAACCTCACCCGCGCGGAGTGTTTCGCACTTGCGAAGTCCGAACGCCTCCATAGTACCAACCTCAACCACCTCAAATTCCTTGCCCGTACTCATGAGCTTGATCGTATCACCCGCAGAAAGCGAGCCATCCATAACTCTGATATTAACAACGACACCGAGATAGCTGTCGTAGTAGGAGTCGAAAATAAGACACTTGAGAGGAGCATCCTCGTCACCCGTAGGCGCGGGAATAGTTTCAACCACCGCCTCAAGAACCGACTCGATATTAAGTCCCGTTTTCGCGGAAACCGCAGGACAACCGTCGGCGGGAATACCGATCTCATCCTCAATTTCTCCTCTGACGCGCTCAACGTCGGCACTCGGCAGGTCGATCTTGTTGATAACAGGTACGATCTCAAGTCCCGCGTCAACCGCAAGATACGCGTTTGCAAGCGTCTGCGCCTCAATTCCCTGAGTTGCGTCAACAACGAGAAGAGCGCCATCGCACGCGTTAAGAGATCTTGATACTTCATAGTTAAAGTCAACGTGACCGGGGGTGTCAATGAGATTGAAAACGTACTGCTCTCCGTCAGGCGCGGTATAATCGAGCTTTACCGCTCTCGCCTTGATAGTAATTCCTCTCTCTTTTTCAAGATCCATATTATCGAGAATCTGCTCTTCCATCTCGCGCTTGGAAACTGCCTGAGTCGCCTCCAGAATTCTGTCCGCCAGGGTAGACTTGCCGTGGTCGATATGCGCGATAATAGAAAAGTTTCTTATTCTCTTCATTCTTTCATTTGCTGCCATATAAAAAATCCTATCTGAAAAATTTGCATTTTACTTCATTTTATATTATATAATATTTTTTCGGATTGTACAAGACCTTTTTTACAAAATTTGAAAATAAAATCCCCTGCGGCATAAAGCCGCAGGGGACGGATGGATTTTAGTTGCAGCCGCAGCAAAGAAGAATAAGCGCAATTATAATAATCCAGATCCAGTTGTCGTTGAAAATAGAGCACAAGCAGTTGTTGTTCATAAAAAAACCTCCGTTTAATGTAGTCAAAACGGCAATAATCAAATTCACTTATGCCGTTCTCATTATCATAATATGTCACATTTTCGAAAACGTTCCCTTCCCATGTCGAAAAAAATCAGAGCCCTGTGCGAGCCCTGATTTATTCTTTTTCCTCTCCGCGCTTTATTTTCGCAAAGCACTGAAGGCAGGAAATCGTATACATAATAAATGAGAAGATCATAAATGCCGATGAGAACAGTATCAATGCGGCAGAAAGTGTCGCTGTCATGAAATGCGGGAAAACGATATGAGCGCAAACCACCGTGTACAAAATTACAGTGTTGAGCTTACCGTGCCATACCGCGCCGAAAACCTGCTCGGATCTCTGGAAAAGACGCAAGCGCAGGAAGAACGAAATCAGTTCCTTGATGGGCATAATGCAGAACGGAATGAGCATCAAGGGGAAACGGCTGACAAGACAAACAATGATCGCAATCTGCGTGAGCTTGTCCGCAACGGGGTCGATCATCTTGCCGAAATCCGTGATCATATTGAAATGGCGCGCTATAAAGCCGTCGGCAATATCGGTAAACGATGAAATCATGATTACAATAAACGCCGCGGCGTCGCGTCCGTCCATGTAAAGCCAAACGATCAAAGGAATAAGGCCGATTCTGATAAACGAAAGAATGTTAGGAATGGTGAAAATCTGCTTTGCAGTAAGTCGAGAGCGATAATCCGCCTTTTTGTTGTCTTTCATTGTCCGCCTCCTTCCAAATCAAGTTTTTGCCAAAATGTGGCTCAATAAATATTATACTCCTAAAATTTTGCATTGTCAAGTTAAATATCAGCAAATGAATTTTAAGTCGTGTTAAAAAAGGAAAGAACGCAAAAAATATTTTCCCTTTTTTTCAAAAAAAGACAAATTATTTTGAAAAAAGACTTGACAAAGTGGGTATAATCTGCTATAATGATTGAGCGTTGAAAATTGGGGTGTCGCCAAGCGGTAAGGCATCAGACTCTGACTCTGACATTTCCGGGGTTCGAATCCCTGCACCCCAGCCAAAGAAAAAAGCTCGCCATTCGGCGGGCTTTTTCTTTCTACCTCTCACAAAAACTGTCTGAAAACCGAACAGCTTGTCGAGGGGGCTTGAAAAATGTCGCCGGCTATGGCATAATGTATACAGTTCAAGTGAAAGGATGACAACAATGATGTACTTTGCCTTATCTCTGTTTGCCGTCACCTACGTGCTGATGCTTGTATTCAGCAAATACAGACCCTTCATTGCCCTTGCCTCGGGCCTTGTCTTCATCGTTTCGGGGATGCTTCCCCTTGGCAGCATCTGGGGTGCGATCGACCTCAACGTGCTTTTGATGATCGCGGGCAC
>JAZQWL010000022.1:0-44241 GCA_045632305.1 Eubacteriales bacterium | reverse complement strand
TGCTGGTTTCGGAATTTAACCGAATCTGCTTTCGCTTGCGGACTGTACCGCCAATCGGGAATTTCACCCTGCCCTGAAGTTTGTTATTAAATTTACATTTATATTCTATCCTATTTCCGTGCATATGTCAATAGAATATCTGAATTGATTTTTGTTAATTTCGCAATAAAAATCATGTCAAAAAAATCAAAATTATGTAAGATTACATAAACATTTTTTCTTGACAAGTGAGTCAATATATTTTATAATTATAGTGTTAATAAATTTTTGGACACATTTATGTGGGGGTATTATTATGAATTCTAACATCAGACCCGATACAATGGAGCGTATTACCAATTTTGAGCTTGCTAACAAGTTTATTGATGAGCAGGTTAAAGAAATTCGCGCTCAGGTAGGCGACAAAAAGGTTCTTCTTGCACTTTCAGGCGGAGTTGACTCCTCCGTTGTTGCAGCTCTTCTTATTAAGGCAATTGGTAAGCAGCTTGTTTGCGTACACGTTAACCACGGCCTTATGCGTAAGGGTGAGAGCGAAGCGGTTATAGAGATGTTTGGAAATGCGCTTGAGGCGAACCTCATTTATATTGACGCAACTGACCGTTATCTTGAGCTTCTTAAGGGAGTTTCCGATCCTGAGAGCAAGAGAAAGATAATCGGTAAAGAATTTATTGAAATTTTCGCAGAGGAAGCAAGAAAGCTTGAGGGTATTGAATTCCTCGCACAGGGCACAATTTACCCCGACATTCTCGAGAGCGTAAAGCAGGCAGAGGGCAAGAAGGCTGTTAAGTCACACCACAATGTTGGCGGTCTTCCCGATGACCTTAAGTTTGAGCTTTGCGAGCCCGTTAAGCTTCTTTTCAAGGATGAGGTAAGAGTAGTTGGTGAGGCTCTTGGTCTTCCCCATGCTATGGTTTACCGTCAGCCGTTCCCCGGTCCCGGCCTTGGTGTTCGTTGTCTTGGCGCTATTACACGTGACAGACTTGAGGCACTTCGTGTGGCAGCCGCTATTCTTCGCGATGAGTTTGACAAGAACGGTCTTGCCGAGAAGGTATGGCAGTACTTCGTAATTATCCCCGACATCAAGTCCGTTGGTGTTAAGGACGAGGGCCGTTACGAGGGTTGGCCTGCAATCATCCGCGCTGTAAACACAAAGGATGCTATGACAGCTACAATTGAGGAGATTCCTTACGCTGTTCTTCATAAGATCTGCGCAAGAATCACAAGTGAGGTTGAAGGTATCAACAGAGTGCTTTACTACACCACACCCAAGCCTCCCGGCACAATCGAGTGGGAATGCCTTGAGCAAGGCTCAAGTCAACTATGATCGTTTCGCAGAAATGATCATATCATAACATTTGGCGAAGCCAAATTCATAACTCTAAACTCATAACTTCTCATTCTCCATCTGCGAAACGAGTTGTCAGTTATGATTGCCTGTGGCAAGTTATGATTGGCTTCGCCAAGTTTGAATTTGTAGAAGGCAAGAATGGCAGACAGCGTATTAAGAAATAAATCTAAAGAATTTGCCAAAAGCATTGTATTTCTTTGCAGAAAAATGAAGCAAAACGGCATTGAAGGTGCTTTGATCAATCAACTTTTGCGTTGCGGAACTTCTGTAGGTGCCAATATTCACGAGGCACAGTATGCTCAAGGAACAAAGGATTTTATTTCTAAATTTGAAATTGCACTTAAAGAATGCAACGAGAGTGAATATTGGCTTGAATTATTGTATGAAACAGATAGCTTAAACAAGGTAGATTTTCAAAAGTTTCAAAAGGACTGCATTGAAATTCGCCGAATGCTTGTTTCATCGGTCACCACATTAAAAAACAAACAATAAATTTCTCATCGGCTTGGAATTCCAAGCCGATTTTTTATCCCGTCGTAACAAATCCATCACATTACACGCGGCTATTTAAATGAACAATTAAAAAACTTGACAAAATTTTACTTTTGTGCTAAACTGTATATTACAGAAAATAAAAGGAGAAAAAAGATGAATCTTTTTCAAATCGACTTTTTAGGTAAGATGGCGACTCTCTTAAAAGAGGCGTTCAAGTTCAAGAAGTACCGCGCAATGAACCCCGCACTCGCGGTATTCACAGGCATTTTCATGCTTCCCTTGGTAGCGATCAGCTTTCTTATCACTGCAATTTTGGCACTTCTCTGCTTCGCATTTGCAGTATTGTCCGCTCCCGTTAAGTACCTTCACGGCATCGTTAACAACGAAGGCAAGGAAGTTAAGCACGCAACTCAGGCAATAGTTTACCTCATTTCCTGGCCCATGGTTTTCGCGCTCTATCTTGCAATGTCCGTGCTTCTTGTAGCGATCCTTCCCGTTTACGCAGCCCTCTCCATCGTCCTTTACGCATGGACTCTCGGCGGCTTCAAGTTCCACCTCTTCCCCCACACTCAGGAGGATATTTCGGTTGAGGTTACAAGAAGATATTTTGTTCTTCCCCTCTTGTTCGTAATCGTGTGCGCTCTTATTTACATAGGCGCAACCGCTCACGGCGCGTATGTCTACTACCGCCTCTGGAGAGTATACTGCGAAAAGTTCTTCGGCCTTGTATTCTTTGGCCCCGCAGGAATCTTCTGGACATACGTAGGCGGTCACACCGCATTTGCATTCCTCTTCTCCTTGATCGGCTTTAATTGCAAAAAGAAAGCTCCCTCAGTTGAGGAGCCCGAAGCTATCGAAGAAGCAACGTTCGTATTTGACGAAATTTAATTGACGTAAACACAGCCACCGCGACCGCGGTGGCTTTTCTTATTTTGTAAAGGAAAATAGCACCTCTCTGCGCTCTCGGACAGTCGGGGACGCCTGTCCCTACAACTCTGCACTCTGCACTTCATCTTCGCTCCGCGGTGGCTTTTTTGTTGACAAAATCCGCCTTCGGTGCTATACTTATAAATAATGAAATCACAAGGAGGAAAAAACCTTGAACACGAAGCTTATAATTCTCATTGTTTTCGGCATCTCGGTCGCAGTAAATCTTGTTCTTTCAATCATCAAGTACCGCTCGGCAAACAACAAGATACCCGAAAACGTATCCGACATTTACGACAGCGAAACCTACCTTCGCTGGCAAAAATACCACGGCGAGCTTTGCCGCGCATCCATGATAGGCGACGTTATCGCCGCGCTTGTAATGGCGACTCTCCTTCTTACAAACACCCACGCGACGCTCATCTCCGCGCTCGGCATCCCCGACTCCAATCCCTATCTTGCAGTGCTTGTGATAATAGCATTCCAGACGCTCGTTGAAACGGTGATATCCAGCCCCGTCCACTACGTCAAAACAATGAAGATCGAGGAAAAGTACGGATTCAACCGCTCCACCGTGGCAACATTTGTAAAGGACGAGATACTTGACTTTGTTATGGGAATTTGCCTGTCCCTTCTTATCGCCTACGTAATGCTTATCAGCCACAAGTGGCTCGGAAACCTTATGATACTCGTGTTCTCGCTCGTTATGTGCGTATTCGTGCTTATCGTAAACCTCCTCTTCCCGCTGCTCTCAAAACTACAGAATAAATTCACCCCCCTTCCCGAGGGTGAGCTTCGCGATAAATTGACCGCTCTTCTCACAAGCCACGGCTATACGGTCAAATCCATCGAGGTTATGGACGCGTCGAGAAGAACGACCAAGAGCAACGCGTACTTCTCGGGACTTGGCAAGGAAAAGAAGATCGTTCTCTTCGATAACCTCTTGAACACCATGTCCGACGATGAAATATGCGCGGTTTTCGCACACGAGCTCGGCCACGGTCTCCACAAGGATGTCCCGAAGGGACTCGCTCGCGCTTGCGTAAATATGATACTTATCGCCGCTATGGCGTTCGGTACGGTCAGCATTCCCTCAATCTATTCGGACTTCGGTTTTTCTTCTATAAACTACGGATTTGCATACCTCATTCTCGGTACAGTGGCATTACCCTTCCTTTCCCTTGTCTTCGGTCTTGTAAACAACGCGCTATCTCGCAGAGCTGAATATCGCGCCGACGAGCAGGCAATAGAAGAGGGCTACGGTGAATTCCTCGTCTCGGCTCTCAAGAAGCTCTCGCGCGAAAATTTCTCCCACCTCTCCCCCTCAAAAATCATCGTTGCCCTCGAATACAGCCACCCGCCCATTTCCGAGCGAGCTGACGCGATAAATAAAAAGATTGGCAAAACGTAACATTTCTCCCATTAAAAAATTTGAGAAATTTCAAAAATTCTATTGCAATTACAGTTTCTTTATGTTACAATAATCCTCGTTGAATTTTACACAGGAGGATATATAAAATGAAGAAGATCATTTGCAAGGTTGAATACGATACAGAAGCATCCACATTCATCGCAAAGCGTACAGTTGGCGCATACGGTGATCCCGCGGGCTACGAGGAATGCCTCTTCGTAACAAAAGGCGGAAAGTACTTCCTCTACGTAAACGGTGGCGCAGATTCCATCTGCCCTGAGGAAAACATCAAGCGCCTCTCCGCTGCTAAAGCCGAAGAATGGAAGAATAACTAATAGAAAAGCGTCGGATGAATAATCCGACGTTTTTTATTGAAATATAGAATGCAGAATACGTAGGATTTTATTTTTTATTGTAGACATGCGAATATTTTTCTGGTATAATTAAAAAAACATTCTCCTAAAGATAAATTTTAAGGAAATCATATGAACAAAAATAATTTAAAGATAATAGTGTTGTGCATCGTATTTATGTTAATTTTTACGTCTTGCGATATGAATAACACTATGGAAAACAACACGTCCGCAGAAACTGAAAAAATCACAGATATAATAACGGAGGGTTTGACGGGAACGCCCACGGAAACCCCGACAGAACCCGCCACGAAGGCGCCTGCCGAGGAGATGCCGTCCGATGAAGAAATCTTCGAAGAATCAACCACGGAAGAGCCCACTACGGAAGAGCCCACTACCGAGGAACTTACTACCGAGGAGCCTACTACTGAGGAACTTACTACGGAAGATCCTACTACTGAGGAACCTACCACTGAGGAACCTACCGAAGAGCCCACAACCGAAGAAATTACAACTGAAATTATCACGGAAGAATCTACAACTGACGAGATTGTGACGGAATGCGCTCACGATTGGGCTGCCGCTACGTGTACAACACCTAAGACTTGCTCAAAGTGTGGCGCAACCGACGGTACAGCCGCAGGTCATTCTTGGAATGCAGCTAACTGCACAACTCCTAAGACCTGCTCAAAGTGTGGCGCAACCGAAGGTACAGCCGCAGGTCATTCTTGGAATTCAGCCAACTGCACAACACCTAAGACCTGCTCAAAGTGTGGTGAAACTGAAGGAAAAGCGCTTGGACATAGTTACGATTGGAGCAGAACCTGCCTTGTTTGCGGCAACGCCAAAGAATCGGATATTTCAGGCCTTGACGTTGATTCGAATAACTTGCAAGGAATTATGCAGAACGTCTTTTTAGGGGACACTGTATATAACGAAACGGTAATGTTTATCAATAAGGGAGAAACGAAAGGACTTCTTTTCCCCATCGATGAGATCATTTCCGTACAAAGCTTTAACGGAGATAAAACCTACGTTGAAGGTAGGGACTACACCATTGTTGACGGCAAGCTCCATATTCCCACAACGTCAACTATTAACATAATTGGAAGTAGCACGTACTACAATTTTACAGGTACGATTATGCTTTACGAAAAATATAACGGCATAAACGTACCAACCTATTGGGGCGATGCCAACGGCATGACCATGTGGCAGATACGTGTTACTTATAAACACACCGAAAAATGGGACGGCTTTAAGCAGTCGACGTATGCAAAGCAATACGAAGGGCTTATAAGAAAGCTTATGGCAGGCGATGACGTAACGTTTATTTTCTACGGTGACAGTATTACCTGCGGAGCAAGCTCAAGCTGGTATTATTCTGAATCCTTTGCCGGTAAAAACGATATTCAGTGGAGCTATTCCATGCTCTTTACTCAGGCGCTTGCTGATATGTTCGGATACACGATCCGATTCATTGATTGCTCAGCGCTCTATCCAAACATGATAAAAGCGCCGCCTGCAAATTACGTCGGCGGTACGAGGGGAACGATTACGTACATAAACCCATCAGTCGGCGGTTGGAAGTCGAGTGACGGATACAATTATTTCGACACGTATGTTGCCCCATACATCCGTCAGTACGGTTGTGACCTGCTTGCGGTTGCGTTTGGTATGAATGACGGTCAGGTCAACCCCGAGCTTACAGCGGTTAATATCAAGAGCATTTACGATAAGGCAAGAGCGCTCGATGGCGATTTCTACGGTCTTATTATTTCCACGATGCTACCCAACAACAAATCGACTAACGGCTGGTATGCAAATCAGTATTTGCAGGAGGAACAGCTTCAGAAGGTTGTGGATCACCTAAATTCCGTAGGCGTTGGCACAGGATTTGCAAAGGTGACGAGTGTTACCAGATCAATGCTTCAAAAGATAGATTTCCGTGATTATACGGGTAATAATATCAACCATCCAAATGATTTTATGCATAGAATTTATGCCCAGACCTGCCTGCAGGCATTTATTGGATACGAAAACATGAAATAAAAAAAGGGGTGCATTGCACTCCTTTTTTATATCTTCTCAAGCTTGACTCTACATTCAAGACATCTCTCGTCGGCAGAGTTTTTCGTTACGACCTCAATATATCCGTTCTCATCGATCTTGCCGAGATTAACCGAAACCGTATCTCCGTACGCCGCTTCCTTTACGTAGGAAAGCGCGATTTCGGAGATATACTTGCCTTCTCTGTCAGGTAAAAAGTCGAAAACCATATCGGGATACTTGGTGTTGTTCATGTGCATATTATAATCGATGTCCGAAAACATGATTTTGCGCTCACCGACCTTAATTGTGGGCGCGTCCTTTTTGATCCTCGCTTTTTTAGGAAGGGCGGATTCGTCAATCGGCTCGTCGATAGGATAGAATTTATCCATGCTCTCGTCACCGCGAACGAGGGTTTTGTTATTTATATCAACGAGCGCCCAGGTTGAGCTTGCCGCGGCAACCGTCTCGCCGCCGCGAATAATCTCAAAATAACGAAGGAAGCTGAATCCGCGCGCCGCTCGGCACCACGTTACAACCTCGATATCCTCATAGGCGTAAATGGGCTTGAAGACTTTAAGTGAAATGCTTCCGAGAATAAATCCCTGCCCTTTTTCATCTCTCATCTCGTCTAAGGGGTTTCCGTATTCCTTGCACTGCAGATTTCCCGTTTCCTGCATGTACATCAAAATTTTGCTCGTCGTAACTATTCTGTTCGCATCCGTATCGTGCCACTTGGTTGTGAATTTCCTTGAATATTTCATTTTTTCTTCCTTATTACATAATATATATGTATTGTAACACGGAAATGTGAATTTGATATAAACAAAAATGTTATTAAAAGCCCCTCAATTTGAGGGGCTTGGAATATTATTCTGATATGTAATTATAATGAATAGTCGCAGATTTCAAGCAAGGATTGTTCGATTGCTTAACGATATCCCTCCATTGACTTTCGGTTCCCGTATAATAAATATCACCTAAAGCAGGACATTCCTCAAATGCATGTTTTTTTATGGTCTTTACGCTATCGGGAATGACAATGCTCTTAAGAGTTCTGCATCCGTAAAATGCGGACTCACCAATACTCGTTACGCCATCCGGAATAACCACCTCGGTAAGGCCTAAGCAATAGGAAAACATACCGTCCCCTATAGTTGTCATTCCATCGGGAATAATTACTTTCTCAAGACTTATCGAAGCTGAAAAAATTCCTTCTCCCATGCTTGTTATACTATTCGGAATACTTATATTTTTAAGATTGGTACAATTACTGATTGCCTGATCTCCTATACTCGTCACACTATTTGGAATACTAATATCCGTAAGACTTTCACAAAGATAAAACGCGCGATATCCTATGTTCGCTACACTATCGGGAATACGTACGTTCTTAAGATTTCTGCATGCCATAAACGCGGAATCATCTATCTTTGTTATACTATTCGGAATAACGACCTCAGTAAGACTGTCACATCCTGAAAATGCTCGTTTTCCTATAACAGTTACTTTTTTAAGAATGTCAAATCTTGTTTCCTTTTTTCCTATTGCATACTGAATAAGCAAGGTCTTATCCTTACTGTACAAATTTCCGTCTACCGAGATATAATTTTTATTATCTTCATCAACGGATATGCTTTTAAGACTTGAACAGACGTCAAAAACCCTTTCCCCTATACTGTTGACGCTACAAGGAATATTTATACTCGTAAGAGAAGTACAGCCATTAAACGCCCCGTTATTTATAATAGTTACTCCATCAGGGATAACTATACCATCAAGAGCGGAGCAATTTAAAAATAACTGTTCTTCTATTGCCGTTATACCGTCGGGAAGAGTTACATTCTTAAGACCCGTACATCCTAAAAATGCCCTTGCGCCTAAATTTGTTACACTATCCGGAATATCTATGCTCCTAAGAGAAACACAATCTTGAAACGCGCAAACACCTATGCTTGCTACACCGTCAAATATAATTATTCTTTCAAGTTTCTCACAAGACTGAAATGCCATTTTTTCTATATTGATAACACTGTCGGGAATAATCACTTCTGTAATATTAATACACTTGCGAAACGCATGCTCACCGATTCCCGTTACGCTGCATCCTTGATAAACAGGAGGGATTACAATCTCACTGTCCGTACATTTTCCGATTCCTTTAATGTAATACTCATCTCTATCATCATATTTTACAAGTTCTAATCCTTCACTGTATTGCAAGTTACATCTTGTACACTTATTTTCTTCTTCGGAATATTCGTGACCAAGAGATTCACCCTCCGTTATACCGCAGATACTGCAGGTTTTAGGATCCTCGCAATCGGCTTCTGTCCATTCATGCCCCAAAGCCGTACCCTCGATAATTCCACATTTCGAACAAGTTTTAGGCGCTTCACAATCGGCTTCTGTCCATTCATGCGCACATTTCTTACACGATACTAACACCATTAAAATTATAAACATGAACAACGACAGCATCAATAATTTTTTAAGCATCACTTCGTCCTCCAAAGGTTTCTGTATATAATATATTATAGCACAATTCCCGTAAAATTGCAATAAAAATCACTCGGGGAAACCCGAGTGATTTTTTATTTCAAGCTATATTATTCGTAAAGCTTACCCATCTTAACGAGGCGCTCGTACTTCGCCTTTGCGTTGCTTTCTGCCTTTGCGAAGAGAGCTGCTGCTCTTTCGGGGTTGGAAGCTGCAAGACGTGCGTAACGTGTCTCGGACTTGATGAAGTCAACATAGTCAGCAGTGGGCTCCTTGGAGTCAATTGTGAGCTTGTTGTTCTCAAGTGTGGGATTATATCTGAATGTCTGCCAGTAGCCGGCTTCAACTGCCTTCTTCATTTCGAGCTGGCAGTTCTGCATGCCGCCCTTAACACCGTGCATTTCACAAGGAGCGTAACCGATGATAAGAGAAGGACCGTTGTATGCCTCTGCTTCTGTGAGCGCCTTGAGGAGCTGGTTCTGGTCGTAACCCATAGCAACCTGTGCTACGTATACGTAACCGTAGGACATAGCGATTTCAGCGAGGTTCTTCTTGCCGATTGCCTTACCTGCAGCTGCGAACTGAGCAACCTGACCTACCTGGGATGCCTTGGATGCCTGACCGCCTGTGTTGGAGTAAACTTCTGTATCAAATACGAATACGTTTACGTTTTCACCGAAAGCGAGAACGTGGTCAAGACCGCCGAAGCCGATGTCATATGCCCAACCGTCACCACCGAAGATCCACATGGACTTCTTGTTGAGGTAGTCCTTTTCAGCGAGGATCTTGTCGCGGAGTTCCTTATGACCGCATGTGCAGTTGCAAGCTTCAAGAGCGGAAACGAGCTCGCGTGTAGCTACGTCGTTTGCCGCACCGTCGTCAACTGTGTCGAGGTACTTCTGGCATGCTGCCTTAACTTCTTCCTTCTGTGCAACTTCAACGAGTTCCTTTACGTAACCGATAAGGCGCTCTCTGATTGTCTTCTGACCGAGGTAGATACCAAGACCGTGCTCAGCGTTATCCTCAAAGAGGGAGTTAGCCCAAGCAGGACCTCTGCCGCTTTCCTTATTTACTGTGTAAGGAGTTGCGGGAGCGGAGCCACCCCAGATGGAGGAACAACCTGTTGCGTTAGAGATATACATTCTCTCACCGAAGAGCTGTGTTACAAGGCGAGCGTAGGATGTTTCTGCACAACCTGCGCAAGAACCGGAGAATTCGAGGAGGGGCTGCTTGAACTGGCTGCCCTTAATTGTGTTATTGATGATCTCGGGCTTTTCAGAAACGTTCTTAACAGCGTAGTCAAATGTTGCCTGCTGCTCGGACTGTGTTGCCTGAGGAACCATGCGGAGAGCGATCTTATCTGTGCCATCCTTAGCTGCCTTTGCATTGATAGGACATGCCTTAACGCAAAGTGTACAACCCATACAGTCAAGAGGAGATACAGCCATTGTGAACTTGTAGTTTGTCTTGAGAACGGGTCTTGCTGCGAACTTTGTAGAAGCGGGAGCTGCTGCAGCTTCATCTTCTGTCATAGCGAAGGGACGGATTGTCGCGTGAGGACAAACGAATGCACAGGAGTTACACTGGATACAGTTTTCGGGAATCCACTCAGGAACCATAACTGCAACGCCGCGCTTTTCATATGCTGCTGCACCCTGGGGGAACTGACCGTCAACGTACTTTTCGAATGCGGAAACGGGGAGAGAGTCACCCTTCATTGCAACAACGGGATTTACGATATTTTCAACGTATTCAACAAGCTCGGGACGGTCGCCTTCAACAACCTTCTTTGCGCTTGTATCAACTGCCTTCTTCCAAGTTTCAGGAACTTCAACCTTAACGAATGCGTCAGCACCTGCGTCGATAGCCGCGTAGTTGAGGTCAACGATTGCCTGACCCTTCTTGATATAGGACTTGTATGCCATCTTCTTCATGTACTCGATAGCTTCTTCTGCGGGAAGAATGTTAGCGAGAGCGAAGAATGCGGACTGGAGAATTGTATTCTTAACCTTTGCGTTACCGATCTTCTTGATAGCAATGCTTGTAGCGTCGATCGTGTAGAAGTTTACGTCGTTCTGTGCGATGTATCTCTTAACGTCTGCAGGAAGGTGTGCATCGAGTTCTTCGATTGTATTCCACTGGCAGTCGAGAAGGAATGTACCACCGGGCTTAACGTCGGAAACCATATCGTACTTTGTAAGGTACGCCTGGTTGTGACATGCTACGAAGTTTGCCTTGTTGATATAGTAAGGAGACTTGATGGGAGCATCGCCGAATCTAAGGTGAGAAATCGTGATACCGCCTGTCTTCTTGGAGTCATACTGGAAGTATGCCTGAATATACTTATCTGTGTGGTCACCGATGATCTTAATGGAGTTCTTGTTAGCACCAACTGTACCGTCGCCGCCAAGACCCCAGAACTTGCAAGAAATTGTACCTGCAGCAGCTGTATCGGGAGCGGGCTTTTCTTCGAGAGAAAGACCTGTTACGTCGTCTACGATACCAACTGTAAAGTTCTTCTTAGGACATCTCTTTGCGAGGTTTTCATAAACAGCGAATACGGAAGCGGGAGTTGTATCCTTAGAACCAAGACCGTATCTACCGCCGATAACGTTTGCCTTAACCTTCTTTTCGGTAAGAGCTGTTACTACGTCGAGGTAAAGGGGCTCGCCGAGAGAACCGGGTTCCTTTGTTCTGTCGAGAACTGCGATCTTCTTAGCTGTTGCGGGAATTGCTTCAACAAGCTTTTCTGCAGAGAAAGGACGGTAAAGGCGTACCTTTACAAGACCAACCTTTTCACCCTTTGCTGTGAGATAGTCGATAACTTCTTCGATAACGTCACATACAGAGCCCATAGCAACGATAACTCTTTCAGCTTCGGGATGACCGTAGTAGTTGAAGAGCTTGTAGTTTGTACCGATCTTTTCGTTAACCTTGTCCATATATTCTTCAACGATAGAAGGAAGTGCATCATAGAACTTGTTGCAAGCTTCTCTGTGCTGGAAGAAGATGTCACCGTTTTCAGCGGAACCGCGAAGTGCGGGATGATTAGGAGACAAGGAGTGGTTACGGAATGCAGCAACTGCGTCGAAATCGAGCATTTCTGCAAGGTCAGCGTAATCCCATGCCTCGATCTTCTGGATTTCGTGAGATGTTCTGAAACCGTCGAAGAAGTTAATGAAAGGAACGCGACCCTTAATAGCGGAAAGGTGAGCAACGGCACCGAGGTCCATTACTTCCTGGGGGTTAGTTTCAGCGAGCATAGCGAAACCTGTCTGACGGCAAGCATATACGTCGGAGTGGTCGCCGAAAATGTTAAGAGCGTGAGAAGCAACTGTACGAGCAGATACGTGGAATACTGTAGGAAGCAATTCACCCGCGATCTTGTACATGTTGGGGATCATAAGAAGAAGACCCTGAGATGCTGTGTATGTTGTTGTGAGCGCACCGGATGCAAGAGAGCCGTGAACTGTACCCGCAGCACCTGCTTCGGATTCCATTTCCATTACCTTAACTGTTGTACCGAATACGTTCTTGAGACCCTGAGCTGCCCACTGGTCAGTGTAGTCAGCCATAGGGCTGGAAGGAGTTATGGGGTAGATACCCGCAACTTCTGTGAAAGCGTAGCTTACATGAGCGGCAGCCTGGTTACCGTCCATGGACAGCTTTTTTCTTTCGATTGCCATGTTTTTAATCCTCCTGGAATATATAAAAAATTTTTTGCACAAAGCTATGAGCTTTTTGTGGACGTAAGCCCACATTTACTCAATTGTAATGATACCACAAAATTATAAAAAAGTAAAGTGCTTTTGTGAAAAAAACTGCGTTATTTTAATAAAAAATAATAGAAAATCTTTCATTAACTATATAAATTATAAAATAAAGGCAAAATAACTTTAATAAGGAAAGTGAATAAACTCCCAAATTTCGCCCAAAAATTATAAAAAAGAGGCAAAAAATTTCAAAAAATTTTTATATAGCTATTGCAATCTAAAAATGTTTGTGCTATAATTAACCGTAAGGTGCGTTGTTCCTTACGGTAACAATGCGCCCTTTCTTTTTCGTTTATAAATTTGATTTTTAAATACGAGGTACAAAAAAATGAGTGCAAATGAACGCAGAGTCGGTACAATTTCACGCGGCATCCGTTGCCCCATCATCCGCGAGGGTGACGATCTTGCCAATATCGTTGCTACAAGTGTGCTTGAAGCAGCAGAATACGAGGGCTTTTCCCTTCGTGACCGCGACGTTATCGCATTAACCGAATCCATCGTTGCAAGAGCTCAGGGCAACTATTGCTCTGTTGACAATATTGCCGCTGACGTTAAGGCAAAGCTCGGCGGAGAAACCGTGGGCGTTATCTTCCCCATTCTCTCCAGAAACCGCTTCGCGATCTGTCTTCGCGGTATTGCGCGCGGTTGTAAGAAGGTTGTTCTTATGCTCAGCTACCCCTCCGACGAGGTTGGTAACCATCTTATCAGCATGGACAAGATCGACGAGTCAGGCGTAAACCCCTACTCCGACGTTCTTACACTTGAAAAGTACCGCGAGCTTTTCGGCTATGAAAAGCACGAATTCACGGGCGTTGACTACGTTGAATACTACGGCGACCTTATCCGTGAGGAGGGTGCCGAGGTTGAAATCATCTTCGCAAATCAGGCAAAGGCGATCCTTCCCTTCGCCGACCACATTCTCAACTGTGACATTCACACACGCGCTCGCACAAAGAGAATCCTTCTTGCAGGCGGCGCAAAGGCCGTTTGCTCCCTTGACGATATTATGAACGCCCCCGTTGACGGCTCGGGCTGCAACGAAAGATACGGTCTTCTCGGCTCCAACAAGTCCACAGAGAACAAGGTTAAGCTCTTCCCTCGCGAGTGCAAGGATCTCGTTCTTGACATTCAGAAGATCATCGCGGACAAAACGGGTAAGCACGTTGAGGTTATGGTTTACGGCGACGGCGCATTCAAGGATCCCCAGGGTAAGATCTGGGAGCTTGCAGACCCCGTAGTTTCCCCCGCATTCACTGACGGTCTTATCGGTACTCCCAATGAGCTCAAGCTCAAGTACCTCGCAGACAACGACTTCAAGGATCTCTCCGGCGAAGAACTCAAGGCGGCTATCTCCGCTTCCATCAAGGCAAAGGAAGCTCAGGGTGCAAGTCTTGTAGGTAACATGGCATCCCAGGGTACAACTCCCCGTCAGCTCACAGACCTTATCGGTTCTCTTTGTGACTTGACATCCGGCTCCGGTGACAAGGGTACTCCCGTGGTTCTTGTTCAGGGTTACTTTGATAACTACACAAACTAATAAATAAAGACAAGGGACTTGCGCAGCGAGTCCCTTTCTAAACCGAGGATATTATGATAAGAATTGGTATATACGGCTACGGCAATCTCGGCCGTGGCACAGAATGTGCAATAAAGCAAAATAAGGATATGGAGCTTGTAGGAATTTTCAGCCGACGTGCTCCCGAATCGGTCGTGACCGTGTTCCCCGAAAGCCGCGTTTATTCGACTGATAGCGTGCTTGATTTTAAAGATAAGATCGACGTGCTTGTCCTCTGCGGCGGCTCGGCGACAGATCTTCCCGTACAATCCCCCACTCTTGCAGAACACTTCAACATTGTTGATAGCTTTGATACCCACGCAAAAATACCCGAGCATTTCTTGGCGGTTGATTCCGTGGCAAAGGCAAATAACACCTCCGCTATCATCTCGGCGGGCTGGGACCCCGGGCTCTTTTCCCTCAACCGTATGCTTAGCGGAGCGATTCTCCCCTGCGGTGAGGACTACACATTTTGGGGCAGCGGCGTAAGTCAGGGACATTCCGACGCGATCCGCCATATCGACGGCGTTCTTGACGCCCGTCAATATACAATTCCCGTTTCCTGCGCACTCGAAGCCGTAAGAAATGGCGAAACGCCTTCACTCTGTGCAAGAGAAAAGCACACTCGCCTCTGCTACGTTGTTGCCAAGGACGGCGCGGACACTGAAAGAATTGAGCGCGAGATCAAGGAAATGCCCAACTATTTCTCTGATTACGACACGACAGTTCACTTTATTTCCATAGATGAGCTTAAAGAAAATCACTCGAAATTGCCCCACGGCGGCGTGGTTATAAGAAGCGGCAAAACGGGTGAAAACTGCGAAAACAAGCAGATCATTGAGTACAATTTAAAGCTCGATTCCAACCCCGAATTTACCGCGTCCGTGCTCTGCGCATGCGCCCGCGCATCGTATAGATTAAGTGCCGAAAAATCCTTTGGCGCAAAGACAATTCTCGATATTCCCCCCGCGTATTTGTCACCTAAAACCCGTGAGGAATTGTTGAAGGAATTGATGTGAAAACAAAGAAAAAGGACTCTTTAAAAAGAGTCCTTTTATTTATTGGAATATTCTAAAATATCCGAAACGTCGCATTCCAAAACAGTACAGATGCGATCTAAAATAAAGCTGTCAAATCTTACAACCTTATTTTTATAATAGCGGTCTATAGTTTGAAATTTGATTCCTGTCCGCTTTGCTAATTCATATCTGGTAATACCGCGTTTTTCCAAGCATTTATCAATAGTCAGCTTTATCATCAACATCACCCCATTCTCATATATATTTTATCCGATATATACCTACTTGACAATATCCTTTGTTTGGTATATACTTATATAGGTATATAAATACGAGGTGAAATATTCATGAAACTTTTAATTGTCGGCTCCAGAAGCATTACAAATTTCGATCTGTCTCCATATATTACCGATAATGTTGACACAATTATAAGCGGCGGTGCCGACGGTATTGACTCTTTAGCGGAAAAATATGCGGATTCTCATAGTTTATCAAAGTACATAATCCGCCCTCAATATAATCTTTACGGACGTGCCGCCCCACTTAAACGAAATGAAAAAATGGTCGATATTGCCGATTCAATACTCATAATTTGGGACGGAAGATCAAAGGGTACGGAACATACGATCAAGTATGCGAAAGGGACAAATAAAAATTATAATGTCATTACCATTCCTTAGAGCATCTTGCTTTAAAAAATTTATGTTTCTAAACAAATCCGTCTAAAGCCGATATAAAGTCATATAAAAAAGCCCGCTTTCGCGGGCTTTTTGTTATCGTTTTTATTAAAGAGTATTGGAAGATCCAAGCACGTTTTTGATCTTGTGCTGAACCATCTTCTTAACCTCGGTGCGAGCTTCCTTGAGATATACTCTGGGGTCGAACGCGTCGGGCTTTTCCGTAAATACGCGACGGATACCTGCTGTCATAGCGATACGGATATCGGAGTCGATATTGATCTTACATACCGCCATCTTTGCCGCCTGACGGAGCTGCTCCTCGGGGATGCCGATAGCGTCGGGCATCTTACCGCCAAGAGAATTGATCTCGGCTACGAGATGCTGGGGAACGCTGGACGCGCCGTGAAGAACGATGGGGAAGCCGGGGAGACGCTTTTCGATCTCCTCAAGAATATCAAAGCGAAGAGGCGGGGGAACGAGAATGCCCTTTTCATTTCTTGTACACTGAGCGGGTGTAAATTTATATGCGCCGTGGCTTGTACCGATGGATATAGCGAGGGAGTCAACGCCCGTACGGGTAACGAAATCCTCAACCTCCTCAGGACGCGTATAAGTAGAATGAGCCGCAACCACGTCGTCCTCGATGCCTGCCAAGACACCAAGCTCACCTTCAACCACGCAGCCGTGAGCGTGAGCATATTCAACTACCTTTCTTGTAAGCGCGATATTATCCTCGTACGCGTGGTGCGAGCCGTCGATCATAACCGACGTAAAGCCGCCGTCAATGCAGGACTTGCAAAGCTCGAACGTATCACCGTGGTCGAGGTGAAGAGCGAGATCGATACCGCTCGACGCGATAGCCGCGTTAGCAAGACCGAGAAGATATTCGTGTCCCGCATACTTTCTCGCGCCCGCGGAAACCTGCAGAATTACGGGGGACTTTTCTTCTGCCGCCGCGTCTGCGATCGCCTGGATGATCTCCATATTGTTAATATTAAAAGCTCCGATGGCGTAACCGCCTTCATACGCCTTCTTAAACATTTCTTTTGTTGTAACGAGTGCCATGTTTGTATTCTCCGTATAAAATTTTTGCATATATATTTTATCACACATTTAAAAATAAATCAAGTGCGTAATAGATAAATACTTAACTTTTTATCGGGAATTTTCGATTTTTACAAAAGTTATTGTGTTTCACCGTTTTGGCTCATGGCTACCGCTCCGTAATTTTTCTGTTCCGTATCGGCAGGGGAAGACCGAACGGCAGAGCCGCTCTCGGGAGAAAGGCCGAAGCTCACCGCAATAGCGAGATTGACCTTATCCATTACGTCATCGTCAAGGTGTCCCATTTTTTCTTTTAAGCGGCGCTTGTCAAGAGTCCGTATCTGCTCGAGCAGAACAACGGAATCCTTCTGAAGTCCTACGCGGTCCCTATAAATATCAATATGCGTCGGAAGGCGCGTTTTACCCATTTTCGAGGTGATCGCCGCCGCGATGACCGTAGGGCTGTACTTATTGCCTATGTCGTTCTGGACAATAAGAACGGGGCGAAGTCCGCCCTGCTCCGAGCCAATGACGGGACTGAGATCCGCGTAGAAGATATCCCCTCTTTTTATTCCTTGTATCATAACCTCTCTTCTTTCTGTCTTGAATATTTCTCAAGATGATTTTTGCCAACTGCACAGTGCCTTTAAACACTAAAAACAAAAACAGAGGTTATATTTTTATTTTATGAAAATATCTCCCCGCTTGCCCCACTTGACATTTCAGTATTTTTTGTGTATAATATAAAGTGGATAAAAATGCGTCCCCCCATATTATAATGAAGAAAAAAGAGGAAAAGAAAAATGATGAAGAAGACAAATGTAGCAATCGTGGGCGGCGGTATAGGCGGTCTTATGGCGGCTTACAAGTTAAAGAAAAACAATCCCACAATTGACGTGACTATCATCGAGCTCGGTCACGAGCTTGAAAAGAGAAAGTGCCCCGCAGGACACAACAGAGCTTGCATTCACTGTAAGGTCTGCTCCATTACGGGCGGTTATGCAGGCGCAGGCGCGTTCTCTGACGGTAAATTCAATATAGGTACTGCTTACGGCGGTTATATGGGAGACGAGCTTGGCGAGACACTCGCCATGAAGTACATAAATGAGGTTGATTCCGTTCTCGAATCCTTCGCTGATGATTACCCCGAGCTTTACCGCTCTAACGAGGAGCTCAAGCTCAAGTGCCTCCAGAACAATCTCCGCTTGCTCGATATGAACGTTCGTCACCTCGGTACGGACAAGAACTTCAAGACTATGCAGGCGCTTATCAATTGGCTCCGCGAAAACAGTGTTACGATGCTCTCGGGCACTGAATGTAAGGCGGTTGACAAGGAAGGCGACTCGTACGTTCTCCACGTAGTAAAGCACAACGCAGAGGACACTATCGAAGCCGACAAGATAATTATCGCAACGGGTAGAAGCGGCGCGGAATTTGTAAGCTCCTTCTGTAACAAGTTCGGCATCAAGATGAATGCAAACTCCGTTGATATCGGCGTTCGCGTTGAGATGAAGGATATCATCTGGCGTGAATTCTCCGAGAAGATCTACGAGCCCAAGATCCACTACAGAACAAAGACGTTTGAGGACAGAACGAGAATGTTCTGCTTCAACCAGGGCGGTCTCGTTTCCGCTGAAAACAACCACGGCGTAATTACGGCAAACGGACACAGCTTTGCCGAGCCCGAAAAGAAGACGGACAACTGTAACTTTGCGATCCTCAATTCTATTCACTTCAACGGCAACTTCAACAAGCCCACCGAATACGCGGAAAATATCGCGAAGAACATGAACTTCGCAGGTGACGGAAACATTATCGTTCAGAGATTCGGCGACCTCGTTCGCGGCAGAAGAACAAACGATCACCGTCTCTCCGCAAACTCTGTAATTCCTACCATGAAGGCATATCCCGGTGACCTCTCCATCGTGCTTCCCTACCGCGCGCTTACAAATATTATTGAAACCATTTACGCGCTCGACAAGGTTGCTCCCGGTACCGCTAACGACGATACGCTCCTCTACGGCTGTGAGAACAAGTATTACAGCATCCGTCCCGAGCATAACGGCAGCTTCGAGGTTATGGAAGGCGCATACATGATCGGTGACGGCTCGGGTGTTACCCGCGGTCTTTCCCAGGCGGGTGCTATGGGTCTCTTCGTTGCCGACAAGATCTGTAATATTGACGTAGAATAATGAATTTACTTGCGGAGGTGCTTATGGAAAATTTGAATAATTCGACCGAAGCTCTCCGCAAAAAAAGTATTTACGTTATGATCTCCCGAACGCAAACGGGATTCGCGCGCCTTATCCGGAGGTTTGGAAAGCTGCGGTACAATCATGCGGCGATCGTTCTTGATGAGGATTTTGATCACATTTATGCGGTCGCAAGACCGAAGCACACGGGACTTTTGCTTGCGGGAATAGTCAGAGAATCGCTCGACCGATACGTTTTAAAGAAAAATTATGACGTTCCGATCGCGGTTTTCGAGTTCAGGGTAAGCGAAGAGGAATACGGTCGCGTAAGCGAATTTATAAAGCAGGGACTTTATAACCCTAAATATCTTTACAATATGTATTCGGTTTTCACGACCCCCATAACTGGCGGCTTTGCGGTAAGCAACTCGTTTTCCTGCATTGAATTCGTGTCGTATATTCTGAAGGATCTCGGTTATCTTGACGGAAAGCCGTGTAAGTACCGTCCCGACGATTTTCTTGAGATTTTTGAAAACAAAATCGTATATCAGGGCGACATCAGAGGAAAAGTAAGCTATATTCCCGAGTGTCCTACGTATTATGATAAACTGACGGGTAAGGAAATAGGAAAAAGCATAAAAAACTATTTTCGCATAACGGGGAGAACCGTCGCGCAAATATTTCGTAAAAAAGCAACATATTAAAAAAAGGCGGGATTTCCCGCCTTTTTTAGTGTAGAGCGCAGAGTTGTAAGGCACACGACATACGCTCGCGCTCTTCATTTTTCTGTTGACTTAATCAAAACTTTATTGTATAATAAAAGCAGAATTATTAGAAAGGAGTTGCCAAGATGAAAATTGTTTTTCCCGAAAACGTGATTAAAATCATTGAAATTTTAAATAAATGTGGCAAAACTGCGTACGCTGTCGGCGGTTGCACACGCGATTCGATCATGGGAAAAGAACCGAACGATTGGGATATTACGACCTCGGCGACTCCCGACGAAATGCTCGAAATCTTCGCCTCCGAGGGTATCAGAACCATCCCGACAGGCCTTAAGCACGGCACGGTTTCAGTGCTTCTCGACGGCATCACCTACGAATGCACAACGTACAGAATCGAGGGCGAATATTCCGATTCCCGACACCCCGATTTCGTTGAATTTACAAGGGATATTTGCGACGATCTCTCAAGACGCGATTTTACGGTAAACGCGATTGCGGCGCATCCGTCGGGAGAATTTATCGACGCCTTTGGCGGCATTTCGGACATCGAAAACAGGATCATCCGTTGCGTCGGAAATCCCCGCGAAAGATTTACCGAGGACGCGCTCCGTATCCTTCGCGCGCTCCGTTTTTCGGCAACGCTCAGCTTTAAGATCGACAAGGCGACCTTTGACGCGGCATTCATCACAAAAAAAGGTCTTGCAAACGTTTCGATCGAGCGGAAAATGACTGAAATTGCCAAAATGATCGTGTCAAGCGGCGCCGATGAGGGCATCAAAAGCATGTTCAAATTAGGACTTGAAAATTACGTCATCAAGGGACTCAAAAAGCCGAAAATCTCCCTTCTGACCGTACCCGCTACCTTTGAGTCGAGAATGGCGGCGCTTCTCTCGGGTACCGACGGTGTTGATCTGTCTTCGCTCAAGCTCTCAAAAAAGCAGATTTTGGGCATCAAGGCGCTCATGGAAAAGCCGATTTTTGACGGACTTGAGGACAGCGAGATTTTGGCAAGAAGGGTTATAAGATACTACGGGGACATGGCGCGCGAGGTGTGTGAATTTAGCGGTCGAATGTCGCTTAAAACCCTTGTGGAAAAAGAGATTTCCCGCGGCGCATGCGTAAGTATTTCTTCCCTTGCCATCAACGGAACTCACCTTATTTCTCTCGGCGTCGAAAAGCACAAAATAAGCTCATATCTTGCCGCCGCTCTGAATCTTGTCATCGAGCAACCCGAGAAGAATAACGAGCAGGATCTGATCGAATTTATTAAAAGCAAAATATAAATACAAAACGGGCGAAAATTTTCGTCCGTTTTGTATTTTTTTATCTGTTTTCCACATATTTTTTTTGACATTTTATTTCTCTTCCCTTGACAAATATATATGATAAGTATATAATTAAAGATAAGAATAATTTATAATGGGAAAGTAGAATGATTTTGCCGTTATAAATCAAATTACCGTTTATCGGGCAGATGGCGACGAGCGGTAATGTTCAAATCCCAAACTTTGGAGCTTTTACTCCGGAAAGGCAGACGAATTATGAAAAAAGTCTACATCATTTTGCAAAACGGACACGTTTTTGAGGGAAGATCATTCGGGGCAGATGACCGAGTGGTTGGTGAGATAGTTTTCACTACCGGTGTTGTCGGTTACCTTGAAACATTGACTGATCCCGCAAACTACGGACAGATCATTGTTGGAACGTTCCCCCTTATCGGCAACTACGGTGTTATTCCCGCCGATATGCAATCAAAAAAGCTGTATCCCAAGGCGTACGTTGTTCGCGAGTTCTGTGAAGAACCGTCCAACTACCGTTGCGAGGGTACTATCGACGCATGGCTCCGCGAGAACGGTGTTGTCGGCGTTTGCGGTGTTGATACCCGCGCGCTTACAAAGATCATCCGCGAATACGGCGTTATGAATGCTATTATTACAGACACACTTCCCGACCCCATCGTTCCCGACGAGGTGCTTACCTACAAGATCGAGAACGCGGTTATGTCGGTTACGACCAAGGAAATCAAGACTTACACCTGCGACAACGCAAAGTACAACGTGGCTCTCTACGACTTCGGTACACAGAAGATTACTATCGACTCCTTGCTTAATATGGGCTGCAACGTAACTGTATTCCCTGCAGATACGCCTGCATCTACAATTCTTGAGGGTAACTTTGACGGTGTTGTTCTTTCCGACGGCCCCGGTAACCCCAAGGACAATATAAAGATCACACTCGAGCTCCGTAAGATCTTCGGTCAGCTTCCCATTTTTGGAATCTCCCTTGGTCATCAGCTCCTCGCAACAGCTGCGGGCGCTATTACGGCAAAGCTCAAGTACGGTCACCGCGGCGGCAATCAGCCCGTACGCGACAAGAAGACGGGCCGCGTTTACATCACGACTCAGAATCACCGTTACACAGTTCTTCCCGCGACACTTCCCTCCTTTGCATCCATCCGTTACGTAAACCACAACGACGGCACGGTTGAGGGTATTGACTACGAAGAAAAGCTTGCCATCACATGCCAATTCACACCCGAGGCAACGACGCGCTCACGCGACAACCGCGTTATGTACGAGCGTTTTGTAGCTCTCATGGACGAATTCAAGAACAAGGAGGAGAAGTAATATGCCGCTCGATAAATCCATAAAAAAAGTTTTAGTTATCGGTTCGGGCCCTATCGTTATCGGCCAGGCCGCAGAATTTGACTACGCAGGCGCGCAGGCGTGCCGTGTTCTCAAGTCCCGCGGTATCGAAACCATCCTTCTCAACTCCAACCCCGCAACCATCATGACCGACAAGGCGATGGCGGACGAGATCTACCTTGAGCCCCTCACACTTGCGACGGTTAAAAGAATTATAGAAAAAGAAAAGCCCGACTCCATCCTCGCTACTCTCGGTGGACAGACAGGTCTTACTCTCGCTATGCAGCTCCACAAGGAGGGCTGGCTTGAAGCGCGCGGTGTTCGTCTTCTCGGCACGGATGCAGAAGCGATCATCAAGGCAGAGGACAGAGAGCTTTTCAAGGACACGATGATCAAGATCGGTCAGCCCCTCGTTCCCTCGGATATTGCCACAACTCTTGAGGAGTCCAAGGCAATTGCTAAGAAGATCGGCTACCCTGTAATCATTCGTCCTGCATTTACGCTCGGCGGCTTCGGCGGCGGCGTTGCTTACAACGAAGAAGAAATGAACGAGGTTGCTGCAAACGGTCTTGAACAGTCACCTATCACACAGATCCTCGTTGAAAAGTATATTTACGGCTGGAAAGAGATCGAATTTGAGGTTATGCGTGACCACGCAGGCAACAAGATCGCTATCTGCTCTATGGAAAACTTCGACCCCGTTGGCGTTCACACGGGTGACTCCATAGTTTGCGCTCCCGCCCTTACACTCGCAAAGAAAGAATACGACATGCTCCGCACGGCCGCTCTCGACATTATCGAGGAGCTCGGCATTGAAGGCGGTTGTAACTGTCAGTTCGCACTCGATCCCAACTCCGATACGTATTCCGTAATCGAAGTTAACCCCCGTGTATCCCGTTCCTCCGCTCTTGCGTCCAAGGCAACAGGTTATCCTATCGCCAAGGTTTCCGCACAGATCGCGCTCGGCTACACACTCGACGAGATCAAGAACGAAATTACGGGCAAGACGTACGCTTGCTTTGAGCCCTCGGTTGACTACGTAGTACTCAAGGTTCCCAAGTGGCCCTTCGATAAGTTCGCGCAGTCCCAGAGAAAGCTCGGCACACAGATGAAGGCGACAGGTGAGGTTATGTCCATCGCTCCCTCCTTCGAGGAAGCTCTCATGAAGGCAGTTCGCGGCGCTGAGATCGGTCTTGACACACTCAATCCCAAGGTTTCCCTCCTTGGAGATAACGCTCTTGAATCCCTCAAGAAGACTGACGATATGCGTCTTTTCAGAGTATTTGAAGCTCTCAAGGCAGGCGTATCCATCGACGATATTTTCGAAATTACAAAGATTGACCGTTTCTTCCTCTCAAAGCTTTTGGGACTTGCAAAATTCGAGGATCACCTCGCAACACTTGCCGGCACTGCTATGGATGAAGAAACGTACATCAAGGCAAAGAAGCTCGGCTACACGGATGACGCGCTCAAGCGTCTTTCCGGCGCTACTCTCCCCTCTCACAGAGCATCCGCATACAAGATGGTTGACACCTGCGCGGGCGAGATCGACGCTGAAAAGCCCTACTTCTACGGCACACACGACGATATTGAAAACGACGAGGCAAAGTATTTCTTAAATCACGAGAAGGAAACCGTTGTCGTTCTCGGTTCAGGCCCTATCCGTATCGGTCAGGGTATCGAATTCGACTACTCCTCCGTTCACTGCGTATGGGCGCTCAAGGAAATGGGCTACGACGTTGCTATCATCAACAACAACCCCGAAACAGTATCAACCGACTTCGACATTGCGGATCGCCTTTACTTTGAGCCCTTGACTCCCGAGGACGTTTACGACATCATTCAGCTTGAAAAGCCCATCGGTGTCGTTGTTGCTTTCGGCGGTCAGACGGCTATTAAGCTCACAAATTTCCTTGACAAAATGGGTATCCCCGTTCTCGGCACGTCCGCAGACGGAATTGATATGGCTGAGGACAGAGCAAGATTCGAAGCACTCCTTGAAGAATGCGGTATCAAGCGTCCCTCGGGTGTCGGTGTTATGACAAAGGAAGAAGCGCTTGAGGCGGCAGCTAACATCGGCTATCCCGTATTGGTGCGTCCCTCCTACGTTATTGGAGGACAGAACATGGTTATCGCTCACGAGGAAAAGGATATTATCGCTTACATGGACAAGATCCTCTCCACAGGCATCGAAAACCCCGTTCTCGTTGACAAGTATATGTGCGGTACGGAGCTTGAGGTTGACGTAATCTCCGACGGTGAGGACGTTCTCATCCCCGGTATTATGGAACACATCGAGCGCGCAGGTATCCACTCCGGCGACTCCATCGCAGTTTATCCCCCCTACAATCTCACAGACGCTATGCGCCAGAAGATCATTGATTGCTCGACTACACTCGCTCTCAAGCTCGGCACAAAGGGTCTTGTAAATATCCAGTATCTTATCTATAACAACGAGCTTTACGTAATCGAGGTTAACCCCCGCGCGTCCCGTACGATTCCTTACATCAGTAAGGTAACGGGCGTTCCTATGGTTGATCTTGCATCCAAGGTTATGATCGGCAAGAAGCTTGCATACCTTGGCTACGGCACAGGTCTTTACAAGGTTCCTCCCTACTTTGCAGTAAAGGTTCCCGTATTCTCCTTTGAAAAGCTCAACGACGTAAATACACAGCTCGGCCCCGAAATGAAGTCCACGGGTGAAGTTCTCGGTATCGGTAAGACGCTCAACGAAGCGATCTACAAGGGTATTATCGCGGCGGGCTACAAGCTCATCAACCCCGAAAAGAATACAGACGTTGGAGTATTCCTCTCGGTTGAGGACCACGATTACAACGATATCGTTTCCGTTGCAAAGAAGTTCTACGATCTCGGTATGACGATTTACGCAACAGCGGGCACGGCGGCTTCTATCTCTCGACTTGGTATTGACGTTATCACAGTTCCCAACGTATTCGAATCCGACGACGTATGGAATCTCATGGAAGGCGGTAAGATCAGCTATATCGTCTACACGGGCGCTATCGTCGACAATACTGTTGATGAGTTTATCTCCATTCACAGAAAGGCGATCCAGCTCAATATCGCGGTTCTCTCCGCAATTGACACGGCAAACGCTCTTGCAGACGCCGTTGCAGGCAGATGGAGTGAGCTTAACACCGAGCTTGTCGACCTTAACAATATGAGAAGCGAGCGCATGAACCTCAAGTTCTACAAGATGGAAACTCTCGGTAACGACTACATTCTAGTTGACAACCGCGACGGCAATATCCGTTGCCCCGAATCCCTCGCTCTCCAGCTTTGTAACAGACATACGGGTATTGGCGCGGACGGTCTTCTCCTCGTTGAAAGAAGCAGCCACAGCGACTCCAAGATGAGAATATTCAACAGCGACGGTAGTGAAGGCAAGCTTGCCGCAAACGCTCTCCGCTGCGTTGCAAAGTATCTCTATGACAACGGAATCGTTGAGGTAACAGACTTCACGATCGATACATGGAGCGGTCCTCGCGCAGTTCACGCAATTCTTTCTAATGAAGAGGTTGGCTCTGTAACCGTTGAAGCGGGTAAATACACGTTTGACGCGGACAAGCTTCCCATCGACTTCCCCGTTGACGGCGAGGTTGTAAACAAGACCATCACGGTAGCGGGCAACGATTACGACGTGACCTGCATGCTACTCGGTAATCTCCACACGGTAATCTTTGCTGACCGTGTAGACGATCTTGATATTGATAAGATCGGCCCCGAGATCGAATTTTCTCCCCTCTTCCCCGACAGAACGAACGTTGAATTTATAAGAATCGTTAATGACAGAACCATCAAGATGCGCGTTTGGGAGCGCGGCGCGGGTGAAACCCTCGCTTGCGGTACGGGCGCGTGCGCGGCGGCGATTGCGGCTGTTAAGAACGGCTTCTGTAAGATGGGTAAGGACATTACGGTCAAGGTGCGCGGCGGCGATCTTACGGTTTGCGTTTACGAAGACAACGTAACTCTTACAGGTAACGCAGTTCTTTCCTTCGAAGGAACAAAGAAAATCTAAAAAAAATAAGCGTCGGGTAAATTCTTTGGATTTACCCGATGCGTTTCTAAGGAATATGTTCAAAAAAACACTTAAAACTCAAAATAAAAAGGCAAAGCTCACAATGGCTGTGCTCTTTATCTTCGGCGTAGCTTTTCTTCTTTTAGCGCCGCAGATCAAGGGCAGATCGATCGTCCAGACGGTCGGATTTCTTCTTATCGGAGGAGCGGTATATATTGCGACAGCGTTCGTATTAAGGGAGTACACCGTAAATATTTTCACGCCCGACGGACAGCTGACGCCCGACCTTGCAATTTTCGAATTTCACGGAAAGCGCGAGATCAAGGTGTGTCATATCGGCTTGAACGAAGTAACCGAAATTAAGCTCATCACACCCGAAAATGCCAAAGCCGAAAAGGAAAACCGCAAGAATTTAAAACGGTACAAATACAACACGTTTTTCGACTGTGAAAAGTTTATTGAGCTTATAGTCCGCGACGAAATTTCCATTATAATTACGTTTGACGAAGAAATTTTCGAGGTTATCAAAAGTAACCTCACCGACATATAAAATTTAAAAGGATAGATCCTATAAAAAAATTTCATCACTTCTTATCGCATTTATTATATGTATTTCCGCTGTAGCTGTACTTGTATCCTGCAACACGAAGATAACAATGAAAACAACACAACAGAGAAAATAGAAGCTCCCACAAGGGACGAGGACGATACGAAGAAAAACAAGGGCGAGAGCAAAACAACCGAAAAATCCACGGATGATTCCGAAGATGAAGAAAACACTACCGAGGATGCAACTACCGAGGGAACAACCGACGCTCCTCTTACGGAAACCGAATGGTACGCTCTGGCAGATCCCACGCTTTACACCAACTTTACCATTATAACAACACAGATCGATAAATACTTCAAAACGGTAGCCGAAACAAAAGTAGTTGACGGATATGTGTACGTTTTCTATACCTTATACGATTGGAACTCGGATAATACATCCACAAACAGCGGAAAAAATTCAATCGATAACGTACAAAAAGAAACACTATTGCCCGATATGAAGGATTTTGGCAAGATCAAATACGATGCCGCAAGAGGTGTTTATTATTACACCGAACCCATCGAGGTGATCGACAACTCCAATCCTAATGATCCCCGTACGATTACCTTTACAAAATACGAATGGACGGTAAAGGACGGTAGAATTCACAAGATATACAATGAATTTTGGTATATTGACTCTCATGACGGAAGAATCGACGCTACTCAGACCTCCGAATACTTTAATTACGGCACGACGGTAGCCCCCGATATGCCCGATGTTCCAGGTGATCCTGACAATCCGGACATCGACTCCACCGCCCCCTCAATTACTGAAGAAGTTTGGATCGAAGCATTCGCCCTTGACGTTGATTATCTTCAGGTAAGCATGGAGCTTTACAACGGCGATATATGTGTCGCGCAAGCGGCATCCAACAGAGCACGGGACGTAATGCAGATAGTTGACAGCGATTTTGAAAGAATGGCAATCGACTACATGCTAAAAATCAACGGCGGCTGGTACTACTACAACGATGAAACCGAATCCCCCGATTTTTATGCGGAAAGAGTTTATAAGAAGTGGTTTCTGACTCCCGAGGATTGTCACGGAGACGATGAATTCGAAAACACGAAGAATTTCGCCTCGCGACATGATATCCGTCTTTGCGGATAAATTTGACGCCTTCTTATACAGTGAGGATAAGGGTGGCTATTTTGCACCCTCTGTTTACAATAGCTATATAGACGTGCTCGTTATTTTTGATAGAACAAACATTCAGCAAATAACCTACACAGTGGACGAATATAAATACGTTATTGAATTTTCTTACGAAGAATTTGCAATTTTTCTCCCCGACGCAACAGAGGTTGAAAGATAATTTTAAAGGAGATATTTATGAAGAAGATAATTTCCATTCTTCTTATCGCTTGCATGTGTATCTCGCTTTGTATGGGATTTACCTCCTGCAACATGGATAAAACAGATGATCAGTCTGTTACCACTCAAGGTGATAAGGAAGAAAACAAATCCGAGAATATTACAACAAATTCAACAAATAATATTCCCGAAGAGGACATCACCGAGGAGGACACCACAAAAGAGAATGTTTCCGAGACAACAGAAGATAAATAGGGATATTCGGTTTTCTATTTCGACACGGGTGACGATATCATCTATCTTATCGAATACAACAAGGACGGTCTTGCCTCATTTATCTACTACGACGAAGCTCTCTACGGTGAATGTGACGGAGAAAGACGCCTCGATTATTCCATCGAATACACCGACGGTCTTATTTCAAAGATAAGCGGTGACGATTACTATTACGAAATTAAATACAACGACGATTCCACCTACGGGTACGGCATATCCTACAATTCTGACGTCCAGAAAAAGACCGTAACGGGTGATTCACTCGTTATTTGCTACGGTGATAACAAAAATCTCGCTTCCATTTCCGTTTACGACACGGAAGGCGATCTTCTTCAGTACGTTTTTGATGAAAACGGACGCCTCGCTTACTTCTTCGACGATGAAGACGTAAATAAATTCTGTTACGATGAAAACGGCAGAATAATTACGGTCAGCACCACAAGAAAATCAATGATCACAGTTAAAAACCTGAGTGAAATAAATTATATTTATTCCGAGGACGGTCGCATCACGCATCAAGCCATCTTGAAAGTGGACGATAAAACGGGTGAGACCATCACTACAGTTTACGATTATACAAACGTAAAATAAAAAATAAGCCCGACTGAGTCGGGCTTATTTTTTTGTTTTATTTCATATTTTCATAGCCGATAAACGCCTGCAAACACGTCTGCGCGTAAATTCTCTGCATGAAATCATTCGGGTGATTGATATTATTACCCGTATAGTCGCGGAAATCAACTCTCTCGAGCATGGATTCCGTCACGGAGCTTACTCTCGCAATACCTGCTCCGACACCGTTTCTGTTGAGCTGATCCACAAGCTTTATAAGCTCGGGCTCCTGAAGGTACTGATTGCCAAACCAACCGTTAGTCGCCTTATTATTGGGAAGCATTGTGGAAACTATAAGAGCGTAGAAATCATTGTCAAGCGCCATTGCCTTCTCGTATATCTTCTTGATATTGTCAGCCGTCTTTGTAGGAGCAACTCCCGGATCGTTCATACCGAATGCAACGCCGAGAAGATCACAGCCGTATTCCTCGATAAAGGGCTTTATATGCTTATCAAAGTTATTAAGGCCACCCTCGGACGTCCAACCGCCTACGGAGGTATTTATGTAGGTTATGGTGCCTCTTGTACCCGCAACGTAATCCTCCGGCGGCTTCTTGATTACCGTTGCAAGATAGGATACGTCAACAAAGTCGATGGTATATCCGAACATATCCGCGAGCGCCTGAGTAAAGAGCATCGTGTAGCTCCACTGATAGAACACCTTCTTGGGATTATCCCAGTCGGTCGTGGGATTGCCGATAAACCAGCTTGCGTTCGATCCGCAGGTGATACTGTCACCGTAGAAAATAAATGTAACGTCCTCGCCCGCCATGAGCTTTCTTATGAGCCCTTCAAACTTCTTAGCATAGGTTTCCTGTAAAAAGCCGTCCCACGCCTTCGAATGCTTGTACGTAACAATAAGCTGATACTGTGTCATGGTATCTCCCTCGCCCCAATATACGGGAACGTTGATACCGTTATAGTTTTCATATATCATCTGACCGTTCATACCCGCATAATTATAATAATTTTTGCTTGTAATCACGTTAATTGTTGAGGACGCGGGGATATGAAGCTTTCCGTCAACGACAGTATAGTCCCTGCCTTCAACGTAGGTCTTTCTGCCGTTATAGCTCTGAACGGAAATGATCTCATCTATCGGGAAAAGCAACGTTGTTGTCTCACCCTTGTCGATAAACATTACAGTTTCACGGTGAACTGTATCTCCCGCGAAAATGTTCTGCATGTTCGCATGCATTTTTGAGGAGTCGATATCAAGTCCCTCAATATCGGGATTTCTTTCGCTCGTAACCTCTTCTGTGGGCTTTTCTGTGGGCTTTTCGGTTGTAGGATCCTCATCGGTGGGCTCTTCAGTGGGCTTTTCTGTGGGCTTTTCGGTTGTAGGATCTTCATCAGTGGGATCTTCAGTGGGCTTCTCGGTTGTAGGATCTTCATCCGAGGGCGCTTCTGTTGTAGGATCTTCATCCGAAGGAGCTTCAGTGGGTTCTTCGGTTGTAGGATCTTCATCCGAGGGCGCTTCAGTGGGCTCTTCTGTTGTTACTCCGTCCGTCGGCTCTTCTGTCGTTTTTTCCTCTGTATGCTTATCAATCGGCTTTTCTGTGGGAGCTTCCGTAGTGTTGTTTTCACTTTCAATATCACCTACAATATTGTCAACGTTGCAGGAAATTATCATGGGAGCTACCATGCCCACGATAAGCGTGAGACATATCAATTTCAACACAAATAACTTTTTCATATTTTCTCCTTAATTTTCATACCAATTTGCTATTTTGCAGGTTGAGCTTACAGCAAAATTCTTTTTCTCATCAAAAATACTAACAATCAAAAACTCGTCGTTTTCCTTGACCGCGTAATCCGCCTCGACGTAATCGTTATTTTCATAAACCTCTACTGTGGGCGCGCTGGAGCTGGAATAAAACGAAATTTTCTGAGCTGCAGTACAATTGATCTTCACCTTATCCGAAGCTATCTGATTTACCGAAAGCTCGGGGCCCGTACCCGAATAAAATTTTCCAAGCTTGATGGCTCTTACGATACTCACCTTGCTGAAATCTAAAGATTCCACCAAAATCGCCGCTCTCGGCGCGCCTCTGTTACAGGCGGTGATCGACGGGAATTTACCGTTTTTCGCGAAAATTTTATAAATTCTGTCCGACATGCCCGATATATCGATCATATCGACGTCACAAAGCTTTTCTATCTGCTCTTCCTCAAGCGAGCAATCCTTAGGCAAAAGCAAAATTGAAATTCCGTTGTACTTATTTATGGTTTTTATAAGCTCGGCAGCTTTTATATGCGATGTTCTCTGCAGATTTCTCCAATCGATCTGCGATTCGGGCGGCATATCCATTCCCATACCGACGATTGAAAATCTCTTATCCTCGGGAAGCGTATCCCCGAAGGTATAAAGACACGATGAGAGAATTCTGATCTTCTCGATCTCACATTCATCAATATAATTATACGGCATTGCAACCGAAATCGCATCGTATCCGTCCTCTGCGTATGCCTCGGCTATCTCAGCGCATTTCTGATTTATTTTATCTTCCATATAAACAGTCTTGTCAAGCGAAGGCAGAACAACAACGCCTATCTTCAGTTTTGTCTTACCCATTATATCTACAAACATAAATAAATCTCCTCTCCGCGACTGATAAAACAAAATGCCGCATATTTTTCCAATTATATTTTATCACAAAAATATAAATAAATCAATAACTTTTAAAACAAATTTACACCTATTTTTTTGCCCGTGCAAATTATTTGTATTTTTTTATTTTGCGAAGCGGTAAAAATACGCATTTTTTCCTTATTCCGTAAGGGATTTAAAGTTTTCAACAATATGCGAAAAAATTTACGGTTTACACTTGCATTTTTTAAATATATATGTTATAATATATATAACTATATTAAAGTATATGTCGCTATTAAAAAACGCGCTGAATTTATAAAGAAAGGAAAGCAAAAGCCCCATGAAATACGTCGAAGAAATTATGGAAATCTGGGAGATGGTAAAGGACCAGTTGAAGCAAAAGCTCAGTCGCACGGCAGTTGACCTCTGGTTTGGCGAGCTTCTCTTCAAATCATTTGAAAACAATACTATTACGTTTACAACAACGTCCGAATTCAAGCTCGGAATCATCAAGGATAAATATCTTTCCATGGTGGAAGAGGAATTTGAAAACCTTATGGGCTTCCACATAAACGTGGATGTTGAATTTGTCGGAAAGCCCGTGGATGCCAAGGCACTCACAGAGCAGATATTCGGAGAGCTTCCCGCAATCGAATACGATAAGGAATCCCCCGTCCGCGCGCTTGAACAATTCGGTGAACGCATAAACGATATCGTAACTGCGGTAACGGGACAGCCCGCAAAGCCCGTAGCCCTCGGATCAACGATGCCGATAGTAAACTTTGAATACACCTTTGATAACTTCATCGTAGGAAACTCCAATAAGTTTGCTCACGCGGCATGTATCGCGGTTGCGGAAAATCCCGCGCAGAATTACAATCCTCTCTTTATTCACGGCCCGTCGGGACTTGGTAAGACTCACCTTCTCTACGCGATCACGAACGAGATAAAGAGAAAAAATCCCGCCGCAAACATCATTTACATAAAATGCGAGGACTTTACAAATCAGATGATCGAGAGCTTGGCTAAATCCGCCATGCCTCAGTTCCGCGATAAATACAGAACCTGCGACGTTCTTCTTATCGACGATATTCAGTTTCTCGCGGGCAAGGTTTCAACCCAGGAGGAATTCTTCCACACCTTCAACGCCCTTCACGAGGACGGAAAGCAGATCATTCTCACGTCCGACCGTCCACCAAAGGACATCAAGCCCCTTGAGGACCGTCTCAAGACAAGATTCGAATGGGGACTTATCGCAGACATTCAGCCGCCGGATATCGAGCTTCGAATCGCTATTTTGAAGAACAAGATAAAGCAGGCGGGAATCTCGGTTTCCGACGAGGTTATAGTTTACTTAGCAGAAAACCTCCGCTCCCATATCCGTCAGATCGAGGGTGCGGTAAAGAAGCTGGTCGCTATCAAGTTCCTCTCGGGCAAGGAGATCGACATGGAGGTAGCGAGAAGCTGCATGACTGAATTTTTAGGCAACGCAGAGCCCATCTCGGTTACAGTAGAAAAGATCTTCTCCGCAGTCGACAAAAAGTACAACGTAAAGAAGAGTGATCTTACAGGTAAATCCAGAGTCAAGGAGATTGCAAACGCAAGACACATTGCAATCTATCTTATAAGAACTCTTACGGAAATGTCACTTCCGAATATCGGCAAGATATTCAACCGAGATCACGCGACTGTTATGAGCTCGCTCGACAACGTGGAAAAGCGTCTCGACGAATCTCAGCAGTTTGAAAACGAGATAAACGATATTATCAAGGAAATTAAAGAATAAATAATTTATCCACAAGGTTTTGAACAGAAAATTTCTTTTGTTCAAAAGGAAAAATGGGGCTTTTACACATTTCAACATTTTTCACTTTTAGGAGTTTTCATTTTGAATTTTTGAAAATTTTTCCGTGTGCGAGCTTATGTCGTATTTTTCTGAGTTTTCAACATTTTACAAGACGGTACGACACACCGTTTTCTACAGATAATTTGCAAAATTTCCCTTACCGAATAAAGGAAAAATCCCTTTTTCAACATTTAAACAGCCACTATTATTACTACTATTCTTTCATTCTATCATTCTTTCGTTCTTTCTATCGCGAGCGAGAGCAAAATCAAAATGACGGACACCGTCCGGGAAAGTGAAAAATTATGAAGATCATATTTAACAGACAGGAAGCAATCAAGGCATGCACGCCCCTTATGTGCGCGGTATCCACAAAGGGCCCGATCCCCGAAACAGAAGGTATTCTTATCGAAGCAAACTCCCCTACGGGCTGCACGCTCACTACGTTCGATACAGAAAAGGGTATCAGAATCAATTTCGAGGCAAACGTAGTTGAAGAGGGCTCATACGTTATCAACGCGCAGAAGTTCAATCAGACGATCAAGGTTATGGACAGCGAGGAAATTACCCTCTCGGTTGACTCCAAGGGTATTGCGACATTTGAATCCGGCAGATCCACTCACAAAACAGGTTCTCTTTCGGCCTCCAACTTCCCTGAAATTCCTTACCTCACAACCGAGAAGGGCTTTAAGATCAAGCAGGCGACTCTTAGAAAGATGCTTCTTAAGGTTTCCTATGCTATGGGCGTAAACGATCCCCGTCCCGTTCTCAACGGCTGTTACGTAAGAACGGTTGGAGACGAGCTTTCTCTCGTTGCATGCGACACCTTCAAACTCGCAGTTTGCTCCTGCAAGACTGAATTTGAAAAGCTCGATAACGCATCCTCTACGGATTTCTCCTTCATTATTCCCGTTAAGTCCGTAAACGAGCTTGTAAAGCTTCTCTCCGACGATGAGGATGACGTAGCTACGGTTTACATGAGCTACAAGAACATTGTAATTCATATGGGCGGAATTATCTTCTTCTCTCGCCTTATAAACGGTGATTACCTTGATTATGACAGAGTTATCATCAAGAATCACAAGATATTCGTAACTCTTGAAAAGGATCAGCTTCTTTCCGCGCTTGAGAGAGCTTCCCTTATTACTGAAGAAAAGATCTCGGGCAACATGCGTCCCAACGTTAAGCTTGAAATCTGCGACGATGTTCTTAAGGTAAGCGCGGTTTCCACAGCGGGCTCTATTTACGATGAGGTTCCCGTTGAGCATGACGGTGAGGATATTTCCATTTCCTTTAAGAACAGATTCCTCTCCGACAGCGTAAGAGCTTGTACGGCTGACAGAGTAAAGATCGCACTCTCCTCAAAGCTTATGAGCATCAATATCAAGCCCGCCGATGAGGATGAAAATATCAAGGAGCTCTTCATGCTTCTTCCCGTAAGAACAAAGGACTGATTTGAATTTATATGGGATGCCGAGGCGTGTCCCACGTAAGAATTTTTTTGAAAGGATTGCCTATTTAATGTTTTGCCGAAGCATTCACGTTGAAAATTTCAGAAATATTGATATAGCCGACGTTGAATTCACTCCGGGCGTAAACATTCTGCTCGGTAACAACGCGCAGGGCAAGACTAATTTGCTTGAGGCAATCTACGTCACCTCGCTCGGCCGCAGCTTTCGCGCTCAGGCGGATTCGGATATGATAAGATTCGGAGAAGAGTCCGCTTATATAAAAAACAGCTACTCGGATTCGATTCGAAATATGGAGATCTCGATGCGCGTGTTTGCGGGCAGAAAGCAAAAACGGATAGAGCATAATCGCGTAAAAATATCCAAAATGTCCGAGATCGTCGGCGCGTTCAAGGTGGTTCTCTTCTCTCCCGAGCATTTGTCGATAGTAAAGGCAGGCCCCTCCGAGCGACGCTCTTACCTTGACGTGGCAATATCCCAGATAAAGCCGATGTACATCAAGGCGCTCCAATCCTACAATCAGGTGCTAAAGGAAAGAAATTCACTTATCAAAAGTGCGGAGGAAAACCGCGAGAATTTTGACGCCACGATAGATATATGGTCGGAGCAGCTCGCAAATCTCTCCGCCCAGATCACCGAATACAGAGTAAGTTATCTGAAGCTCGCAAGGAAATATATAGAAAAGTATTTTTCCGAGATGACGGGGGACAGTGAACGTCCCACGCTTACTTATATTTCAAGCGCGGGTATCGATACCGAGAATTTCGATATAAATATCTGCCGAGACAAGTACCGTGAGCTTTATTTTACCCGCCACGACCGCGAAATCGGCGCAGGATCGACTCTGTGGGGTATTCACAAGGATGATATAGAAATTGAGCTTAACGGCAAAGCGGCGCGTTTTTACTGCTCCCAGGGGCAGCAGAGATCAATTGCTCTTGCTATGAAGCTTGCCGAGGGCGAGATAATCAAGGATTACTTCGGCGGCGATTACCCCGTATTTCTGCTCGACGACGTATTTTCCGAGCTTGATTTTCGCCGTCGTGAATATTTGACACGCAACATTCTCGACAAGCAGGTTATCGTGACCTGCTGTGAGAAGCTTGATATCGAGGATGCTAACGTTTATACGGTCGAAAACGGAAGGTATACAAGGGTGTAAAATTATGTATCTGCACGTAGGTAATAACAAAAATATCAGAATAAAGGATATAATCGGAATTTTCGATGCCGATACGGCTACGATAAGCTCGGTTACGAAAAAATATCTCACAGCTGCCGAACGTGAAAAGCTGGTTTTATCGGCAAAGGATGAAATTCCAAAATCATTTATTCTCTACCGTGAAAACGGAAAATTCATGATATGCTTCTCACAGATATCCACCTCCGCTTTATGCGGCAGAATTTAGTGGCAGTATATACTAAATTAAAGCTTATCCCTCTGCTTTATGCGGCAGAAATTAGTGGCAGTATGTACTAAATTAAAACTTATCCCTCTGCTCAATGCAGAAAAACAAATTAAGTAAACAATTTTCAAAAATAAAACGAAAAGGATCAGAAAAATGTCAGAACAGGCACAGAACCATTATGGCGAAAACGAAATACAGATACTTGAGGGACTTGAGGCGGTTCGTAAGCGCCCCGGTATGTACATCGGTACTACCTCTATACGCGGTCTTCACCACTTGGTTTACGAAATTGTAGACAACTCTATTGACGAAGCTCTTGCGGGCTATTGCGACAAGATCACCGTTACTATCAATTACGATAACAGTATCACGGTCGAGGACAACGGACGAGGCATTCCTGCGGGTATTCACCCAAAGGAGGGCATTCCTACGCCCGAGGTTGTTTATACCATTCTTCACGCGGGCGGTAAATTCGGTGGCGGCGGCTACAAGATCGCAGGCGGTCTTCACGGTGTAGGTGCGTCCGTAGTTAACGCGCTCTCCCTCTGGGTTGAGCTTGACGACTGCTACGAGGGCAAGAGATATACCGAGAGATTCGAGAGAGGTAAGGTTGCAAGAAAGTTTGTATGCGAGGGTGAATCCCCCGAGCGTCCTCACGGTGTTAAGGTTACCTTTAAGCCCGACCCTGAAATTTTTGAGGAGACTATATTCGATTATGAGATTCTCTCCAACCGTATGAGAGAGCAGTCCTTCCTCAATGCCGGTATCAGAATCGTTCTCATCGACGCGCGTCCCGACGTGCCCGTTGAAACCGAATTCTGCTTTGAGGGCGGTATCAAGTCTTTTGTGGGCTGGCTTACGGATACAAGACATAACGATCCCGTACACAGTGACGTTATCTATATGAAGGGCGAGAAGGACACAAGCGTTGCCGAGATTGCTCTTCAGTACAACGACGGTTATAATGAATGCGTTATGACCTTTGCAAACAATATGAATACTATCGAGGGCGGTACGCACGAGACCGGCTTCAAGTCTGCGCTTACGCGTGTTATCAACGATTATGCGAGAAGAAACGGTATTTTGAAGGATTCCGATAAGAATCTCTCGGGTGAGGACGTAAGAGAAGGTCTTTGCGCCATCGTTTCCGTAAAGCTTGAAAATGCGCAGTTTGAATCCCAGACCAAGGCGAAGCTCGGTAACTCCGATATCCGTACTCTCGTTGAAAATACAGTAAACTCCAAGCTCGCGGAATATTTTGAGGAAAATCCCTCAACCGCAAAGGCGATCCTTGAAAAGGCGCTTGCGGCATCTCGTGCAAGAGAGGCGGCAAGAAAGGCGAGAGAAACCTCAAGAAAGAGCGGTCTTTTCGAGGGCAGCTCCCTTCCCGGTAAGCTTGCCGACTGTCAGGAAAAGGATGCGACACTCACCGAGCTTTATCTTGTAGAGGGTGACTCCGCGGGCGGTTCTGCAAAGCAGGGACGTAATCCTAAGTTCCAGGCGATCCTTCCCCTTCGCGGTAAGGTGCTTAACGTTGAAAAGACGAGAATGGACAAGGTTTATTCCAATCAGTCGCTCATTCCTATCATTCAGGCGCTCGGTTGCGGTATCGGTGAGGAATTTGACATATCGAAGCTCCGTTACGGTAAGGTTATCATCATGGCCGATGCCGACGTCGACGGTTCACACATCAGAATTCTTATTCTCACCTTCTTCTTCAGACACATGAGAAAGCTCATCGAGGAAGGTCACGTTTATCTGGCTCAGCCCCCGCTTTACAAGGTTCACAAGAAAAATTCAAAGCCCGGCACCGAAAAGTACGCGTTCTCGGATGCGGAAAGAGATAAATATATCGAGGAGCTTGGCGGTGAAAACGGTAAGCATCTTATCCAGGCAGACAGATATAAGGGTCTTGGTGAAATGGACGCAGAGCAGCTCTGGGAAACAACTATGGATCCCGCTAACAGAACGATTCTCAAGGTTACTATTGAGGATGCTATCGCGTGCGACGAAATGTTCTCGCTTCTTATGGGCGACAAGGTTGAGCCCCGTCGAGTATTTATCGAGCAGAACGCGAAGCTCGCCGAATTCCTTGATATTTAATAAAATCCTGTTGAAAACTCGAGGGGAAAATTTTTTTCCCAAAAATGATTTTCCACAAATTTCAAAAATTGTTGAAATCCTTTATTATATGGGAAATTTACAAGTATTTTCCACAGCTTTCAGCATTGGTAAAATACACCGAAAAAACCTGTTTAACAGTTTTCAACAGCTTGTGTAAAACTGTGTTGAAAACTATGTGAATTTACAATAAAAATACATGGAAGGAGATGGGATCGCTTGAGATTTTTCAAAAATAAGTTTTTTATAATTCTTACAAGTATCGCTCTTTTGATCTGCATCTTCTTTTCAGTTCTCTCACTTATGGGTGTTAAAAATATCGTAAGAAACGGAATAAATACTCTCCTCTTCCCGCTTCGGTGGTGCGGTACAAAAATAAGCGAGGGCTTCGACGGTTTTTCACTTTATTTCGGTAAAATGGGGGATCTTATAGAAGAAAACAGCTCGCTTTCGGAAGAAAACGAAAAATTGCGCGAAAACGAAATATATTACGGCGCGCTCGAGGACGAGAATGCCCGTCTTCGCGAGTATCTTGAAATCAAGAAGATATATACCGATTTTGAGTTTTCCGACGCGCTCATAATCTCGCGCGGCTCAGAGGGCTATATGTCAATAATCACCTTGAATCGCGGCTCGTCCGACGGAATTGAGGTGGGTATGCCCGTTATAACCAAGCTCGGTCTTGTCGGCTCGGTCATTGAGGTCGATATAAATTCCTGTAAGGTGAGAACGGTCATTGAGGACCGTGGAGCGTGCGGAGCGTATATTTCAAGAAGCGGCGAGATCGGTGTTATCGAGGGGGATATAACCTTCAAGGACACGGGACACTGCTCTCTTGAATATCTTGGCGCCGATGCCGACGTTGAGGTCGGTGACACCGTTTACACGAGCGGTCTTGGTAGCGTCTACCCCCGTGATATTCCTATCGGCAAGGTAGTGAAGGTTACAGAGAATGCTTATGACAGAACAAAAAGCGCCGAGATCGAGTGCTTCGTCGATTTTAAAAAGCTGACTTACGTGCTTATAGTTACGGATTTTGACCTTTACGTTGAGGAAAACGAAGAGGTGACGGAATGAACAGCGTAAGATATACGGGAGGTTCTGATCGCGGCGAGGTCGGCAGAGTATTTACAAAGAGAAATATTATAAAATACGTGATCTTTGTGTTTATCATCTGTATTTTGTCGGTAATGCAGACCTCGTTTGTAAAAATAAATTCAAATCCCATCGGACTTACTTTACTGTTTGTCTCTGCCGTCGGAATGATATTTGGAGAGAAGGACGGAGGAGTTGTCGGTCTTATCGGCGGTCTTATCGTGGACTGTCTTGGCGGCGGTATTATTTATATTGCCCCGCTTGTATACGCTCTGACGGGTTATATTTGCGGTATTTGTGTGAGCAGATTTTTGCAAAGAAATCTTCCCTCGTATATAGTCTATATGCTTATAGTCGGTATAGTAAAGCAGGCGGTCAATATTTTCTATTTTGTTATGCTCTCGGACAATTTCAATCTTATGCAGATATTCGTGACAAATCTTGTTCCCGATTATCTTACGTTTATCATCTTCTCACCTGCGGTCTACGGCATTGCATTCATTACCGATAAGGCGTTAAATCACGGAAAAAATAAAAAATACAAAATATAATCACTTAAAGAAAAGTTAATTTTCGAAAGGAAACAAAAATGGATAAGAAATCACAGCGTGACAACGAAGTCTATTTGTTTGAAAATCAGAAAATCGTTGATATTGATATGGAAAAAGAGGTAAAGAAATCCTTTATCGAATATTCTATGTCCGTAATTATGTCAAGAGCTCTCCCTGACGTTCGCGACGGTATGAAGCCCGGTCAGAGAAGAGTTATCTATACCATGTACGAGGACAATCTTACTCACGATAAGCCCTTCCGTAAGTCGGCTACGACCGTAGGTAGCGTGCTTGGTAGATACCATCCTCACGGCGACAGCTCTGTTTACGGTACTATGGTAAGAATGGCTCAGCCCTTCTCTCTCCGTTATACTCTCGTTGACGGACACGGTAACTTCGGTTCTGTGGACGGTGACCCGCCTGCTGCTTACCGTTATACCGAGGCGCGTCTTACAAAGCTCGCTGATGAAATGACACGCGATATTGAAAAGAACGTTGTTGATTTTCAGCCCAACTTTGATAACAGCTTGAAGGAGCCCACGATCCTTCCTTCAAGATTCCCCAACTTCCTCGTTAACGGCTCTGTCGGTATCGCGGTTGGTATGGCGACTAACGTGCCTCCTCACAACCTCGGCGAGGTAATTGACGGTACTATTTACAGAATTGATAACCCCGACTGCTCTATTCTCGACCTTATGCAGTTTATCAAGGGCCCCGACTTCCCCACTTACGGTACTATCTACGGTACACAGGGTATCATTGACGCCTACATGACGGGTAAGGGACGTATCAGCGTTCGCGCAAAGGCAACTATTGACGAGGATAAGAGAAGAATCGTTATTACTGAAATTCCTTACATGGTTAACAAGTCCTTGCTCGTTGAATCCATCGCGGGTCTTGTTAAGGAAAAGAGAGTTGAGGGTATTTCCGACCTCCGCGACGAGTCCAGCATGCACGGTCTTAGAATTGTTATCGAGTACAAGAAGGACGCAAACGGTCAGATCATTCTCAATCAGCTTTATAAGTATACACAGCTTCAGGATACCTGCTCCGTGAATATGCTCGCGGTAGTTGGTCAGCAGCCCAAGATCCTCAATCTCGCCGAGGTGCTTGACTATTATATTGAGCATCAGGAATCCGTTATCAAGAGAAGAACTCAGTTCGATCTTGACAAGGCGAAGGCAAGAGCTCATATTCTCGAGGGCTACAAGATTGCTAACGATAACATCGACGAGATCGTTCAGATAATGAAGACCTCTCCCTCTATTCCCCAGTCCAAGCTTACATTGATGGAAAGATTCGGACTTACCGAAATTCAGTCACAGGCGATCGTTGAAATGACTCTCGGCCGTCTTACGGGTCTTGAACGCCAGAAGATCGAGGACGAGCTTGAGCGTCTCCATATTCTTATTGCCGAGCTTGAAGAAATTCTCCGCGACGAGTCCAAGGTTCGCGAGATCATCAAGAACGAAATGCTTGAGATCAAACAGAAGTACGGCGATGAAAGAAGAACAAATATTGAAATTTCCACAGAGGAAATTGACCTTGAAGACCTCATTGAAAAGCATAACTGTGTAATTACGCTCACAAATGCCGGCTACATCAAGCGTCTTCCCTCTGACACATACAACGCGCAGAGACGCGGCGGTAAGGGTATTACGGGTATGACTACGCGTGACGAGGACTTTATTGAAAAGGTATCCTTGGTTCACAGCCATTCCACGGTAATGTTCTTTACAAATCACGGACGCGTTCAGACCATGCGCGCGTTCAAGATCCCCGAGGCGTCAAGAACAGCCAAAGGATCAAACATCGTAAATCTCCTCGAGCTTTCCCAGGGTGAAAAGGTTACAAGCTTTATCTCGGTTGAGGAATTTACTGAGGATCTCTACCTTACAATGGTTACAAAGTTCGGTGTAGTTAAGAAGACACTTCTCACCGAATATGAATATCAGCGCAAGGGTGGTAAGATCGCGCTCACACTCGACGAAGGCGACGAGCTTGTATTCGTTGAGCTTACACACGGTGAAAACGAGCTTATTATTGCAACTCGCAACGGTAATGCCGTAAGATTTGACGAGCGTGGAGTTCGTCCTATGGGCAGAACTGCTCGCGGCGTTCGCGGTATTTCCCTTCGTGACGACGATTTCGTTATCGGTGTTGCCAAGGTTGAGGATGATAAGAAGCTCTGCACGATAACCGAAAAGGGTTACGGTAAGAAGACCGAGTTCGATGACTTCAGACTTATGAAGCATCGCGGCGGCTTCGGTGTTATCGCCCACAATATTACCGAAAAGACAGGTAAACTTGCGGGTATTATGGCGGTTTCCGATGATGACGATATTATGATGATCACCGACGGCGGTATCGTGATAAGAACTCCCGCAAACGAAATTTCCACATACTCCAGAAGCGCTTCGGGTGTCATCGTAATGCGACTCGGTGAAGAACAGTCCATAGCTAACTTTACAAAGGTTCCTCACGAGGACGAGATCGAGGATGAGCTTGACAGTACGGAAGTTTCGTCCGACGGAGCGGAAGTTTAATATGAAAAAACAGATTGTAAAGATGGGCGTAAAGCTTTTATGCTTGTGTATCTGTGTTGTGTCAGTTATGAGCTTTTGCTCATGCGGCACGAGAAAAGCGCCTGAGCTTGATGAAGTGAAGGAAAGGTTTATATATCTTATCGAGGAGTCCGCAGAGATCAACGAGCTTCTCTTCGGCGCGGGTATTCCCGTTTACGAAAGAGGCGGCTTGCTTGCACAAAAGAGACATATTTACGATAATATATATCAGGACGTGTATAATCTTTCCATGGAACAGTCACTGTATTATGACACGGCAGGCATAAAGGCGGAGGCGGAGAGGATATATTCCTCAAAATATCTCTCTGCGCTTTATGAGACCGCGTTTGACGGCGTGCTTATTGCAAACGGCTCATACCTTCGTTTCTACGAGGAGGGCGGACAGTTTTATCAGGCAAAAAATGCGGATTCGTTCTCATATCAGCGAAAGATTTACGATTTTTCCACGATGAAGATCGTAAAGCCATCGGATGACGATTACGTTACAGTCGAGCTTGAAGCGTACGACGTGGGAATGTCTCACAAGCCGAGAACCTTAAAAATAACCTTCGTTAAGGAAGGTGGCGAGTGGTATCTCGATTCGCCGACGTATTAAAAATATACACGTGTGCGCCGTGCCCAAAAGGACACGGCGCATTAATATATAAAATGATAAAGCAATATCTTAATAAAGAGGACAGAGAATTAAGACCATTCTCTGTCCCTTTTATGTTGATGGGTGATTATTATTATCGCGTATTTTTTTAATTTCTGCCTGTTCCTTGGCGGAATAGTTATATATAAATCCGTTTTTTTCGTTATTGCGAGAAAGTGCTGATTTTAGAAAAGGCAACGCCGATTTTTCAGCGTTGCCTTTGGATATTTGTTGCTTAAATTCTCCCCGACAAATTGGAATTTACAAGTCTTTCTGCCTGTAGACAAGATAGACCGTAATCTTTTGATTCTTTAAGTAAAAGGCAAATCAACTCCGTTTTATCCTTGCCTATATTATTTTTTATCAAATTCAAAAGCTTCCCATTTT
>JAZQWL010000021.1:0-51507 GCA_045632305.1 Eubacteriales bacterium | reverse complement strand
ATAAGTTCAGATTCTCGCTGGGGGTGCCAAAAAACACGCTCGCGGTATCACCGTGGGCGTGTTTTTTGATTTCCTTAAGAGATCGAGCTCCGACATTTGCTTGCAAATGTCCTGTCTGCGCAAAAAAGTCTTTGATATGGATAGTCATTAGCGCAGATATAAGTTCATATACTCGCTTAGGTAAATTTTATCGAAAATTTTATTGTATTGTGACATAAATATCCAATCACTCGATTTGATGATTAAGCATCATGCACAAAAAAGTAACATTTTGGTACAAAATATGTTTAAATAGTTGTCATTTTTTAACGAACTTTGTTTTTGTTTATATTGTGTCTTGTAATACAATGTTTTAAGTGTTATAATTATAATAATTACGAAGGTAAAATTACGCTGCGTAACATTTATTCTGAAAGGAATTAACGCGTATGAATGAAACAGAAAATTTCGATAAAAACGAAAAAAGCTTGAAGACACAGAAAGTTTTTTCAATATTGATCATAATTGCTCTGGCATTGATGGTTCCCGTAATCATTGTCAATTGTACTCTTATTTTCAAGCAGCTTATAACTCCCGATGCACCTCCATCAATTTTCGGTCTTATGCCTCAGTATATCGGTGACGATATGGATAATCTCGGTATTAAAAAGGGGGATATGATTCTTATCAAAAAAGTTGATGCCGATGACATTGAAGCAGGTGACGTGATTTTCTTCAAGACACTTAGCGGCAAATACATTCTTCAAGAAGTTGATACCGTTGTTTTAGATGAAACCGGAGCAGTTAAAGCTTGGTATACAAAGGAGCCCAATCTGACGTTTGGTCTTAACATTGTTTACCCCAGTCAGTTGCTCGGAGAATATAACGGTGCAAGATTCTGGGGAGTTGGCGCAGTTGCGACATTCTCACAGACAGTTCCCGGTGTTATTGTCTGCATGGCTATTCCGATCGGACTTCTTGTTGCGTACGAATTAGTCTGCGTTAAGAAAAAATCTAAAGCGACTGAGGACGATAAGGCACAGCTTCTAGCTGAGCTTGAAGCGCTCAGAAAAGCGAAGGCGGAAAAGGATGCTAAGGAAGCGCCAGAAGCTATTGACGCTCCTGTCTTTGAATCCGATCGCGTGCCTGATCCTGAATCGCAAGCTCCAATGGAGGTTGAAGCACCTTCCGAGGAAATTAATGAAATCCCTGAAGAAAACGGGGAAGATACGGCTGAATAAGTCGATTTTAAAACGTACTTAATCTCCTGCCACGAGGAGATCAAAATATGGCTATATGCCAAAAAGAAAGGGTTAATTATCATGAAAAAGTCTATGATAAGAATAGCTACGATTGCTCTTGCAGTTGTAATGCTCTCCACATGCGCTATTACGTCTATCATTGCAGGTTACCAGACAGCTCCTTCCACAGCTACTGTAACTGCAACTGTTTCCGGCTTCGGCATGGAAGTTAGAGTAAAAGAAGCAGATGATGCTAATAAGGTTCTTGTTCCCGGTGGCGCCGGCAACCTTCTCGTTGTTGAAGCTAAGGGTAAGCCCTCTGTTGCAGCTGCTCTTGATCTTGAAGCAACTGTTACATTCTCCGAAGATATGCCTGTTGTTATCTCCGTAAACGGTACACCCGTAGCGAAGGGCGAATATGACACATACGCAAAGGCAGTTGAAGCTGCTATCGAAGCTGTAGCTGATACATACACAACTTCCACAAACCTTGCTGACTGGACACAGGAACTCGTTGTTAGCTGGTCTTGGGATGCTTCCGCTGAAGGTACAAATGAAGTAACTGAAGGCGCTACAATCACAGTTCAGGTTGATGCTATTATTGCTCAGTCATAATTTTATTTAAATTATTATTTCAATAACCTGTAAAAACACCCCGCCCGCCACATCGTGGCTGGGTGGGCGTGGTGTTTATATAAGGTTTGAAAATTATTTCTTTTGTACTTACATACGGACAAAATGTGCTTGTTTTGTCTGTACGTATGAACAAAAGCACGTAAAATAATATACATTTTTAGCATTTATCCTTTGGAGTCCTCATGAAAAAAACGTTTAAAACAATTATTTCTGCAATATTGATTGCTTTATTAGTTGTGATTGCAGGCATCAGTATTTATTCTAATATTCAAAAGGCAAAGGGAAATACTCTTCCGATGCCGCTAGGTATAGGCACTGCAGTTCCTGAGACGGGAAGCATGGAGCCGAATATGCCGATCGGATCTTACGTTGTGCTTGTACGCTCAAGGACGTACAAGGTTGGAGACGTTGTCGCCTTTCAAAAGACTGGCGATGACATACACACCGTACATAGAATCGTTGAGATCGACGGAGATACCGTTATAACCTGCGGCGATGCAAATAACGGTTCAAATGACGAGGCGATCACCATGGACAGAATCAAGGGTAAGATGCTGTTCAACATCCCCAAGCTTGGTTTTACTTTACAGAAAATTGGCAACGTTATTTCCCATCCCGTATCGATTATTATCATCCTGTTACTTGTTGCTGTTACCTTGTTTTTCTCGTTTAAAACTGACAGTAATGATAAAAAAGAGCAATCAATCGATGAAATCAAGGCAGAGATTGAAAAGTTAAAGCAAGAGGACAAGGATTAACTTACAAAATCCACCATTAGAGGAGGAGCTTTACATGAAAAGCTTAAATAAAAAATTCATAACCGCTTTTCTTGCAATATTTTTAGTAACCGTTATGTCAGCCACGGTTTTGTGCGGAATTTACGCAGGTTACTCAGTTTCGTCAAGCGGAACTATCGTTGCAACCGTAAAGCATCCTCATATTTATTTAGGACTTTCGGGAGGCAGCGCAAACGTTGTAGTTCCCGGCGGTGATATTACTCTCCCCAATGCCACGACGGTCACTTTGGAAAAGGGTACTACACCCTGCTATGTCTTTATTAAAATTGATAAGACCGAGGACTTTGACAGTTACATGTGGTTTACCCTTGACGGTTGGTCTAAGGTGCAGGGAGTCGAAAACGTTTATTTCCGCATGCAAAGCTCTATGGTTGAGAATGATGAGGGCGTAACCTTTAACGTGTTTAAAGATAATTTGATCTGTGTTGACGAATCATTGACACGCTCACAGATCGCCGAAATGACCGAGCAAAAGCTCAATGTAACTGCATACGCGGTTCAGACATACGGTCAATATTTAAATGCCGCTGACGCTTGGAGCCAGCTTGGAATTAACTGATGGGGGTAAAAAAATGAAAAAGAAAATTATTTCAGCACTGCTTAGTGTAATCATTGTTCTTTCTGCATTTATTATCGTCCCCGTGACAAGAGAAATTTCTGTTGAAGCAGCATTTGATCCGTCGCAGAGTATGTACGGTCATCTTCCTAACGTTATATGCGGTGACGAAATTACGACAACGGGTCCTTCGGGAGTAACCGCGTCATACGATTCTGTTGAAAAAGCCACTAAAATTACAACAACTACTACAACGGGAGACCCGTTTGTTTACGTAGGTCTTGACGGTTTCGGATATAAACCCAATGAATATCCATATATTTGTCTTGTTTATAAGGTTCCCGCGGGACAGCCCACTCGTGGATTTGAACTTTTCTGGTTCTTCAGCGATAATTCATTTCTCAACTGGTCGGATCCAGACAGACCGGAGGGCTCACAGTATAAGACTGACGGACAGTATCATGCAATCGTTATAAATCAGGGAGCATTACTCTCATCAAAGGGAAGTCAGCTCGTTACGATTCTTAGATTTGACATTTTCTGCGGATCTATGGCGAATGCCAATGAAACCGTTTATCTTGATTCGGTTGCGTGCTTTACCAATTGGGATGATGCATATTATTACGGTCAGGAAAGAGAAGCGGTTAGAAACCGATCTTCTGAGACATTTACAATAGAGCCGAATCAGTTTGTCACAAACAATGCTTTTTCCGATGCACACAACGTTGAGATAGACTACGATTCAACCGAGAATGCGTTTGCATTGACAACTGTAAATAGCTGTCCGACTATTAATAGCGGAAACGGAGCGTTTGCAGATAACTGTTCAAGCAGTGGCGGTAAATACCGTTGCTGGTATGCTAGTGCTAACGGACTCAATCAACCTGAATATCAGACTGTTTTAGACCCTCAGGTTTATCTGAAATGTAACGTTGATACAAGTAAATACAAATACGCGGTTATTTCGTTCATGCTTCCATTTGAGGCAGATGCGGGAGTTCTCGCAGGTGCGGGCTTGGCGTATGGAGCTACTGCAATATTCGATTCAAGATACGGCGAAGTCGGAAAGAACTACGCTTCGATTGTTCCTCAATTCAAATCGGGTACTGCGGCATCATTTGGCGTTACTTCACAATACAATTTTGACCAAGAAGGGTACTATTATACCCAGATTATAGATCTTACTCCCGCTCGCGGAGAAGCTATTACGGCATTTCGTATAGACCCCGTTGAATATACATTCTCAAAGCTCGGTATTACCTTGTACCTTAAGGGTATTACTTTTGCTACCAATCCAGAAACCGCTATTGCAAGCGCGGAATCTATGCTCTCGGGAATGACTCAATATGCAACGTATCAGCAATCGGTAGACTACTTTGCAAATCCGCTTCCCAATACAACAGTAAGTAATATACCTTCATCTGAAACACTTGTAAAGTTTGTTTCATGTAAGAATATCACTTCGTGGAGCTATGAGATTTCTTCATCAGTTCCCACCGCAAATGGAGTTAAGTTCGATGGTTGGGCGGCCACTCCCGACGGCGCGGTTGTTCTTCAGCCCGGACAAACATATACGGTAAGCGGAGCGCTCGGTAGAGTTGCAAAGCCGATGCTCTACGCAAAGTGGCATTATTTGTACGGATCGTTAAATGTGACCACCTCTAATAATTCACAAAATATAGATCAACATCAGACTTATTTATTCAGAATTTCGGGAACGGGATTTGATCCCTCGGTAGGAGAGTTTAATATAGTCGTTCCGCTCAAAACGGGCGAAACTATTTCACTTGACCTGCCTGTGGGTACTTATACGGTAACATGTATCGATGTTTGGAGCTGGAGATACATTACAAATTCAAAGATTCAAACTGTTACAATTTCGGCTGAAGGTCAGATAGCCACCGCAACGTTTGAATTCAGCTCCAAAAATGAAAGCTGGCTTAATGATTACGATGATAGTATAATTAGCTGAGAGAGGAGGCACTGATGAATTTAAAAACAAAGAAAATACTTATTTTAAGTATATGTGCCGCGCTCCTCATAGCGCTTGGTATTCTTATCGTTTACGCGCTTGTCACTTCGCAATCTGACGGTTCATCTGATAACTCCTTTGTGGCGGGCCAGATGAATTGCTCCGTAATAAATGACGGGGCATCTTATTCAGTAAGAAACGACGGTAACGCCGACGCTTATATTCGCGCAGCAGTTATCGTAAACTGGAAAAAAGGCGACAGCTACGTCCCGAAGACAACAAACGCTTCCTTCACATCCGAGCAAAATTGGATAAGAGAGGACACTATATTTTATTATACCGAAAAGGTGCCTGCAGGTCAGTCAACATCCAAGTTGATTATTGATAAGGCGACTATTGTTGCGGCTAATTCTGATGCCCCCGCAGGCGCGACTCTTGAAATCAGAGTTTTAGCCGAAGCTATTCAGGCGACAAAGGGAACGTACACCGAAGCATGGGAATTTGCAGAAGGTAACGGATTCGTTGGCGAGGAGATACGACCTGACGAAGCCCCTGATGACCCTACAGACCCCAATGCTTGCCACCACAGTTGGCTTGACGCTACGTGTACTGAACCGCAGACATGTTCAATTTGCGGTAAGAAGCAGGGAACACCTCTCGGTCACATCGAGGCAATTCTCGAGGGCATACCCGTTGGTTGCGAAACGAACGGCGTTACTGAAGGTAAGATGTGTACACGTTGTAACGTTATTCTTATTCCTCAGACCGAAATAGCAGCTCTTGGTCACAATTATGTATCCTCTGATGCGTTCAAGTGTGCAAATTGCGGTTTAACAAAGAACGTTACAATTGACGATCTTGACATTTCCGCTGACAGATTGCACGGGAATATGCAAAATATTCTGCTTGGTGATACAGTTTACAACGAGACTGTAATGTTTATAAATTACGGTGAAACAAAGCAGCTTTTGTTCCCGATATCGGAAATCATATCGGTTGAGAGCTATGATGGAAAGACACGATACGTTGAAGGTAGAGACTATCTCGTTGTAGACGGAAAGCTTCACATTCCTCGCGGCTCTGCTATTGATCTCGTTACAGATAGCGGATATTATAATTATAACGGCGAATTAAAGCTGGTTTACGAGCTTTATAACGGAACTGCAGTTCCCGTCCTTTGGGGCGAGGGTATCACTATGACACAGTGGCAGATCCGTGTTACCTACAAGCATACTGACACCTGGAATGGCTTCACCCAGGAAAGCCAGATAGAAAAATTCGAAGGCCTTGTAAAGAAACTCATGACAGGGCAGGACGTTACTTTTATTTTCTACGGTGACAGTATTACCTGCGGCTCAACCTCGAGCTGGTATGCTGATGTTCCGACTGCCGATTGGTATGATCCAACAAAGGATTTCTATCAGTGGAGTTATTCCATGCTGTTTACTCAAGCCCTTGCGGATATGTTCGGCTATACGATCCATTTTGTTGACGCATCTCACCTTGACGGAATGATAAAAGCACCTCCTGCTGATTACGTTGCGGGAGATAACGGAACGATTACTTATATTAACACCGCGGTTGGTGGCTGGACGTCTGCCGACGGTTTAAACAATTTTGATAAGCATATCAAGCCGTATATAGAACAGTACGGATGCGATCTTCTCAGTGTTGCGTTCGGTATGAACGATATGAGAGACGAGCCCACGGTAACCGCAAATAACGTAAAAGCAATTTACGATAAAGCAATTGCTATAGATCAGGAATTTTACGGCTTTGTAATTTCTACGATGGCACCCAACAACGATGCTTATAACGTTAATTCCGAAAGACTCGATCTTCAGGAATCTCATCTTGAGGACGTAGTTGAGTATCTTAACGAAAACGCGATTAGTTCGGCCCTTGTGAGAATGACCTCGCAAAGCTATGCTTTACTTGAACGAATTACTTTCCGTAGCTATTCAAGTAACAACTATAACCATCCCAACGATTTCATGGGCAGAGTTTACGCGCAGACATGTCTGCAGGCCTTCATCGGTTATGAGAACATTGGAGAGATATCCGCGCATGAACACGTTGAAATTACAATTCCGGGTAAAGTTCCTACATGCTCATCACCCGGTCTTTCGGAAGGTAAGATGTGTACGGTTTGCGGCCAGGTTACCGTTAAGCAAGAGCCACTTTCAGCGCATATTGTAAACAACGGTGAATGTTCACTGTGCTTCTGCGTAATTCCTTACATTGGATGTATAAGCAGTATCAACGGATTAGGTCCTGACGGCACTGAATGGACACTTGATAATTCCTATCACAATATTTCTCCGAGCAGTAAGACACCGAGCGTTACTTATCCCGCGCCAGTTTTAGCTGGAGACACCGATTATTACTGCAGAAGCTTCTCCGTTTCGGGTTGGGCGCTTCTTGAAGGTGGTCAGAGCAGCTTGTATTGGTCTGATAACGGCGGCACGACGTGGAAGCTCATTGAGAACGTAATATTTACCAACGGAGACGAGGCAACCTTCAAGCCGTTTGCTACCTACGTGGGAATCCTTAATCCCGGTTATATTAACGCGCAGTTTGCGGCAACCATCGATCTTTCGGGTTATGCAGACGGTGAGCGTATTAATATTTGTATCGGTCAGAAGGCCGGTGACGGAACTATAATTAACATTTTCAAATTTAACACGATCGTAGTAGGTAAGAAGACATACGTTTACGAAAAGCACGAGGAGTGCGAGCATGCCGCTATGTCCGATCCTCAAAATCCTATTTACATTATCTCCTTTGACGTATTTGAATCCTCGTTGAATCTTACCGATGCTGGCGGCAGAGCCGACCGACTCAGAGTAAGAGTATTTGCAGACGATCCTTCGGGATATACGTCGATAGCTAATAACGTTGTCGGATACACATGGAATCAAGTGGTACACCTCCTTGACAAGGACGTTAATGCTCAACAGCAGCATACGTTTACTCTTGAGGGTTGGGTAGCGTTCGACAAAACGGGATTCAATTATGATAACGTCAATTTCTCGGCAGAGGTTTACCGTAACGGTGAGCTTTACAGAACTGCAAGCGGTGAATCAATTGACGTTGCGATCAATCCCGGTATCGCGGGTGTTATTGAGACCTATAATCTTCCCGGCGGCAGCATATACAGAGTTTACCTCGATGCTAATTCGCTCCAGAACGGTGACCGTGTACACATAGTCATGACTCATACGGATGGAGAGGGAACAATTACTAAATTCTGCATTAAGGACTTTACGATTCAGGTAGTTACTGACGATACTGACCTTTCTGCAACGATAAACTGTACGCATTCTTGGTCTGCGGCAACATGCACAGCTCCCAAGACATGTAGCTTGTGTGGAGCTAAGCAGGGAAGCGTTCTCGATCACACGTGGCAGGATGCTACGTGTACAACACCCAAGAAGTGTTCCGTTTGCGGCGCAACAGAGGGTGAAACCACTGAGCATACTTGGACGGATGCATCGTGTACCGCGCCTAAAACGTGTACAGTATGCGGTACAACAAGCGGAGCTGAACTCGGACATAGCTACGTTGAGGGCATCTGTCAGAGATGCGGAGCGCATAATAACATTCCTCCTGTTGAAACTCCCGCAGATAAACCTGTAGATAGAGTTGATCATTCTCCTTATGAATACTTCCACTGTGGCTCTTGCGGATATATTTCTGTAGCTGACGGTTTGTCTGAGATCGGTGATTTCAGAATCGATAGCTTTGTGCATCAGACAACAGGAAACAACTACGTAAATAGTATTTCTGCAAATAACGCAATTATCGTTACTGAGACGAACGGAATCTTCAACCTCACAGGTTGGATGGTATTTGATACAGACAATTACGAGCTTGCGTATATGAAGGGTGACCTTTATAACACTTGGTCTCTGGCAGTAAATACCAGTCCTGAACAGGGCGTGTGGGATAAGGCGACCGCAGCAGGCAGAACTAATGCGATCAGATTTACGTACTATTTCGCTCCCGATCTTAACAATGGTGGCACAGGCGAAACAATCCACTTGATCCTTACTGATAAGAACACAGGGCTTAAGTACTGCTTCTATGAATTCACATTGAGATCTACAAATCTTCTTCCCAACGCCCCCGCAGTTATGGGTAGCGTAGACGGTGCTAAGCATGAACGTGGCACTGATTACACAAGCGCATTCAAGGCTGCTAATGCTAACGGAACAATCACAGTTAACCAGAGCTCCGGTGTTATTTCCATCGGTGGTTGGATGGCAACAACTCTTACAAATTACAGCTACTCCTGGAGATTGAATGAAGAATACAGAACTTACAGCATTGAAGCTCCTTACGTTCGTTCCGATGCGGTTCCTGCTGCTCAGGCAATGTTGGGCTCGAGTGCAACAGCGCTTCAGTATACATTCTACCTGGGACTTGAAAACATCAAGAGTGGTGACACAATTTATTTCTTCATTAATGATAATAGCACAGGCAAGCAGTATTGCTTCGCAAGATATACTATCGTTATCAATGACAGCACAGCAAATTACAATCTCATAAGCACTGTAACTCACAGAGATCCTGTTACAAATAAGGAAGAAGTTACTGCTCCCTCAGAGGATCAAAACCTCAAGATGTGGTTCGACCATCTCACGCAGAAGACAAGCAGATATGACACATCTAACAAGAATTCTACAAATTCAAGCTATACGATCCAGATGGCGAGAAACGAAATGGAAGGTTGTCACTTCTACTTGTATTCTCCTACAAATAAAAAGATAACAATCAGAATTTCCGACTTTATGAATGAATACGGTGAGACTCTCAAAACAGAGCTTGGCGTTGAGTTCTATCTCGAGGATGGTTACATTTCCAATAAGGGCTTTACTGAAGGACAGACATCAGCTTCCGGTAACGTAGTTGGTGTATATCCCGATGCTGTAATTCCTTATGAATCCTATATTAAAGACGGATACGGCGGTGACGAGGGCGGCTCTTACGAATACGGCACTTGGGTACCGATCGGTCCTTACTCCTATAAACCGTGGGAACTTGCAAACTATCCCTACAGAGAAACGGTAAGGGGCTTTACAATTCAGGCAACTACACTCAGAACATCCCGTCCCGGTCAGTATTCTGCAACAGTTGAAATTTACGATGCTGAGACAGGCGAGTGCATCAAGATGGCAAACGTATACACATACGTTTATGACGTTATCATGTCTGAAGAAACAGCTCTTGACACTTATATCGGTGTTTGGAACGAATATTATATCCAGACATATCAAAAGGCAGGCGGATATAATGATGCTGAGGTTATCAAGGCGTTGGCAAACTTCATGCTCGACTACAGACTTACACCCGTTATGGGCGGTTGGGCAACTGAAAACGTTCTTGGCGTTGAATGGCTCTATAATCCCAGAGTAACAACGTTCAGAGTTGCCGATAAGGAAACTTACGATAAGTACAAGAACGATCCTATTCTCGCCGGTAAGATGGTTTACTACGGTCAGGATGAGCCCGGTGCTCCCAGAAATCAGTATCGTGGCATTAAGTTGGCAGACGGTACATCCGTAACATATTTCGACGCATTCGGTATGCTCGCAGTTCTCGGTGTTGCAGAAGAAGCCAAGATGCTTCAGTCTTGGGGCTGGGATGATTACAGACTCCTTATCCCGATTGAACGTAACCCCGACTTTACAGACTTCTCTACATATCCTGATCTTGGTCAAACCGGCGTAATTTCCGGCATGTCCTGGGCAGCTATTGAAGCCGCACTTCAGGAACAGGGAGCTAAGGATCTCTACAACAAGTACAAGACCGAGCTTCATGGTTCAGCAGATATGTTTGAATTCTTGTCTAACTATATAAGCTTGTGGGTATACACATACACCGGCTCTACACCCAGAGTTCTTAGCGGCACTTCCGGTTGCCGTTACATGCAGGCGGCTGCTCACGATGCTGAATTCGGTGAATTCTATCAGCGTATGAAGGCGTATAAAGCGGAAGGCGATGAGATCTGGGGATATGTTGCATGCGAACCGCAGTGGCATTCGCCTTACCAGAATATCCTCCTCTTCAACGATGGTACAGAAGCAAGAACAATGTTCTGGACATCATATAAGCTTGGTCAGACAGGTTGGCTCTACTGGAGAGAAGACTTCTACGGTGCGGCTAATACAAATACGTATCCTATGCGTGCACCATACTCTAACACAGGCCCCGGCGACGGTATCCTGGTATATCCCGGTGCTATCTACGGTCAGCTTGACCCCATTCCTTCAATCCGATTCATCAACATGAGAGACGGTGTCGAAGACTATCAGTTGCTCTGTATGCTTGAAGAAACTTATGGCGAAGCAAAGGCAATGGAAATGGTAAACAATATCGTAACAAGTACAGTTACCTTCACACGTGATGACGATAAGATCTATAACGTTCACGCAGAGATCCTTCGTCTTCTTGAGGAAGCTAACTAAAAACTCAAAACAACAAAAAGGGCAGAGCCGTATGGCTCTGCCCGAACTCTTATAACAAAAACGGCAGAGAAAGATCTCTGCCGTAATTTATTAATCTTCACATAATTCTTGGATTTCTGCCATCCAAAGATTACTCGATGCATCTGACGGAATCTTAAAGCCCTGACGCGGAGAAAGGGAGATTTCGCAGGTCGCGGGACCGTCGGGCATGCATGAACGCTTGAACTGTTGAGACATAAATCTTCTAACAAAGACCTCAAGCCATTTGAGTAAAGTTTCATCATCGTATATATCACCGAGAGCGTGTTTAGCAAGTATGAAGAGCTTTTTAGGTGTAAAACCGTACTTAACAGCGTAATAAATATAGAAATCGTGAATTTCATACGGTCCTACAAGATCTTCGGTAACCTGAGCTATGTTATCATTTTCATCAGCAGGGAGAAGCTCGGGGGAAACGGGAGTATCAAGTATATCGAAAAGAGCGTCGGCAAGTTGATCGTTGGCGTTGTATTTCTCGATGTCCGCAAAATACTTCACCAGCTTGCGTACCATAGTTTTCGGAACGGTTGCATTGACGCTGTACATAGACATGTGATCTCCGTTATATGTTGCCCATCCGAGAGCAAGCTCGGAGAGATCGCCCGTGCCGACAACAAGACCGTTGACCTGGTTTGCTATGTCCATTAAAATCTGCGTACGTTCGCGCGCCTGGGAGTTTTCATAAACGACGTTCTTGATTTCAGGGTCGTGACCAATATCATCGAAATGCTGAGAAACCGCATCAAAAATATCAACCTCGCGGAAGGTTACGCCAAGCTCCTCGCAAATGATAGTCGCATTATCCTTCGTTCTCTTGGTGGTGCCAAAGCAGGGCATTGTCACCGCAACAACGTCTGTTCGTGGACGGTCAAGAATGTCCATGGCTTTTGCCGCAACAATAAGGGCAAGCGTTGAATCAAGTCCACCCGAAATACCGATAACGGCGGATTTTGCGTGGCTACGGTTGATTCTTTCAGCTAAGCCCTGTGCCTGAACCCAGAGAGTAGTCTTACATGCCTTGTAAAGCTCCTTTTCATTTTCGGGAATAAACGGATTTTTTTGAATATATCTTGTAAGAAGAGTTTCTTCAGGTATAATATCGAATTCAATTTCGCAATATTCGTTCTTTCCTGTGTCCTTACAGAACAAAGGATCGGAACGGCGGCATGCAGCGAGCATATCAACGTCAACCTCGGTTATAAGAAGCTCATTTTCGTAATCGAAGGGAGCTTTTCTTGCAACAAGCTTACCATTTTCGTAAACAGCTCCGTGGCCTGAAAAGACATAATCGGTTGTGGACTCTCCGCAGGAAGGATTAATATGAATATATGCGGCGCGATTTTTCTGCGAGCTTACCTTTACTATAGATTCTCTTATATCAGTAGAAGCCGTGGATTCATTCTGCGCAGATGGATTTACAATGATAACACTTCCCGCAGCAGCTAAATCAACGGAGGGAGATCTGTTAGCATAAAGATCCGATGAAAGCTCAACGCCTAAGCGGAAGTTTTTAAGATCTCTGCATACGAAAAACTGCTTTGTACCAAGCATGGCAATACCGCCCTCAAATGTTACCGAAAGATTCATTTCGGGTGCGGGTGCAAAATATCTTGCATAATCGAGATAAGTTGAAACGTTCTTAGCGGGAACGAGTCCGAGAAGCTGACCACCGGTTACCACCGCCGCGCAATTATAAAGCTTATCATTAACTTCAAAGGGCAGACCAATGACGGAAACTACGTCAAGCATCGACGTGGAATACATATAGTTTTTTAAGGCGTCAAGTGCGCCCTCAAGTAATTTTTCGGAATAGAAAAGATCGCCGCAGGTTGCTCCGGTAAGCGTTAGTTCGGGAAATACAATGAGCTTTGCTCCGAGCTCGCACGCTTCATTTGAAAGCTTAATACATTCAGTTGCATTATAGGCGGTATCAGCAACCCTGATCTTGGGCGATGCCGCGCAAACCTTGATAAAACCGTTGTACATATAATCCTCCTTAAGAGAAAATCACATAATATCCAAGTATATTATATTACAAAAGATATTGTTTGTCAAGGAGCATATAAAAAACTCGGGCAACTTGCCCGAGTTTTTTATATGTTTTACTTTACAAGCTGACGCTTGATCTTCTTGGTAGTGGTTTTTTCGAATTCTGTCTTTCTTATTTCAACAGACTTGATCTGCTTGAAGGAGGGAAGACGCTTGTTAACGGCATTAATACTCTTTCTGATGTTATCCTTGATCTCATCATCAGTTACACCTGCAGGGAACTTGGAGAAGTCGGGATATACTACAGCAGTGAGCACAACCTCGTCACTATCCTCTGCCTTTCGTCCGATTACGCAGGATTCACTGATAGTCTCAACTGCTTCAAGATATTCTTCGATTTCCTCGGGGAATACGTTCTTACCGTTTTCAAGAACGATAACAAACTTAATTCTACCGGTAATATAAGCATATCCGTCGGAATCAAGGTAACCGATGTCACCCGTTCTGAACCAACCGTCTGCAGTAAATACGTCTGCATTTGCATCAGGATTATTGTAGTAACCGATCATTACGTTGTCACCCTTAACCTGGATCTCACCCATAACGTAACCCTCTTCGGTGTATTCGCCGTTAGGATCGATTCGCATCTTACAGCAGGGAACTGCAGGTCCGATGGAGCCGGACTTTCTTGCATAATAGGGAGTTACAGCCACAAGGGGAGAGCATTCTGTAATACCAAAGCCCTCGAATACGCCGATACCCATGTCCTCGAAGAACTGAACGAGATCGGGATTGAGCTTTGCGCCGCCGCAAACGATCTTTGTAAGATTTCCGCCGAAGGAGTCAATAACGGTCTTGAATATCTTTCTTCTTGCATCGATATGAACGTTGAGCAATCCGCGGGACATCTTAATACCGGCTTTGAGAGTTTTGTCTCTGCCACTCTTTTCCGCCTCGGACCAGATCTTCTTATACATTGTATTGAGGAAGAGAGGTACGAGAACAAGTCCTGTGGGCTTGAAGAGCTTGAAATTCTTCATTACGTGACGAAGAGAATCGTTGATGCAAACAGTCATACCGAGAACCATGCCTGCCAAGAGACACATAAGCTCATAGGTATGGTGAACGGGAAGTACGGATACGAGAACTTCATCGGAGGTAAACGGAACTGTCGCATAAGCCGCAGAAACAGCAGAGAAAATATTCTTCTGAGAGAGCATTACGATCTTACTTGTTCCGGTTGTACCCGAAGTGAAGAGCATTTCGCACATTTCGTCACGAGTTGTTGTCATTTTGATCGTAAATCCGTTTTCAACTGCATCAGCGCCCTTCTGTACCAATTCACAGAAGGGAAGTACCTTAGGAAGCTGATCGGCGTCTGCGGGTGCTTCGATCGGAATGAAATGCTTGATGGAAGGATGGCTTTCCATGATGGGAACAAACTTTTCATTGAAGGACTTGGAATATACGATAGCATCAGTATCTACCATTGCGAGGAATTTTTCAATTTCTGTAACCGCAAGCTCCTTGTCCATGGGAATAATTACGCTGCCTGCAGATAACGCACCAACATAAGTAGCGAGCCACTGGGGAGACGTCTCACCTATCACCGCAACTCTTTTGCCGTTAAGACCGAGGGAAGTGAAGCCGGCCGCAATGTTAGTAATAAGCTCATGGAACTGAGTGTAAGTAATTTCCTTGAGTTCATTATTTTCAAAATATTTATAAGCTACCTTATCTCCGTGAAGCTGAATGCGCTCGAGAAGATCGTTAACATCCCACACCTTGGGTGTATCATGGGGAAGTCTTTTCCAATTCTGCAATTTGTAGTTTGTAGACATAGTTATACCTTTCTGTTTAAAGTGAAGTATTCAAAATTTCATCGACCGCAGAGTCAATATTATCGTTGAAAGCGGTCAATACTCTAAAAAATATTCTGAGATCTTCTCGGGGAATCTTGGAGGAGATCATATTAACTGCCACGGAAAGATCATTGATTATATCATCTATAATCAAATTACCCTTGTCAGTAAGAATGTACTTATGCTTGTACTTTCTGCCGTCGTTGAATTTCTCGTTAATTTTGATCAGGTCTCTATTGATCAAATCACCGGTAATTCTCGAAACGAACGCTTTATCAATTGCGCACGTTTGCGAAATTTCAGTAGAGGTCAATCCGTCACGGTTCTGTCTGATCTTAACCATACACAAAAGATGTGTATATCTTAAATCATACTTCTCGAGTTTGACCTCTCTGATTTTGTCGAAATTTTTCTCAATGTTTGAAATGTCTAGCGCGTATTTTGTCAAGATTTTTGACTGCATAAACATTATCTCCTTATTAAAAAATTTACCATTATATCAATTATACATCGAAAATGCAAATTTGTCAAGAACTTTATTTAGTCGCTCACTTGCAACGCATATTTTTGACTCTCTGCTCGTTGGGGGTAACGTATGCAGACCAATTGTTGTTATATATAACAAAGCCGGGTTTTGCTCCCGCGACCTTTTTTACGCCCTTCGCAAACAAATAATCAACCTCAACTCGCGAGCCGGAATTGCCCTTTGAATAATAAGCGGCAATTTCGGCTGCGTCGGTAAAGTCCTGCTCGGGCGGTTCTTCGCCATTGGTAACAAGAAGCACATGAGAGCCGGGAGTGTTCTTTGCATGGAACCAATAGTCATGCTTCTGGGCAAGCTTATAAGTTATATATTCATTCTGTACGTTGTTTTTACCGCAATAGACAGTATAACCGTTGGTCGTTTTGAATTTAGCTACAATGGGAGCAGTCTGCTTTTTGGGAGCAGAATATCCCTTCATTTTTGAAGCGTATCCACTACGGAAGAGCTCCATTCTGATCTCATTGAGATCAGCAGTTGTTTCTGCTTTGGTAAGCGCATCAAATACAGTATTGATATATTTGAGCTCGTTTTCGCCAATTTCTATCTGCTTTGTAAGCTCAATTTTTGCAGTTTTGGATTTGTTGTATTTTTTGTAGTATTTTTGAGCATTAGCGGCGGGTGTGAGGCGTTCATCAAGCTCTATAATACATCTTCCAAAGTCCTGTTCGTCCTCGTTCCATGCTTCGTAGTCTATAAGCTCAACAGCGGTCTGTCCGCGCTTTAACTGATACATATTGGCGGTAATAAGGTCGCCGTATTTTTTATAGAGCACACCCTTATCGCATTCAGAGATTTCTGATCTCTGAGCTTCAAGCTTCTTTATTATCCTGTTTTCGGCGTGAGTAAGAATTTTAAACAGATCAGATGCGCGTTGCTTGATCCTGGCTTCTTTATCACGGGATTCAAAGAAGGTGTCGAGCATCTCGCTGACGCTCTCAAAATCTCTACACTGATATGACGCCCCGAAATGATTAAGGGGAATGAAGGAATATTCGATCGGAATATTGTTCTCATATACGATACAAGGAGAGTACTCGTTGTTTTTGATCGTATCCGTAACGAATGAAAATCCCCTGTAAAGCTCTTCAGCATCGCACTCGTGCAAGAATGCCGATGACTTTCCCGTGGCTCTGTAAAGGATTTCTCGGGCTGTTGAGGATGCGATGCCAAGATAAGCGCCACAGATAAACTTATCACATCCCTTATCCTGCGGAAAATTATCTAACAGTCGCACAAATTCGTCGTAGTCGGTTTGCATGGGATTTGCCTTGTCCTGGGCGGGAGGAAGCTCATATTTCATACCCGGGAGAACCTGTCTCAAGCTGCTTGTAGAAAAATCTACAGTTTTCAGACAGGATATAATTTTCATTGATTCGTCGGCAAAAATAAGATTACTGTATTTGCCCATAATTTCAGCTATAAGATGCTTTTTACACTCGTATCCCATTTCATCGCGTGTTCTGAAAGTAAGAATACATACGCGTTCAAACCCGCATTGCATTATGCTCTCAAGAATGCTTCCCGTAAGATGCTTACGAAGGAGCATGCAAAACATAGGTGCTTGCATGGGGTTTTCCTTTTGAACAGAAGAGAAGGAGATTCGAGGATTTGCTGAGCTTGCGTTTATAAGTAGCTTTTTTCCACCCGAGATGGTACGCATCTGAATTAAGATGTCTTCCTTTTCGGGTTGATATATTTTTTCTATTCGTCCGCCCGCGGCTACTGTGGAAATTTCGTTTACAACCGCCGCAAGCATACCTGCATCAAATGCCATATTATATCGTCCTTTCCTTGGAATTTTTTAAAAAATTCCGCGAGAAGTTAAAAATTCATGCATTTATTATATCATACTCTTGATTTTTTTACAAGATAATGTTATAATATTTTTGATATTATTTACTTTAATGAAGGTAGGTAACAGCATGACAGAGAAAACTACTAATATTATCGGTATTGACGTTGGTGGCAGCACGACTAAAATCGTTGGTTTCCGCGAAAATGCAGTTGGCGAGAGAACTCTAATTTTTCCTTTTCTTGTAAGAGCAACCGATCCTATTACTTCTATTTACGGGGCTTTCGGAAAATTTACGTCCGAGAATAATCTCACAATAGCCGACATCGACAGAATAATGGTAACGGGCGTTGGAGCTTCACATATGTCTAAGCCGATTTATAATCTTAACTGCAAATCTGTTCCCGAATTTTCCGCAGTAGGTCTCGGTGGCCTTTATCTTTCAGGACTCGATGAGGCAATTATTGTCAGCATGGGTACAGGAACCGCCTTGGTACACGCTAAGAAGATTAATGGCAAAACTGAAATCAATTATCTCGGTGGTACCGGTATAGGTGGCGGTACTCTTATGGGACTTACCAAGAAAATGATCGGCATTGATACTATCGAGCATATTGAAACAGTTGCCAAGGACGGAAACCTTGATAAAATAGATTTGAGAGTTAAGGATATTTCCAAGGATGCGGAATACACGGGTGTGAATGAGAACCTTACCGCCGCAAACTTCGGTAAGCTTTCCGACCTGGCGGATGCATCCGACATTGCGCTTGGTCTGGCAAATATGGTAGCTGAAACCATTGCAATGCTTGCTGTTTTTGCCGCGAAGGGTAAGAACATCAAGGACATTGTTCTTGTCGGCAATCTCACGACTATCAAGCCCGTTCGCGATGTTTTTGAAAATCTCGGCGGAGATTTCGGAGTTAACTTTATTATTCCCGAAAATGCAAGCTTCGGCACGGTGATCGGTGCGGCGCTCTACGAGACGTAACACATATATTTTTGCGAATTAGCGCACATCTTGACAAGAAAACTCTTGACATCTTATTATAATAATGGTATAATAAACGTTGGTCAAAAATTTTAAACGTATAAATGAAAGGTAATTTTTATCCTCATGAAATGGACTTCACTTAACGAAATCAGAGAGAAATATCTCTCATTCTTTGAATCCAAGGGACACCTTCGTCTCCCTTCGTATTCTCTCGTTCCCCATAACGATAAATCACTTCTTCTTATAAATTCAGGTATGGCTCCTATGAAGAAATTCTTCACAGGCGAGGAAATTCCTCCCTGTAACAGAGTTACAACATGCCAGAAGTGTATAAGAACTCCCGACCTTGAAAGAGTTGGTCATACAGCTCGTCACGGTACATTCTTCGAAATGCTCGGTAACTTCTCCTTTGGTGATTACTTCAAGGAAGAGGCAATTGCTTGGTCCTGGGAATTCTTGACAGAATGGCTTGAAATTCCAGCAGAGCTTCTTTGGCCCTCTATCTACGAGAATGACGAAGAAGCTTATGACATCTGGGTAAACAAGATCGGTGTTGATCCCGCTCACGTTGTTCGTCTTGGTAAGGCAGATAACTTCTGGGAGCACGGTAGCGGTCCTTGCGGTCCTTGCTCCGAAATTTACTTTGACCGTGGTATCAAGTACGGTTGCGGCTCTCCCGACTGTAAGCCCGGCTGCGATTGTGACAGATTCATGGAAATCTGGAACAACGTTTTCTCTCAGTTCAACAATGACGGTCACGGCAACTACACAGAGCTTGCACAGAAGAATATCGATACAGGTATGGGACTTGAACGACTTGCTTGTGTAATGCAGGGTGTTGACAACATGTTCGAGGTTGACACTATCCGCCGTGTAATCGACAAGGTTTCCGAAATTTCCGGAAAGAAGTATGGCGATGATCAGAAGAACGACGTTTCTATCCGTGTTATCACAGACCACTCCAGAAGCGCAATGTTTATGATCGCTGACGGTGTTATTCCTTCTAACGAAGGCCGTGGCTACGTTCTTCGTAGAATTATCCGCCGCGCTTGCCGTCACGGTAAGCTTCTCGGTATCAATCATCCTTTCTTGGTTGACACAGTTACAGTTTCTATCAACGAATCCTGCGACGCATACCGCGAGCTCGACGAAAAGAGAGATTACATTCTCAAGGTTATTTCCATGGAAGAGGACAGATTCGACGCAACAGTTGACGCCGGTCTTTCCATTCTCTCTAATATGATCCGCGGTGCGGTTGCCGAAAACGCAAACGTTATCTCGGGTGAAGACGTATTCAAGCTTTACGATACATTCGGCTTCCCGATCGACCTCACACGCGAAATCGCGGCTGAAAGCAATATCGAAATCGACGAAGCTACATTTAACGAGCTTATGCGTCAGCAGAAGCAGAGAGCAAGAGATGCTCGTTCCAACATTGGTGGTTGGGATGAATCCTCCAAGTCCTTACTTTCCGACCTCGCAAAGACAGAATTTACGGGCTATACAGATTACAGATCCGAGGCAAAGGTTCTCGCGATCCTTACAGAAAACGGTGTTGTTGATTCTGCAAACGAAGGCGACGTTACGATCATTCTTGACAGAACTCCTTTCTACGGTGAAGGTGGTGGTCAGGTTGGTGACACAGGTACTATCTACGCTGAAGGCTTCCTTGCATACGTTTACGATACAAAGAAGACTGACGGTGTTTACATTCACCTTTGTACGATCGCAAATGGCGAGATTAAGGTTGGCGACAGTGTTGTAGCTGATATTAACGACGCAAGACGTAATGCAATCAAGAGAAACCACTCTGCAGCTCACTTGCTTCAGGCAGCGCTCAGAACTGTTCTCGGTTCTCACGTTGAACAGGCAGGTTCTTACGTAAATGAACATATCTGCCGTTTCGACTTTACACATTTCGCAGCTCTTACAAGCGAAGAAATCTCCAAGGTTGAAGCACTTGTAAATATTAACATTCTCGTTGCAAACTCCATTCAGACAATAGAGACCGACATCGCAACCGCAAGAGCAAACGGTGCTATGGCGCTCTTCGGTGAAAAGTACGGCGACGTTGTTCGTATGGTTAAGATGGGTGACTTCTCCACAGAGCTTTGTGGTGGTACACACTGCGACAACACGGGTAAGATTGGTCTTTTCAAGATCATTTCCGAATCCTCCGTTGCTGCCGGTGTAAGAAGAATTGAAGCTGTAACAGGCACAGGCGTTCTTGAGCTTATCGCTGAAAAGGACAACCTTATCAACGAAACCGCAAAGGAACTCAAGGTTGCAAATTCTCATGAGATCGCAAAGAGAGCAGTTGCACTTCAGTCCGAGCTCTCTGCAGCTAAGAAAGAAATTGACAGACTCAATGCAAAGATCGCTTCCGGCATGACTGATAACCTCTTCGCGGGTGCAGTTGAGATCAAGGGCATAAAGCTCGTAGCATCCCGTCTTGATAATGTAACGATCGATGTTGCAAGAAATATGACGGACAAGATCAAGTCCGAGCATAATAATGCTGTTGTTGTTCTTGCGGTTACAAACGAGGGTAAGCTTAACTTTGTTACTGCTGCAGGTAAGGACGCAGTTGCTGCAGGCGTTCACGCCGGTAAGCTTGCAGGTCAGGTAGCGGCTATAACAGGCGGTAAGGGCGGCGGACGTCCCGACAACGCTATGGCGGGCGGCTCTGACGTATCCAAGATCGATGAAGCTCTCAAGACTGCAAACACAGTTGTTGAAGGCATGATAAAGTAATAAAAATTCATAAAGCACAGACCGATTTTCGGTCTGTGCTTTATTTTTTTGTCTATTTTCAATTAATTTACATATACTGTTCAATGATAACTGATTAATCGGAGGTTGATATGCCGAAAATTTGCGGTCTTGTTAATTACAAGCCAAGCAGCAGAATTGTTGAATCATTTAACGGACTTGCGTGCTGTGATCAATCACAAGACAAAAAAAGAATCGTGTTTTCGCATTTAAACACAAACGGAACGTTTATAGGGCTTTCATGCCAAAAGGATAATATTACTCCTTACACGATTATTTATAATAACATAAAATACACATTTGTTTTTGATGGTGAGCTTGAAAATTCAAAAGAACTGCTCTTATCGATCAAGGAAGAACTTGGATATTCACCTGCAAAAGAAAATGATTACGGCGCTATTGCCACGTGGGCGTATATATTATGGGGTGGATTTTCTCCGCAAAAATTATTGGGGCGATTTGCGTATGCAATTTACTCCGAGGCGGTTTTCCCAAGCGCTGTATATTCACCAAAGGTTTTTTTAGCGCGCGATAGATTGGGAGTCAAGCCGCTGTATTTTTCATATAAAAATAATGATACGATTTTATTTTCATCATCCGCTGCAAGCATTATCGATTGCATGTCCGAGTGTCCAAAGCTTGATAGATACGGACTGTGGCAGATTCTGTTTATGAACTCATATAGTATTGAAGGAAGAAGTGCTTTCAAGGACATTTATGAATTACAACCCGGCTCATGTGCTTTCGTTGACTGTAGGGCGGATGGATCCTTCTTAGTAATGCAGAAAAGGTATTTTACTCTCAAGCATCCTAAATTTTACGGTAATTGTATTGACCTTTCATTGCCATGCAATACAGATTTTATTGAAGATGAAAATGGTTACTCTAAATCCATCGAAAATCTTGAGGAATGTGTTGAAATCACCGAAGCGCCTTATTTTGCCAATAATTTTAGTAATCTGAAAAAAATTTCAACGTTTACTTATAAAAAAAAGACGTGTTCCCGAATCGGCAGTGACGTGTTTGAGATTTCTGATAAAAACTACATAAAAAGCTTTTTCCCATGGATTGCTGATCCGTATAAAAATATAGAAGTCTTTAAAAGGGAAGTAGCTATGGCAAACGATGGATTTAATTGGCTGCATGAAATTTTTTTAAAGGAAAGGGAGCAATTTAAGTTTGATGAAGATATTGCAACGAGTGAGCTAAGAATTAAAATGTGTCTCAATTATTTCTACGATTTACCGAATCAGTTAAAATTCAACGAAAAAATTTGCGACCGCTTTGGACTGAATATCAATTATCCGTTTACAGACTTAAAGATATTCGAACACTTTTACGCAAAAATGCCAAACGTCTTTAGAAGTGAAAGAATTTACAAACAAAATACAAATAAAAATTCGGAATTTGAAAATGAACTGAGGTATAAGCTCAAGAAAATTTTTTCAAATTCCGAATACAGAATTAACTATTTAATTGACAGAAATAAGGCAGAAAACACGTTGATTACAGAAAGTGAGACAGACACCCTTGAGATGATATATCTCATACATATCTGGCTTGAAAAATTCAACGTTGAGATTGACCTGTAATCAAAGCATAAAAGGATTTGCGGCAGCCGCCTGTTTCATTGCTGAGATTACGGTTTTGGGCTTTTTAGCTTTGAAAATTGCAGAGCCCGCGACAATAATATTAGCTCCCGCAGAGGTGCAAAGAGAAACATTCTCCGCATTGATTCCTCCGTCGACCTCAATATCAAGATCGATTCCGCGCTCCGAACAATATTTACGGAGAGCGCGAACCTTGTCGAGGCAGTCGGGAATAAGTGACTGTCCGCCGAATCCCGGCTCAACCGTCATAATAAGGACCATATCTACGTGCTTTATGATAGGGAGAAGAACGTCAACGGGAGTATTCGGAGAAATTGCTATTCCCGCCTTCATCTCATAAGAATGTATCATATTAATTACAGACAGAGGATTCTCACACGCTTCATAATGCACGGTGATTATGTCTGCGCCCGCCTTTACAAAACGGTCAATATATCTCTCGGGTCTTCTGATCATAAGATGTACGTCAAATATCATGCCCGTACATTTTCTGATAGATGATACGAGGTCAGGGCCGTATGAAATATTAGGCACAAAAGCCCCGTCCATAATATCAAGATGAAGATATTCAGCACCCGCTTCTTCCACTCTCGAAATCTCAGTCTCGAGCTTAGAATAATCTGCCGCAAGAAGTGATGGAGCAATAAAGGTCATTATTTTCATTCCTTTCGAATTCAAAATTATGTAAATGTTTGTCGAATATTGTCATATTATAGCAGTATAGACCATGCTCGGAGCTCTGCTATTATATGATAAATCAAAGGAAGTAGACAAAGGTAAGCTTTGCCCGGGCATTTAATATACCGTCCCTCGAATACGGGGGACTTTTTATATTTTAATCAATAAACACACCGCGTGAGCTGAAATTCCGAGACCTTCACCCGTAAATCCAAGCTTTTCCTCCGTTGTTGCTTTTACGTTGACGTCGGAAATATCGCAAAAAAGCGCTCTTGCGATATTTTGACGCATTTTTTCTATATGCGGTGACATTTTCGGGGCTTGCGCTATTACCGTTGCATCGATATTTGCAATACGATAACCCGAAGCCTTCATAATACCTGCAACCTTGGAAAGCAGAATCGTGCTATCAATACCGAGAAATTCATCGCTTGTGTCAGGGAAGTGCTTTCCGATATCGCCGAGCGCCAAGGCGCCGAGAATAGAATCCATTATAGCATGAATCAATACGTCGGCATCGGAATGTCCAAGCAGGCCCTTTTCATATGGAATTTCTACACCGCCGATAATAAGTTTTCTACCCGAAACAAGCTTATGAACGTCGTATCCGTGACCTATTCTCATTTTTCTTCACTCTCTCCTCTTGCCTTTAAGATCGCCTCGGCAAACAGTATATCGCAGGGCTCTGTGATTTTGATGTTCTCGCGCGAGCCCTCGAGGAGCTTGACGGGAATTTCAATATGTTCAAGAAGCATGCAATCATCGGTTGCCTCGATCTTTTCGTCACGCGCAATATAAGCTGCCGCGCGATAAGCATTCATTGTAAACACCTGAGGAGTCTGCGCTAAAAATGCGTACTTTCTCTCGGGAGTAGATTCTACGAAATGGTTCTTTTCAACTATCTTGACAGTGTCGGTTGCGCGAATAGCGAGCGCCGCATTACCGTGAAGATACGCGCCGTGACAAGCTCTATCAATAAGCTCGGCAGTTATAAGACATCTTGCGGCATCGTGAATACAGATAAATTTGCATTTATCCGATACGCAGTCAGATCCGAATCGCGCAGATTCCTGTCTGGTCTCACCGCCCGCAATTACGCGCAACGGCTTTGTAAGGTTATATTTTTCGGGGAATGACTCGTAGAGATCAATTTCATCTTCATGAGCTACTATAATAATTTCATGAATATTTACTGCTTTTTCAAATTCAACAAGCGTTCTTGCTACCACGGGCATACCGTCGATTTCTAAAAACTGCTTGCGTTGACCCGCACCCATTCTTGTGGAAGAACCGGCGGCAAGAATAACCGCGGAGGTAAAATTCTTTTTTGCGGGCTTTCCGCGAATAACACGGATAAGCTCAACAATTTTAGATGTTGTATTAGCCATAAAGTATTCCTTTCGAAATATCAAAGGTTATTTCTATTTTCAATGTCGGTAAGCATCTGAACACGTGCATCGTGTCGACCGCCGAGATAATCCGTATCAAGAAAAATATCAACAAGCTGAAGTGCAAGACCTGCGCCAACAACTCTTTCACCAAAGCAGAGAACGTTCGCATTATTGTGCTCGCGTGTTGCCTTAGCAGAAAACGTATCCGAACAGCAAGCCGCACGTATTCCGCGATGCTTGTTCGCAGCCATTGACATGCCAATACCCGTACCGCATATAAGAATACCGAGATCGGATTCACCATTCTGTATTTTTTTGCAAGCTGCAGAAGCATAATCTGGATAATTGCAGGATGCATTCGTATAAGTTCCAACGTCACAAACATCAAAACCTCTTGAATTGAGATGCGCAATTACCTTATTTTTCAGTTCAAGGGCTGCATGATCGCAACCAATTACAATTTTTTTCATAATACTGTCCTCAATTAATTAGAATTTGACTCCTGAGTTAAGCTTTTCATTTCGTTCGCGCTCTGCCTGAGAGAGACGAAGATATGAAGGAGAAAGCTCTCTGTCGGTTACAGTTTTCCCCTCGTTATACATTTTCATAGCGCAAATGCAAACGCTGTAACCTGACGCCATTCTTGTCTTAGCTTGGGTATTCATAGTATTTGTTAATTTAAAATTGGATTTACAGATATCGTATCCGTCTCCGGAGAGATAAATGGGGGAATCATATTTCGCAAGCTCAGAATCAAGCTCTTCAACAGAAATAGCGCGATCGGGGGTAAGACGCGTTATGATTCCGTCCTTACATGAGAAGAGGGCATTATAGACCTGCATTCTGCGAGCGTTGATTACGGGACAGAGAATTCCGTCGAAATCAGAAAGATTCTCAGCGAGCGCTTCAAGAGTTGAAACCTCGCATAAAGGCAGATTCTTACCAAATGCAAGCGCCTTTACAGTTGCGGCGCCTATTCTTACGCCCGTAAACGAGCCGGGACCAACGCTTGTCGCAAAAAGTTGAATTTCGTTTATGTCAGTGTCAGACATTTTCAATATCTGTTCAATCAAGGGCAACAATGTTTCACTGTGTGTGTTGCCTATATTTACAGTCATCTCGGCAATAAGATTTTCATTGTCCGAAATTGCCGCAGTACAAACGTTACCTGTACTGTCAAGACCTAAAATTTTCATTTATATCTCCTAATTAAGAGTAATTTGAATTTTTCTTCCGTCACCGTTATCGGTTTTCTCGATAGAAACCTTGATATATTCATCGGGAAGGGCGAAGGGAATAAGCTCGCACCATTCGGAAATACATATCTCACCGCTGTCAAGATAATCGTAAAATCCGATAGAATACAGATCATCCTCACCGCTTATTCGGTACATATCAAAATGGAAAACGTGCTTGTGCCCTCCGCTTACAGATCTGTCACACTTGTAATCGTTTACAAGAGCGAACGTCGGTGAGCGAACAAGCGCGGCGGGAGAGAAGACAGAACAAAATCCTCGTACAAAAGCCGTTTTTCCGACACCGAGATCACCGTACATGGCGACAAAATTAGGGGTGTTTCCCTCAAGCATGTATGCGGCAAGCTCTCGACCGATCTTTTCGGTCTCTTCAACCGCGGAGGTGTATATAGTAATTGGTAAATTCATATCAAAACAGTCCTATCGTGTTTCCGTTCTCATCAATGTCAATATTATTTGCGGCGGGAATCTTGGGAAGACCGGGCATTGTCATAATCGCTCCCGTAAGAACAACGACGAAGCCCGCACCTGCGGAAAGCTTGACCTCGCGAACGGTAATATTAAAGCCCTCGGGTCTGCCGAGCTTTGAAGCATCGTCAGAGAGAGAATACTGAGTCTTTGCCATACAAACAGGGAATTTGGAATACTCCGGAGAGAGTGCCAGAATTTCAGAAAGCTGCTTCTTTGCCGCTGCCTCGAATATCACACCGTCAGCTCCGTAAATTTCCTTTGCAATTGCCTCAACCTTTTCTGTGATCGTCTTATCATCATCATAGATAAACTTGAAATCAGAGGGCTTCTCACATGCTTCAACAACTGCGTGCGCAAGCTCAATACCGCCGTCTCCACCCTTTGCAAACACATCGGAAAGCGCAACAGTCACGCCCTTATTTTCGCAGAATTCGCGAATAAAGGCAATTTCAGCGTCCGTATCGGTGTCAAATCTATTGAACGCTACAACTACCGGAAGCCCGTATTTATGAATATTATCGATATGAGCTTCAAGATTGACGATACCCGACTTGAGAGCTTCAAGATTTTCATCCTTAAGCTCGGTCTTGGGAACGCCACCGTTATATTTGAGCGCACGAACAGTAGCGACAATGACAACGCAAGAGGGAGCAAGTCCAGCCATTCTGCACTTTATATCAAGGAACTTTTCAGCGCCGAGATCTGCGCCAAAGCCAGCTTCTGTAATGGCATAGTCAGCAAGCTTCATGGCAAGCTTGGTCGCGCGAACGCTGTTACAACCGTGTGCAATATTTGCGAACGGGCCACCGTGTATAATTGCGGGTGTATTCTCAAGAGTTTGAACGAGATTCGGCTTAAGAGCGTCCTTCAAAAGAACCGTCATAGCGCCGTCCGCCTTAAGATCGCTGCAGTATACGGGGGTACCGTCATACTTGTATGCAACGAGAATATTTCCGAGTCTTCTCTTTAGATCGTGAATATCACTTGCAAGGCAGAGAATAGCCATAACCTCGGAGGCAACCGTGATGTTAAAATGATCTTCACGAGGAACACCGTTCATCTTGCCGCCAAGACCGACTGTAATATTTCGAAGCGCGCGGTCATTTGTATCGGTTACACGCGCAAAAAGAATTCTTCTGGGATCGATAAGTAGGGAATTACCCTGCTGAAGATGATTATCTATCATCGCGCAGAGAAGATTGTTTGCAGCGGTAATAGCGTGGAAGTCACCCGTGAAATGAAGATTAATATCTTCCATGGGAACAACCTGGGAATATCCGCCTCCTGCCGCTCCGCCTTTAACTCCAAATACAGGACCCAAGGACGGCTCACGGAGAGCGATAACGGTCTTCTTGCCTATCTTCTGCATTGCCATGCCGAGACCGATGGTGGTAGTTGTCTTTCCTTCGCCTGCGGGAGTGGGATTGATAGCGGTTACAAGAACAAGCTTACCGTCGGGATTTGACTGAACTCTCGCTGTAAGCTCATCGGAGAGCTTTGCCTTATATTTACCGTAGAATTCAAGCTCATCTTCAGTAATTCCTACTGTGCTTGCAACTTCTTTGATATGCTTGAGCGTTGCTTCCTGAGCAATCATAATATCGCTTTTCATAGTAAAACCCTCCTGTGTATTCAAATATATTTAGCCATCGCTTCAATTGCAGCGGTAAATCTCGGATCCGCCTTAATAGGCGCCCAGATTCTGCTCTGGAATCTACCTCTCATAAGCTTTGAGCAAAGAGTGATCTCGGGAGAATCTCCCTTTTCACCCTTTTCATATTCAACCTTATTAAGAAGGACAGAGGAATACATCGCTTTATCGGGGCGCGTATCGAATTTAATAGCGTTTTCGGCCATTTTTTCAACGCAATCGAGAGCAGAAGCGGAATTTCCGTCCATCAAATGAAGCATTGCAAGCTGACGGTAGGAGTTTGCGAGTCGGTCGTGATAATAGATATAATCTCCATCGAAAATAACGTCAAAAAGCGCGATACCTTTTTCCATTACCTTGATCTTCTGCTTAAGTGAATAATTATTCTCTGAAATATCGGGAACGCATGCGATATTGTACATGTGCCACCACATATTGTCAGCAAAATCCATAATATTTGTCTGCGCCTGACGGAAAGCGATCTCACCTGTAAGCACAGTCGCCTTGACGATTTCCTTACTGTAGCTCATACTGTGGAGACGGTCTGCAATTTCAAGCGCAAGCTTGTCGTTTCCGAGCTGATGAGAATATATATCGCAAAGAGTCTTCTTTGTTTCATCGCGAAGCTCGTCATCGGTACAATCCTCAAGAATATGATTGCAAAGAGAAACAACCTCGATAAGCTCGCTCTTTTTGGGCTTACCCTGAGCATTTATCTCGGAAATAACCTTGGCAAGCTCAAGCTGAATCTCAAAAGAGGAGGGAATCTCCGCATACGCCTCTCTTAAAATTGCAAGCGCCTCGATAAGATTATCGCGTTCAATATGAAAATACGCGTTATCGAGATATTCTTTGATTTTCGCTTCCTTCTGCAAGCTATCGTAGCAGAGAAGCTCATCCATGGACGCGCCGAAAAAGTCCGCGATCTGAGGAAGGGTTTCAATATCGGGATAGCAAATCTCGGATTCCCAGCGGGAAACTGCCTGGGGCGTTACGCCAAGCGCCTGAGCGAGCTTATCCTGAGTAACGTCATTTTTCTTACGAAGTAAGCGAATCTTTTTGCCAATTTTAAGCTCTGTCATTTTAATTTATTCCTTTCATACGGAAAAATTTTATTTAGTACGACAAACGAATACTATTTCACCTTATATTATAATACATAACGGACTGAAAGTCAATAATTAATTGCAAAAAATAAACACAATGTTTATAGAAAAAATTTTAAATACCTATTTACATTATTCGTCAAATATGATAAAATAAATTTTAGACTAAAACTCAGTATTTGAGATCAGAAATGAAGCGAGGGAAGGACATGTATTCGGGTTACGGCGCAATATCAGACATTTACGATAAAATAAATGCCGAGGTTGACTATAAATCATGGGCGGATTACTTTGAAGCTTGCTTTGAAAAATATTTGAATAAGCGTCCTGAGCTTATTTTGGATCTTGCCTGCGGAACGGGTAGTATGACGCTCGAGCTTGCATCCCGCGGATATGATATGATCGGAGCTGACGGCAGTGAGTCAATGCTTATGAAGGCAATGGATAATGCATACGACAGGGAAATTTCCGACATCTTGTTTATAAGGCAGGATATGCGTGAATTTGAGCTTTACGGAACGGTTGGCGCGGTTACCTGTTGTCTTGACAGTTTAAATTACCTCACAGACGATGATGACATTACAAAATGCTTTCGCTGTGTTCACAACTATCTCGATCCCGACGGGCTTTTCCTTTTTGATATGAACACTCCATACAAGTTTAAAAATATTTATGGGGATAATTCATATATTCATGAGATCAGCGATGATGAATTCAATATAAATTACTTCTGCGGCTGGCAGAATGAGTACGATGAAGGTACAAATCTTTGCAACTTCTATCTTTCGGTTTTCACTGAAAATGAGGACGGCACTTATTCCCGTGAGGACGAGGTGCAGACAGAGAAGTGCTATTCTCTCGAGGCGATCAAGAATCATCTTATAACATGCGGCTTTGAGCTTCTGGGCGTATACAGTGATTTCGATTTCGGTAACGTTACCAATACCACCGAAAGATGGCACTTCGTCGCAAGAGCAAAAAAATAATTTTACGAGGACTATAAAATGGCAACTTCAAAAATTCTCCGCGGAATGACCTCCGACGGTTCTGCAAGAATCCACGTTATTAATTCAACAGATATTGTAAATCAGGCAATTAAATATCACAAAACCATGCCCGTATGCACAGCGGCACTCGGAAGACTCCTGACTGCGACTTCAATGATGGGTTGCATGCTCGGTGAGAAGAAGGACACGATCACAGTAACCATTGGCGGCGACGGCCCTGCCGGCAAGATAATTGCAGTTTCCGACTATATAGGAAACGTACGCGGCTACATTCAGAATCCCGATGTGGATATTCCTCTCAAGCCCAACGGAAAGCTTGACGTCAGCGGCGCGGTTGGTAAGGGCTATTTGAACATCGTTCGCGACATGGGAACTGACGAGCCCTACAATGGCTCAATTGAGCTCGTATCGGGTGAGATTGCACAGGACGTTGCGGCTTACTATGCTTCAAGTGAACAGATTCCTACCGTTTGCGCTCTCGGTGTCCTCGTTGACACAGATCTCACTTGTAAGGCGGCTGGAGGAATTATTATTCAGCTTCTTCCGTTTGCAGATGAAGAAACCGTTGACAAAATTGAGACAAACACCGTTTACATCAGTAACGTTTCCTCGCTCTTTGAGAAGGGACTTTCCAATGAAGAGATCGCAGCTATTGCGCTTCAGGGAATTGAATACGATCTCTTTGACGAAATTGATGTAGAATACAAATGCACATGCTCCGAGGAGAGAATGAGAAACGCCCTCCGCGCTATGGGTGAGCGTGACATTATGAAGCTTTTTGATGAACAGGAAGCAGAAGGTAACCCCCGTGAGCTTGAGGTTTGCTGCCGTTTCTGCGATTCAAAATTCACATTCACACCTACAGATCTTTTTTGATTCAGGAGCTTACAATGAAGAAAATTTTACTTATCACTACGGGCGGCACGATCGCCTCGCTTGAAGGTGAGCACGGTCTTGTACCCGCGATGGCATCGGACGAGCTTTTAAATCACGTGCCTGAGATCAAGAATCTTTGTGAGGTTTCTACGGTCCAGCTTTACAATCTCGACAGCACGAATATGAAGCCCGAATATTGGCTTAACGTCGCTACCTACATCAAAAGCGTGTACTCCAATTTCGACGGATTCGTTATTACTCATGGCACCGACACTATGGCTTATGCATCCTCCATGCTTTACTACCTTATTCAGAATAGCCCAAAGCCCATTGTTTTAACAGGCGCGCAGATACCGATAGAGCGACGTGATACCGACGCAAGAGAAAATCTTTCGGGTGCTTTCGTATATGCCTGCGATAATAATGCCTGCGGTGTACATATCGTTTTTGACGGTAAGATAATCGCGGCGACACGCGCTAAGAAAACTCACTCAAAGAGCTTCAATGCCTTCTCGAGTATCGACTATCCTGACATTGGATTTGTACGCGAGGGCAAGATCAAATACTTTATAAAAGAAAATCTTTCGGGGCCTGTCAGATTCTACGATAAAATAGACCCTTCGGTCATCGTAATAAAGCTTATTCCGGGCATGAAGGCAGATATACTCGACTACGTTGCCGAGCACGCTCACGCGGTTATTATCGAAAGCTTCGGTGTTGGCGGAATTCCTTTTTATGAGAATGACGATTTCGTAGAGAAGATAGAGCATCTTATCGCTAAGGGCGTCAGAATTATTATGACCACTCAGGTTCAACACGAGGGAAGTGATATGTCGGTTTACCACGTCGGTCTTCGTATAAAAGAAAAATACGAGCTTCCCGAGGCGTATGATATGACAACCGAAACGGTCGTTGCAAAGACAATGTGGGCGCTTCCGCAAACTGCAACGGCACAGGAATTTTCAAAGCTGTTCTACACTCCTATAGGCATTGACATAATATAAAAATGACCAAGCGGCATATACCGCTTGGTTTTTTATAAAAATAGCTTTCTTAGCTGCTTTCCGTTTTCTGCGGCTTCAAGCGCTTTCTCTACAAGAGAAAAATCCGCCACGAGCGAGTGGGGTTTATTAACGGGATCGTCCTGAAACATTGGCACAAAATATATGTTCTTTCTCATAAGAAGCGTAGATATATTTTTAAGGTTAGCTGAAATAGCATCGTTTGACGCCAAAGCGATTAAAAGCGGTCTGTCACACCTCAGGTGCGCCTTTACCGCCATACAAACCGGCGTATCGGTTACTCCGTTTGCTATTTTTGCCAACGTATTTCCCGTACAAGGACAAACCACAAGCGCGTCAAGTGGCATTTTAGGTCCAAACGGCTCTGCATCCTTGATCGTGTGAATAATATCCATGCCGCAAATTTCTTTTGTCTTTTCTCTGAAATATTCGCAATCGCCGAAACGAGTATTGGTTGAATATACAACGTCGCTCATTATCGGCACTATATCATAATTCGCTGCCTTCAATTTTTGCAGGACGGACATGCTGATACCCATCGTACAAAATGAACCGCACATTGCATAACCGATCATATTTCCTCCGTATAATTGTCAAATCCCTCAAGACTCCATGCTCGACAGAGATGAGCATATCGCTTCAAAAATATAATTTGCGGCGCTTACGGGTGAATATCTTCCCGGGAGTGAGGGCGCATATAATGTATTGAATTCAAGCTCGCGCGCATCCTTCGAGTTCATTCCGTAAGGTGATGACGCAAGCTCAACGTAAAGGGGACGGCACTTCATTTTTGCAATGATTTCGCGCTTAAGAATAACGCTTGGAACAGTATTGAAAATAAGGGAAACACGGTCAAGCTCACACGCAATATTCAAAGCATATTCTTCGGTATGCTGCTCCTCAAGCTTTACTGTATCATATCCCAAATTTCGCGCTTTAAGTAAGGCATCGTCCCTTCTTGCAAACACGGTTACCTCGCCTCCAAGGTCATTTAAAATTTTTGATAAATGAGATGCAATACGTCCAAAACCCAAGACCGCAAATTTCGTACCGGTAATTGTGGTTTGAAGATTTTCCATCGCAATCATCAAAGCCCCCTCGGCAGTAGCCACGGCATTATTTTCAATCAAGCGGGCATTGTCAAATATATCTATAACCGTATGGTTATTATATTGGAGCCCCTCTTTTATCGCCGCAGGTATTATGCCGCCAAAAATTATTTTCGGTCCGAAATTTGAAGAACAACGTATCACTTCATTCAAATTAACTTTACAGGCAGTATTTTCCGCAAATATATTTACTTTATCACGAGTGACGGGGACGGGAAGTGTGATCACATCGCATGTGGCAAACAATCCGTCAAGTGTACACGCAATATCGTCTTCATTAAACCTATCCGGATGGGAAATAGCGTAAATTTTTATCGGATACCCGTTATTCTTCACGATATTAGCAAGAATTTCCATCCTCATATCTCCGCCTATCAAACCCACGCTGTATTTTTTCTTTAAGCTGTTCATAAATACGTCTCCAAAAATAATTACCCTTTACATTACAAGTATATGCAGATTAAAATTTATTGACAAAGCTCGACAGAAATTTGGCATATTTAAATTTGAAATCTCGCATGTACTTAAGCTATAATTTTTTCGTTGTAAGTAAATAAAATTTATCGATGTTAACAATGTGTTCATACAATAAATTAATAAATGTGATATAATTACAGTGTATACTAAAATTCGTTATTAATTTTATAAAATTTGGAGGATTATTATGGCTGAACTTAAAATGCTTGCCATTGACCTTGGCGCTTCCAGCGGTAGAGGTATCGTCGGTTCTTTTGACGGCGAAAAGCTCACACTCAGAGAAAATCACAGATTTACTAACGATCCCGTATTCGTAAACGGCAGATTTACTTGGGACATCTTGAGAATTTTCCATGAAATCAAGAGATCTATCACAAAGACTGTAATTGACGGTGACAACATCACAAGCATGGGTATCGATACATGGGGCGTTGACTACGCACTTATCGATAAGAACGGTAAAATGATGGGTAACCCCTACCATTACAGAGATACAAGAACGGTTAACATTACCGATTACGTAAAGCAGTTTGTTTCTCCCGAAGAGATCTACAGAGTAACAGGTATTCAGGCATCTGACTTTAACACGATCAACCAGCTCGCAGCTGATAAGAGAGATGACTCTTATATGCTCGACGGCGCTGACAAGATGCTCTTTATCCCTGACCTTCTTAACTACTTCCTCACAGGTAATATGGCAACCGAATATACGATTGCATCCACAGGTATGCTCCTTGATGCTTACAAGAGAGATTTTGCTTTTGAGCTTACTGATAAGCTTGGCATCAAGCGTTCACTCTTTGCTCCCCTCGTTCAGCCCGGTCACTGCATGGGCACTCTTCTTCCTCAGATCAACGAAGAGGTTGGTAAGAACAACATTAAGGTTGTTAACGTTGCCGCTCACGATACTGCAAGTGCTGTAATCTCCGTTCCTGCGGACAATGACGACTTCATCTACATATCCAGCGGTACATGGTCCCTCATGGGTGGCGAGCTTAAGGCGCCTCTCATTAACGACGCTACAAGACTTGCAAACTTCACAAACGAAGGCGGCGCGCTTGGTACGATCCGCTTTCTCAAGAACATCATGGGCCTTTGGATCCTTCAGGAATCCAGAAGACAGTGGATCAGAGAAGGTACGGAATACAGCTTCCCGCAGCTCATCGGCATGGCAGAGCAGGCAACACCCTTCCGTTCTCTCATCAATCCCGACTATTACACATTCGCTACTCCCGGTAACATGCCCGAAAAGATTCGCGATTACTGCCGTATGACAAACCAGCCCATTCCCGAAACAGTTGGCGAAATCGTACGCTGCATCGAAGAATCCTTGGCGCTCAAGTACAGATATACTGTTGAAACAATTGAGAAGCTTAACGGCAGAAAGACACAGAAGATCAACGTTGTCGGCGGCGGTTCTAAGGACGCATTCCTTTCTCAGATGACTGCAAACGCTTGCGGTATTCCCGTAGTTGCAGGTCCTGACGAAGCTACGTCCATCGGTAACCTTATGATGCAGGCGATCGCAGCAGGTGAGGTTGCAGACCTCGCTCAGGCACGCGAGGTTGTAAGAAACTCCTTCCTGCTCAAGACATACGAGCCCACAGCAGACAGAGCTGCTTGGGATGAAGCATACGGAAGATTCTGCGCGCTCAAGTAATTTTAAATTAATAATAAACAGTTATTGTCACTATACGGAGGAAATCAAAAATGAAGGAAGCACAGATTGCGGAGTTGAGTGTCATCGGCATGAGGGGTTGCGAGGGCTTCGCATCCCAGGTTGACAACTACCTTAAGGAATGGCGAAGACACAACAGCGAAGAAACCTACCTTGCAGAAGCACACTGTCCAAGATTTGGTACGGGTGAAGGTAAGGGACTTATTCACGAATCAATGCGTGGCCAGGACGTTTATATTCTTTGCGATGTATTCAATTATGGCGTAACCTATAAAATGTACGGTCAGACAGTTCCAATGAGCCCTGACGACCACTACGCAGACCTCAAGAGAATAGTTGCCGCTATCGCAGGTAAGGCAAGAAGAATCACCGTTATCATGCCTATGCTCTACGAAGGCAGACAGCACAAGAGATCCGCAAGAGAATCTCTCGACTGCGCTATCATGCTCCAGGAGCTCGTAAACATCGGTATTACCAACATTATTACCTTTGATGCTCACGATCCCCGTGTTTGTAACGCTATCCCGCTTTCCGGATTTGACAACGTTCGTCCCTCCTATCAGATGATCAAAGCACTTATAAAGGCCGTTCCCGATATCGAAATCGATAAGGAGCATCTTATGATGATCTCTCCCGATGAAGGCGCTATGGGAAGATGCATGTATTATTCTTCCGTTCTCGGCATTGACATCGGTATGTTCTACAAGCGCCGTAACTACTCGGTTGTTGTAAACGGTAAAAACCCCATTGAAGCTCACGAGTTCCTCGGATCCGATCTCACAGGAAAGGATTGCATCGTAGTTGACGATATGATCTCCTCAGGTGAGTCCATGCTTGACGTTTGCCGTCAGCTTAAGAACCGCGGCGCGAAGAGAATCTTCGTTTTCTCCACCTTCGGTCTTTTCACAGACGGATTTGACAAGTTCGATCAGGCATACGAAGAGGGAATCGTTTCCAAGATCTTCACAACAAACCTTGTATACCGTCGCCCCGGTCTTATTGATAAGCCCTGGCACGTTGACGTAAATCTTTGCAAGTACGTGGCTTTGCTTATCGATACTCTCAATCACGACACCACGATCAGCCAGTTGCTTGATCCCGTAAAGAAAATTACAACGATCGTATCTAAACACAAAGCTGAAATGGACGCGACAAAATAATAAAAAATACAGCAGGCGGACGAATATGTCTGCCTGCTTTCAATTTAAACAATAAAAACACCGGCTCGCGCGAGTCGGTGTTTTTATTTAAGTAACTATCCAAATTAGCGGATATCTACGTTAACTCTCTTGCCGAGGTCAGCAGAAGCTGCCTTAATAACGGTACGAATAGCCTTCGCAATTCTTCCATTTTTACCAATAACCATACCCATATCTTCGGGAGCTACGCTAAGCGTAAGGTTGATGGAAGTTTCGGTTTCCTCGCAGACTATAACAACCTCATCGGGACTGTCAACAATAGCCGCCGCTATGTTACGCAGTGTTTCCTTTAAATCTGCCATTATTAAACCTATCCTTCTTTATCTTCTGATTTTAAAATTCTGTAATTTTAAAATTAGTCGATAATGCCGGACTTCTTCAAAAGAGCCTTAACAGTATCTGTGGGCTGAGCGCCGTTAGCGATCCACTTCTTTGCGCTTTCCTCGTTGATCTTTACTTCAGCGGGGTTTGTGCAGGGGTTGTAATAACCGATTTCCTCGATGAAACGACCGTCTCTGGGGTAACGGCTGTCTGCTACTACTACACGATAGAAGGGTGCCTTCTTCTGACCCATTCTCTTAAGTCTGATCTTTACCATTTTTTTGTCCTCCAAAAAATTTTATATATATTTTTTATTATTTATCCGCCATGCGGTATAAAACTGTGTTGGCTCAGAAGGGAAGCTTCATTTTCCCAAGAGCGCGTTTTCCTTGCTTCGATTTAGCCATTCCTGAGAATTGCTTCATCATTTTCTTTATCTGATCATACTGCTTCAAAAGCTTATTGACCTCTTCGACCGATGTGCCGCTTCCTTTAGCTACTCTTATTTTTCTTGAAGCATTGAGAAGCTCGGGATGCTCACGTTCACGTCTTGTCATTGATTTGATGATTGCCTCCTGACGAACAAGGAGCTTTTCATCAAAGCTCGCGCCCTTAAGTGAGCCCGGCTTCATACCCGGTATCATTCCTGCGAGCTGTTCAAGACTTCCCATGCCTTTGAGCTGTTGCATCTGCTCAAGATAATCATCAAGAGTGAAGATTGCCTGACGAAGCTTTTCTTCAAGCTCAGCCGCCTTCTTTTCATCAAACTGCGCCTGCGCCTTATCAATAAGAGTAAGCACGTCACCCATGCCGAGAATTCGTCTCGCCATTCTATCGGGATGGAAGGGCTCGATAGCGTCAAGCTTTTCACCTACACCGATAAATTTAATGGGCTTGCCGGTTACGTAACGGATAGAAAGGGCAGCACCGCCTCTTGTATCACCGTCGAGCTTTGTTAAAATAACACCCGTAATATCGAGCATATTATTGAAGGTTTCCGCAACGTTTACGGATTCCTGACCAATCATGGAGTCAACTGTCAAAAGAATTTCATCGGGGTGAACGGAAGCTTTGATATCAATAAGCTCCTGCATGAGGACTTCATCGATCTGAAGTCGACCGGCGGTGTCCACGAACACCATATCGTAGCCCTTTTGAATTGCAAATTTAAGACCTTCTTGAGCAATCTTAACAGGGGATTCCTTGTCACCCATCTGGAAAACGGGAATACCAAGCTTTTCACCGACTACTTCGAGTTGCTTTATTGCGGCAGGGCGGTAAACGTCACAGGCAACGAGCAGGGGATTCTTTCCTTGCTTTTTGTACATGCCCGCAAGCTTGCCCGCATGCGTGGTTTTACCCGCGCCCTGAAGACCGACCATCATAATAACCGTCGGGGGCTTTGATGCGATAGTAAGCTTTGACTGTGTGTTACCCATAAGCGAGGTAAGCTCCTCGCAAACTATTTTAATAACCTGCTGACCGGGATTCAAGGATTCAAGAACCTCAGTTCCTACGGCGCGCTCGGAAACAGTTTTTACAAAATCACGAACAACCTTGAAGTTTACGTCTGCCTCAAGCAGGGCAAGCTTGATTTCGCGCATACCCGCTTTGACGTCTGCTTCGGTAAGTTTTCCCTTGTTTTTAAATTTTTTGAAGGCGTTTTCAAGTTTTTCACTTAAATTTTGAAACATAACACGACCTCCTGAATAAATGATTTAGCCGACACTACTCAAAAGAAAGGTAATCTCCTCTTTTAAAGCATCCGAAAGATTTTCTTTCTCGCAAATCTCAAGTGCGCGACGTGCATGCTTCTGCGCTTCGTCGAACTTCTTTGCAAGTCCAAGTCTTTCTTCATAAAAAAGAAGCTCTTCTTCGGATTTCTTTATAATATCCCTTACCCCTTGACGGGAAATGCCCATATCCTCGGCAATTTCCGCCAAAGACATATCATTATTATAATAAGAGTCAAGTGCTTCCTTCTTTCTGTCGGTAAGAACGTCACCGTAGAAATCCAAAAGATAACCAATATTTAAGTTCTTTTCAAACATAATATTAACCTCTTTTTAAGTGTAAAGCAAAATACTTTACAGATTATAACATGCCTTTTTGATTTTGTCAATACCTTTTAGCAAATTTTTTTTAATATTTTTTATCTAAACACAACTTATTTTGAATGAAGAAAGCTTTACCCAAAATAAACGAACAAAAATATTCATAATTTTGCATAAATGTATTGAATTATTGCATAAATATGCATAAATATTAAGATTTTCAGAAAAATAATGAAAAAATATTCGTTTTTCGCAAAAAATGTATTGACAACTGAATTTGCAAGTGCTACAATAGGCGCATAGTTCAATTTTATCTGCCACGGAGGACAAAACAATGAAAAAATTGCATGCATTCATTCTTTCAATTACAATGATCGCAACCGGTATCGCAGCGCTTACATCCTGTAATTTCACCGATGAAGATTTCAAGGATGATACTGATAAAAACGAAAGTAAAACAGAGTACGTTGCAGTTGACGCAACCGACCTTATTGCCGAGGACTTCGGTATTGCAGTGAAGAAGGGCAACACACAGCTTCTTAACATGATCAACGAGGTAGTTGAGGCATGGGTAGCTGACGGCACAATGACAAAGTACGTTGATTACTATGACGCTATCGCAAACGGTGAAACACCCGCTGCAGACGGCCTCAAAACAGCTTGGGATTTCGGTAATGCTACAGAAACTATCACAGTATATACAGAATCCGGCTTTGCACCCTTTGAATTCATCTCCAACAACCAGATAATCGGCGTTGATATCGCTATTATGAGCGAAGTTGCACAGAAGAACGGAATGAAGATCGAGGTAAAGGACGTTGCATTCGACACGATCACAACTTGTGTAAAGAATGCAGACGGTTACGCAGTCGGTGCGGCAGGTCTTACTATAAATGAAGAGCGCAAGGCAGAGGTTGACTTTTCAGCGATCTACTACAGCTCCACGCTCGTTGTTGTATCCGCAAAGGATAAGAGCATTTCAAGCGTTAAGGATCTCTCCGGTCTCAAGGTAGGCGTGCAGGAGGGTACAAGCGGCGACCTTATCATCTCCGATGCAAAAGCAAACGGATTTACGTTCGTTTCCGGTGAGGATGAAGAGGGCAACGAAATTACGACAACTGTAAAGGTTGACGCAAAAACAACGGTTAGCCAGTACAAGCAGTACGCGCTGGCATTCGCTGATCTCAAGGCGGGCAGAATAGACGCTATCCTTATGGACAAGCTTCCCGCGCAGATCATGCTCGCTAACGCAGGTAACTAAGATTTTTAGAATGAGAGGGTGAAATTTTTACCCCCTCATTCTCCATGTTTAAATAAATTTTCATCAGTCAGGATATCAAATAATGAACATTCAACAATTTTTTATTTCAATTTGGAATAAATTCGGCAGAGCTTTTTTAGCGGAAAACAGATGGAAGCTCTACCTTGAGGGCTTGGGGAACACCTTGATAATTGCTTTGCTCGCCGCGATTATAGGTATTGTTATAGGCGTGATCTTTGCCGTTATCAATTACGTAAACAAAAAAACGGGCAAATTAAAGGTTTTAAAGACGATCTCTCAGGTTTATATTACTCTTATCAGAGGAACTCCCGTGGTTCTTCAGCTTATGATCCTTTATTTCGTTGTATTTTCATCATGGGACAACGGAATTATGATCGGCGCTATCACGTTTGGTCTCAACTCAGCAGCTTACGTCGCCGAAATCGCAAGAGCCGGCTTTGAAGCGGTTGACGACGGTCAAAGAGAAGCCGGACGCGCGCTCGGTCTTTCTACCGCGCAGACAATGAGATATATCATAGTTCCTCAGGCACTCCGCAACTGCCTGCCGCCTCTTTTCAATGAATTCATCACTCTTGTAAAGGAAACGGCAATCGTTGGTTACGTGGGCATTTACGATCTCGGTAAGATCCCCGGTCTTATTCAGTCGAGAACCTTTGATTATCTTTTCCCGTTGCTCATAGCAGCGGTAATGTACCTTGCAGTAGTATTAGTATTAACAGCAATTCTTCACGCGCTTGAAAAAAAGCTCGCCAAAAGCGACAGAGTGCAAATATCAGTTAAAGGAAGGGGGCAGAAATAATGGCAAGCAATATAGAAAAGGAACCGCTTATATCAGTCAGAAACATGTCTAAATCCTTTGGGGATAACGTTGTTTTAAATAACGTTTCAACCGATATTTATAAAGGGGAAAAGGTAGTTGTCATTGGCCCGTCTGGAGGTGGCAAAAGTACGTTTTTACGCTGCCTTAACTGCCTTGAAGACCCTACGTCCGGATCTATTTTCTTCAACGATGTTGATATCGCCGACGTAAGAGTTGATATAAATATCCACAGACAGAATATGGGAATGGTGTTCCAGCAGTTCAACCTTTTCAACAATCTCACCGTTCTTGAAAATATCACTCTTGCGCCAAATACGATTTTTTCAAAAAAGGCCAAGACACTTGGAAAAAACGTATCGAAGATCAAAACAGAGAACAAAGAAAAGGCGCTCGCTCTCCTGAAGAGAATCGACCTTCTTGAGAAGGCAGATGCCTATCCGTCAACGCTCTCGGGCGGTCAGAAGCAGAGAATCGCGATCGTACGCGCGCTTGCTATGAATCCTCAGGTAATGCTTTTCGACGAGCCCACGTCCGCGCTTGACCCCGAAATGGTAGGCGAGGTTCTCGACCTTATGAAGGAGTTGGCTTATGAAGGAATGACGATGGTTTGCGTTACTCACGAAATGAGCTTTGCAAGAGAAGTGGCAGACAGAGTCCTCTTTATCTGCGACGGAATCATTGCGGAGGAGGGAACTCCCGAAGAGATTTTCGAGAATCCCAAGCATCCCAGACTGCAACAGTTCCTCAACAGCATTATAAAATAATATCCATAAATTACCGCGGTAAAATCGCGGTAATTTTTATTTGTTCGGCACGAATAAATAATCGCTGAACGATAAGTTTTTCTGTTGACTTTTTTATATATAAATGTTATAATTAAATAAATATGCCCATTATTGAATTATAACTCTTTTATAGATCAAATTACTCGTGGAGGCAGCTATGAAAATCAATGAAACTCTTGTAGACGAAAAATCGAATCGAACGTTTAAAATTATTATTATACTTGCCTCTGCGCTTGTTTTGTGCGCTATTATGACAGTAATCGCACTCTTTTTACCCACTCACCTTGTAATTGAAGCGGGCAACGAACCAAATTTTGAAAAAATATTCAAAACCGCGGAATATGAATTTGACAGCTCCTTTAACCCCGATTGTATCAATCACCCCGGAACTTATAAATTCCAAGCCAAGTACAGAAACCGCACAAAGACCGTAAAGTTATCCGTTAAGGACACAACTGCTCCCGAGGTTACACTTCTCAATAAGATCTATATTTCCTCCAAGGCAATTACACCTACACCTGAGGATTTTATTGATACGGTAAAAGAAGCAGACTCCTTTTCCGGTGAATTTTTAACCGACATGACGTATGATTTTCAAATCGGAAAGTCATATTCGATTGAAATGCGTTTTACTGACCCGTCGGGAAATAAGACGGGTATCCTCACGAGCGTGCTTTCATATATTGAGGACACTCAGGCGCCCGTTATCTCCGCGCCTTCGGTAATTCACTTTGAGGTGGGTGCGCCCTTGACTTATAAGAAGCATATCACGGTCACTGATAACTGTATAGGTGAAATCAACCTTGAGATCGTCGGCACTGTTGATAACGAGAGGGAGGGCTCATACGATATCGTAATCAAGGCCACGGATATTGCCGGAAATACTTCAAGCTCAAAAGCTACAGTACAGATCCTTCCCGCAGGCACGTCCGTTTCTATAGATGATCTGAATCAACGTATCTCAGCAGTTTGTAACACGATAATCGAATCAGATATGACGACTGAGGAAAAATGCCGCGCCGTTTATTCATACGTGCAGTCAAATATCAAGTACACCTCAAAATCCACGGGAAACGGCTATATTGAGGTTGCATTCAACGCCCTTGATACAAAGAAAGGCGATTGCTATTCATTCTTCTCACTTACAAAGGCGTTTCTTGATTATCTCGGCATACAAAATCTCGAAATCAAACGAACTGAGGGAATGGGTGAGGGAACACACTACTGGAATTACGTCAACATTGGCACCGCCTCAAGCCCCGCATGGTATCACCTTGATACTACTGAGCTTGTTTACAATTTTAACGTAAGCGGATGCCTGCTCACAACAGCTCAGGTTGAAGCATACGATGAGTGGAGAGAAGGCGTTTATTTCAGACATTTTGACAAATCTAAGGTTCCCGTATCATCGACTAAAATTATAACTCCTATCCCCGAGCTCGAAAATTATATGAAATAAAGGTATACAATGTACTACACAAACATTCTTCAATATCTTGAAAATTCCGCGCCGAAACACTCTCAAAAGGTCGCGTTTTCGGACGGCGTTGATAATAAAACCTTTGAAGCATTACTAAAGCAGTCCCGTTCGGTTGGAAGCTTTCTCATTTCAAAAGGGCATGCAAAAAAGCCCGTTTTGATTTTGATGAACAAGCATCCCGATACAATGGCGGCATTCTTCGGAGTTATATATGCGGGCGGATATTACGTTGCCATCGACGCCGAAATGCCGGAAATACGAATCAAGCTCATAATTGAAAGCTTGAATCCCGAGGCGCTCATTTACGATGAGAAAAATGCTAAGAAGGCAGACAAGCTACCCGATAGCATCAATAAATATCTGTTCTCTGATATAAAAGACAGCCCCGAAAACAAGGTGGAGCTTGACGTGATACGAAAAGCGCAGATCGACACCGATCCGATCTACATCGTATTCACATCGGGATCTACAGGTATTCCGAAGGGCGTTTCCGCATGCCATCGATCTGTAATCGATTACACAGAAACTCTTTGCGAAGCAATCGGCTTTAATGAGGAAACAGTATTCGGTAACCAGACACCGCTTTATTTTGATGCACCGCTTAAGGAGATCATGCCGACGCTCAAATTCGGTGCGACAACTTACTTTATTCCAAAACAGTTATTTATGTTCCCGACCAAGCTCTGCGATTACCTCAACGAGCATAAGATCAATACGGTCTGCTGGGTAGTTTCTGCGCTCACAATGATTTCCTCACTCGGCGCACTCAAAACCAATCCTCCGCAGCATTTAAAAACAGTCTGCTTTGGAAGCGAGGTGTTCCCGATACCTCAATATAAGCTTTGGCGGGAAGCTTGTCCGAATACAGAATTTTTCAATCTCTACGGCCCCACGGAAGCTACGGGAATGTCTACCTTCTGGCATGCAAATCGCGAGCTTGAAGAGGGAGAGGTAATACCGATAGGCAATCCCTTCCGCAACACACAAATTCTTTTGCTTGATGAAAAGGGGAACGACACAGCAGTCGGTGAGGTCGGAGAAATCTACATTCGAGGCACCTGCGTTACCCTCGGATATTTCAACAATAAAGAAAAAACGAACGAGGCGTTCGTCCAGAATCCTCTCAATAAATCCTATCCCGAGCTTGTATACAGAACGGGAGATCTCGCAAAATACAACAAGCACGGCGAGCTTGTTTTCGTATCCCGTCGCGACTCACAGATCAAACACATGGGACACAGAATTGAGCTCGGCGAAATCGAGGCGGCGCTTGCAAATTGCAACGGAGTTAATCGAGCTTGCTGTGTTTATAACGGTGAGCAGAAAAAGATCTTTGCGTTTTACGTTGGTGATATCGACGCGACATCCCTTACAAAAGAGCTTAAAACCCTTTTGCCCAGATATATGATCCCGGGCGTATTGGAAAAGCTTGAGAGCATGCCTCTTACAGCAAACGGAAAGCTTGACAGAAAGCTTTTGTCCGAAACAGCAAAAAACTATAATTAAATTAGGAGTACAAACATGGAAACTCTTCTTGAAATTTTGACAGACCTTCATCCCGACATCGACTTCGCTTCCGAGGAAGCGCTTATTGATGACGGAATTCTTGATTCGCTTGATATCGTTACACTCATTACCGAAATAAACGACAAATTTGACGTATCGATCCCCGCAGAGGAGATCATTCCAGAAAACTTCAATTCCGCGGCGGCTCTTATGGCGCTTATTGAAAAGATCGACGAGGAATAATTATATAATCGGGAGAGGACACAAATGTCTTTCACTTCATTTGAATTCCTCTGTTTTCTTGCTTCGACCGTTCTCTTGTATTACGTTCTTCCCAAGAAGATCCAATGGACACTGCTGCTTATAGCTAGCTTCGTATTCTACGCTTTTGCGGGTGGTTTCTATCTGCCGTACATACTTGTAACCATTGTATCCTCTTACGCAGTTTCAATGCTCATCGCAAGAAATGCAAAAAAGGAAAAGAATTATATACAAGCAAACAAAGAGACGCTTGACAAGGAGCAGAGAAAAGCATACAAGGCAAAGGAAAAGAAAAAACGCTTTTCCATACTCATCGTAGGCCTTGCGATAAACTTCGGAATGCTTGCCGTATTAAAATATACCGGCTTTGCGCTCTCAAATCTCAATTCAATAATTCATATCTTTAATAAAGAAGCTTCGATCGCGATTCCCGATCTTTTGCTCCCTCTGGGTATTTCTTTTTACGTTTTCCAGACAACGGGCTATCTTATTGATGTGTACAGAGAAAAAACTCAAGCTGAAACCAATATTTTCAAGCTCGCCTTGTTCGTATCGTTCTTCCCACAGCTTCTACAAGGCCCTATTTCAAGACACAGCGATCTTGCAAACCAACTCTTTGAAGAGCATAAATGCAAATGGGACAACCTTTCAGCAGGTCTTTTGCGCGTAGCGTACGGATATTTCAAGAAGCTTATAATTGCCGATACGATAATGATAGCGATTACCAAAATCGTAGGAGCTCCCGAAACCTACACGGGTATATACGTGCTTTTCCTTATCCTGGCTTACTCGGTACAGATATATGCAGATTTCACGGGTGGAATTGATATTACTATCGGTATTGCAGAAATGCTCGGAATCAAGCTCAGGGAAAACTTCGATCACCCCTTTGCTTCAAAAAGCACAAAAGAGTATTGGAATCGTTGGCACATTACGATGGGATCATGGTTTACAGATTACGTTTTCTACCCGCTTTCCATCTGCAAGCCAATGCAAAAGCTCTCAAAATGGAGCAGAAGCAAGCTCGGTAACGCGCTCGGCAAAAGAATACCCGTATATCTTGCTACGATCGTAACTTGGTTTTTAACGGGTCTTTGGCACGGCGCATCATGGAACTTTATAGTGTGGGGACTTCTTAACTGTCTGGTTATCCTCGTCTCTCAGGAGCTTTCTCCTCTGTATGCAAAATTCCACAAGGCATGCCCACGATTATCCGCATCAAAATTCTGGGATCTCTTTTCCAAATCGAGAACCTTCCTGCTTATGGGCTCTATCCGAATTCTCGACTGCTACAGAGACGTTCCGCAGACGTTTAGAAATTTCGGAACAATTTTCTATAAATTTGATACTTACGCTGAATTTTTCAACGGGGGAATCAAGTCACTCGGACTCGGCATTTCCGAATACATACTTTTAGCAATAGGAATTATTACCGTTTATACCGTAAGCAAATTCCAAAAGGCAAACGAGCCGTCCCTGCGTCACAGAATTTCAAAATCACCCGCGCTCACATTTACTTGCATAGCCGCGCTCATATTTGTAATTCTTATTTTCGGCTCTTACGGACTCGGCTACAACGCCTCTCAGTTTATTTACACACAATTCTAATTTTATAAAGGCGACTTAAATGAGAAAAGGATTAAAAATCACGATTTCTCTCATCGCATCAATTCTGTTTCTTGCCATTCTCCTGACGCTCGCCACACTCATTCTTTCTCCCAAGAACAACGATCCTGCCGAACGTGGGCTTATTGGAGAATATTATGACGAGGTTGACGAAGGAAACACTCACCAGGTTGTATTTGTCGGCGACTGCGAGGTATACGAATCGTTTATCCCGCCCGTTCTTTTCGAAGAATATGGAATAACCTCGTATATACGTGGAAGCGCGCAGCAGCTTATCTGGCAATCATATTATCTGCTTGAGGAAACCTTCAAGTATGAATCTCCCGACGTGGTCGTTTTCAACGTACTCTCCATGAAATACGGAGAACCGCAAAGGGAAGAATACAACAGAATGACTCTCGATCCGATGAGAAATTCGAAAATTAAACACGATGCAATTAAAGCGTCGATCACCGAAGAAGAAAGCATACTTTCCTATTACTTGCCCCTTCTGAGATACCATTCAAGATGGAAGGAGCTGACAGGTGATGACTTTAAATACATGTTCGGAACTGAAAATGTATCTCACAACGGTTATCTTATGCAAACAGCTGTAAATCCCAAGACGGACACCCTTGAGGGCAAACCGCTAAAGGATTATACGCTCCCCGAGATTTCTTTCGAATATCTCGCTAAAATGAAAACCTTGTGCGAGGAAAATGGCGCAGAGCTTATTTTGATCAAAGCCCCCACAAACGTACGAAATTATTGGTGGTACGATGAATGGGATGAACAGATCGTCAAGTTTGCGTCCCAAAACAATCTTTCATATTATAATTTTATAGGAAACGAAGAGATCGGTATCGACTGGTCACAGGACACCTACGATCACGGAATGCATCTCAACGTATACGGTGCAGAAAAAATGACGCGTTACTTCGGACAGATACTTATTGAAAAGCACCGACTCGAGGATCAAAAGGGAAATGCCGATATCTTAAACGTTTGGAATGAAAAATACGAAAGATATATTTCCGAGAAAAATGAACTTACTGAATAATATATTTAAGAGGTAGAAAACAATGAAAAAAATTTTAATTTTACTCCTTACATTAGCGCTTGTATTATCCGTAGCGGTATCCTGCGCAAATAAAAAAGAAAATGAAAATAATGAAAATGAAGGAAACGATCAAAACAATTCAGGCGCAAATCTCGTCATTGGCGACAACGCGTTGAGCTTTTCATCCAATAACGTAAAGATAACGCCCAACTCCGAAGCAAAACCCGTAATTGAAGCTCTCGGTGAGCCCGTTGAATATTCCGAAAGCGCATCATGCGGATTTGAAGATCTCGATAAAACTTACAAATACAACGGTTTCATAATCGACACGGTTACGATAAAAGGCGTTGAATATATTTATATCGTTCAGATAATTAACGATATGGTTTCCACTCCCGAGGGCGCTTCAATAGGAATGACGCTCGAGGAGATTCAGAACGCATATCAGGGAAGATATGAAATGCGCGACGGACACGTAAACGTCCCCTTCGCAAACGGTCTTATGACATGCTTTATCAAGAATGGTGTATGTACAAACATCACGTACGAATCCACAACAATTCCCAATCTTGGAGAAACCGAATAATTAAAACCCCTCTGTTAGCACTACAGAGGGGCTTTTTAGCACTGTTGCAAAAAATTTTATAAAAAAGCTCAAATTTTTTTTGAAAATAGGGTTGACAAACGCAAAAATTATGGTAAAATAGTATCGTAAGATTAGCACTTGATGCAAATGAGTGCTAAAACATGGGTTTTATAACATAAAATTCACTGAAATCAGAAAGGAGATACTTTAAGTGAGCACAAAATCAAACGGTGAACTCAGCGAAAGAAAAAAGCTTATACTTAAAGCGATTATTGAGGCACACATCGCTGACGGCGAGCCGGTCGGTTCAAAGTACCTTCTTTCCAATGAGCACTTAACATGCTCGTCTGCTACTATTCGAAATGAAATGGCAGAGCTTGAGCACATGGGATACCTTGAGCAGCCCCATACTTCCGCGGGCAGAGTACCAAGTGAGCTTGGATACAGATTTTACGTTGACTCTCTTATCGAGTCTTATGCGATGACGACCAGAGAGATCGGTGAAATAAATAAGATACTCAAGGCAAAGATGAATCAACTCGATCAGATTCTGCTTACCGCTTCCAAGCTTGCAGGAAATCTTACAAACTACACGAGCTTCCTCATCAAGCCGAAGGCGTCAAGCGTGAGCATCAAGAGATTTGACGTAATTTACCTCAATTCTCACGGCATGCTTCTCGTTATGATAAGCTCAGGCGGCAATATAATAACAAAGCAGCTTTCATTTGAAGAAAAAATTTCTCAGCTTACCGTTACAGAGCTTTCAATAGCTCTGAACGACAACATCGCAGGTCTTACAGCGTCCGAGATCACTCTCCCCATTATTATGGAGCTTGAAAATGCTATGGGTGATAAATCGGGAATCATCTCTCCGATCATTAAGATTATTTACGAGAGCATGAACGAAATGGATGAAGGCGACCTCCGTGTCAGTGGCATGGACCGACTTTTGCAGTATCCCGAATACAGTAATAAGGATCAGCTTCGCGAGCTTCTCACTACGCTTGAAAACAAGGACGATATCCTTGAGATAGTTTCCGATACCGACACAGATCATGACCGCGTAAACGTGGTTATCGGATCTGAAAGCTCGGTTAAGGTCATGAATAATTCCGCGATCGTATTCAAGCCGATCGTACGCGACGGTAAAACACTCGGCGCTATCGGAATTATCGGCCCAAGACGAATGGATTACGCGAAGGTCGTTGCGACGATAGACGAGCTTACGGGTAACGTCGAAAATCTTTTGAATGAAAACAATCTTATAAATCAACCCAACGAAACAAGCGAAGGAGAGTCAAATGTCTGAAGAAAAGATGACTTGTGAGTGCGATATCGACAACAAAAACGATAACGCAGAGGAAAATCTCACACCGCCCGAGGAAGTTAAGGCCGAGAAGGCAGAGAAGGGCGATAAAAAGAAGATCAAAAAGCTCGAGAGCGAAATTGACGATCTCAACAAAACGATTGAAGAAAGCAACTCAAAGCTTGCAGAGCTTAATGATAAATATATGAGAATGATTGCGGAATACGATAACTTCCGCAAGAGAAGTGCAAAGGAAAAGGACGGAATTTACGCAGATGCGTACAGCGATGCGATTTCCGCAATTCTCCCCGTGCTTGACAACATTGAGAGAGCTTCCGCCTACACGGACGCTGACGCTGTTATCAAGGGCGTGCAGATGATTCTCAAGGGTGCTGAAGATGCGTTCGAAAAGATGGGCGTTACGTCTTTTGGCGAAAAGGGTGACACGTTTGATCCCAACCGTCACAACGCTGTAATGCACATTGATGATGAAAATCTCGGTGAAAACGTCATAACCGAGGTATTCCAGAAGGGATACATGAAGGGCGACAAAATTATAAGATACGCTATGGTAATCGTAGCAAACTGACATTGTAAAAATTTTTATTAACCCAAGGAGGAAATTATCATGGGAAAAATTATAGGTATAGATTTAGGTACAACTAACTCCTGCGTAGCAGTTTACGAGGGCTCTGAGCCCATCGTTATCCCCAATCCCGAAGGAGCGAGAACAACACCTTCCGTTGTTGCTTTCACAAAGACAGGTGAAAGAATGGTAGGTCAGGTGGCAAAGAGACAGTCCATCACAAACCCCGACAGAACAGTTATCTCTATTAAGAGAGACATGGGTACAAACAAGAAGGTTTCCATTGACGGTAAGGATTACACACCTCAGGAGATCTCCGCTATGATCCTTCAGAAGCTCAAGGCGGACGCTGAAGCTTACCTCGGAACAAGCGTAACTCAGGCGGTTATCACTGTTCCCGCATACTTCACAGACGCGCAGAGACAGGCAACAAAGGATGCAGGTAAGATCGCAGGTCTTGACGTACAGAGAATCATCAACGAGCCCACAGCAGCTGCTTTGGCTTACGGTATTGACAAGGAAAATGATCAGAAGATCATGGTATTCGACCTCGGCGGCGGTACATTCGACGTTTCCTTGCTTGAAATCTCTGACGGTGTATTTGAAGTTTTGGCAACTGCAGGTAATAACAAGCTCGGCGGCGACGACTTCGACCAGAGAATTATTGACTGGATGGCTCAGCAG
>JAZQWL010000020.1:0-65509 GCA_045632305.1 Eubacteriales bacterium | reverse complement strand
CCATTACAATGGAATTTGCCTTGAATTCAAGTGGTTTGACGCGGATTCGGGCGTATGCGTTGACGAGATGGAGGATTTCTACACCTACGGTGACGCGGCTCCTCTCGGACGTCTCAATTACGTGTACCAAAACTGCCTTGCAGAGGACGGAGATAAGTTTGCTCCCGACGAGCCCGTTGAAACTCCCACGGAGGAAACAACCTCGTCTCCTACGGAGGAAACAACCGATGGTGGCAGCACAGAGCCCGCGACTGACGGCAATACCGACGAGGGCACAGAGCCCGTAACCGACGGCAGTTCCGAAGTTAACACGGATGCGACGGGCGAGCCCGATACGAACGGTGTGACGGAAGAGGTTACCGACAGCATTTCCGAAGAACCAACAGAGCCGCCAACGGCTCCTCCTGAGCAGGGAAGCTCTGACGGTAAAACGGATGACGCCCCAATGCCTCCGAGAAGCTGTGGATCGTTTGTGAGCGGCGCATGGGCAGTATTAGTGGCAATTTGCTTTGCATTTGTCGGCTTCAGACGAAAACGCGAATAAAATAAAAAAGCAAGTGGAATTCCACTTGCTTTTTTATTTATTACATAAGGTAGATGGGAAGCTCGTCGCCGATCTTCACGGTTTCAACCTTTGCATTTTCCTTGTGACCGATAACCGCTTCAACTGTTTCGGGAGCAACGCTTGAAAGAACTGCTTCCTTAACCTCTGTCTTGGGAACTGCGGGCTTCTTTGCTGCGGGCTTCTTCGCCGCAGTAGTAGCGGGCTTCTTCGCGGGAGCTTTCTTAGCGGGTGCCTTGGGGGCTGCGGCGGTTGTTGCCACAAGCTCGGGGACGATGTTTTCTTCGGTTGTATCAACCTTTGCTACTCTTTTTGTGATGCTGTCCTTACCTATCGGCATACTTCATAACCTCCTGTGCCATTTCCATATATTCACCGGCTGCGCGGCTTGTTTTTCTGTAAGCCATAACGGGCTTACTGTTGTCCTGTGACCATTCAACGTTGCTGTCGATTCGAATAATTGTGTTGAAAAGACGAACGTTGTCAAGCGACGAGAGAGTTTCGATCGTCTGCTTAAAGTAATTCTTACGCTCGCTTGCCTTGGTAACTGCAATACCCATAAGATTGAGCGTGGGTGTGATGAGCTTTACGTTCTCGTAGAACTCAAACATATTTGCAAGGCCGAAGAGTCCCCAGGGGGATGCCTCGACGGGAATTACAAGAAAGTCGGACGCGCACATAATGTTTGTAACCCAAGAGCCGAGAGTCGGAGGGGAGTCGATCAGAATGTAATCGTAAACGTCCGATTCGCGGATCTTCATTAAGCAACGCTTTAAGATGAGCTCTCTCTGCATCTTCGTGAAGAGCTGAAGCTCGATGCTGCTCATAAGAGTTGAGGAGGGAATTATGTCAAGTCCTTCGTAATCTGTAGGAACGATGAAATCCGTAAGATCCTTGCCTTCAAGCACGGCCGTGTAGATATTGTTGCCGTTCTTTGCGAACTCAAGGGACTTTTCATCGTCAAAGAAGGAAAGTGTTAAGTTCATCTGCATATCTCCGTCGATAAGAAGAACCTTCTTGCCGAGAGTGCTTATCGAGTAGCCGATATTGGCGCACGTGGTGGATTTTCCGCTTCCGCCCTTGTTATTGGCAAAGCAGATTACTTTTGTTTTAGACATATTTGCCTCCGAGTAGAGTTTATTTTAATCGCGATTTAAATAATCAATGATGTCGTTAAGTCCTTCGCCCGTGTGTGAGCTGATGTGGAAAACTGTTTCGCAGCCGATATTCTTCATCCACTGCTCAGCCAACGGAATGTTAGCGTCGGGCTTGTCGATACCCGTGATGATGCCGATAACCTCGCGGTTGACCATGCAGGCAACGTTTGGCGGGAACACGCAATAGGGCTCGTTGGCGGAGATGACTACGCCTACGACGTCCGCCTCGTAGGAATAGATGGCAAGCGCGGCTCCGAGGCCGTGAACCTGCATATATTCGCCGGGAGTGTCGATTATCGTGTCCATATAGTCGATATACTGGGTTTTGCAGTAGTGAAGCTTCTCTCCCTTGAGCGCCTGAGTGAGCGTGGTCTTACCCGCCGCAACTCTGCCCATAAGTATAAGCTTTTTCATTACGTTTTCGTCACGTCACAAACTGTAAAGCCGAGTGTGTTCTTGAAGTAATCGCTGATGGCGTTGAGAGATGCCTCAACCTCGGAAACAGTTCCCGTGATAATAAGTGTGCCCGAAAATCTGTCAACGAAGCCAAGCTCAGCGCCCGATGCCTTGAGGGCGATATCTGCCGTGATAACCGCAGTTTCCGCGGGGGAAACCGTAAGAAGACCGATAGCGGCGTGCTTGTAGTCAACGGAGGGATCAAGACCGAGCTTCTGGTAAAGAACAGAATCGGGATTTGCTATAATATGGCAAAGTGAGATCTGTCGACCGGGAACAAGCTCCTGGACTATTCTCATTTTGTCCTTCATCTCAAAATTGTTTATCATGTTTTTCTCCTTAAAAGAGATTTTTTAGCCGCCTATCTGCACGTGAAGCTTCGTGGAAACTGCCTTTGCGGCGCGGAGAAGCTCCTGCATATGCTCGTTTGTGGGCGGTGTGATTCCGTCAAGGGAATAGGTGCGACCGATACCTGCATACTTGTCCTGACCGAGACGGTGGTAGGGGAGAAGATGCATTTCGGTTACGTTGGGAAGAGAATCAGCAAATCTTGCGATAGCAGAAATCTCCTCGGGTGTATCGTTAAACGTCGGAACTGTGGGTACTCTGATTATGAGATGCTTTGCGTTCTCGGCGATATATTTTGCATTTTCAAGAATTTGTTCGTTGGGCCTTGAGGTGAATTCCTCGTGCTTCTTCGAATTCATGTGCTTGATGTCCATAAGGAAATGGTCAACGTGGGGAAGAAGTCTTGCTACTACCTCGCGGGAAGCGAAGGCAGTTGTTTCGATAGCGGTTGAATAACCGTATTCGTGAGCCGCGCGGAGAAGCGCTTCTGCAAATTCGGGCTGAGCCATACATTCGCCGCCCGAGAGGGTGATACCGCCACCGCTTCTGCGGTAATAGCGGTCGTCCTTTACGACCTCGTCCATAACCTCGGCAACAGTTACGTCGCGTCCTACGGTCTTGGTCTTGCCTGCAAGTGTCATCTGTTGAATGCCGTATTCCTGAGATTCGGGATTGCAGCACCACTTGCAACGCAGGTAACATCCCTTGAGGAATACTATTGTTCTTATACCCGGACCGTCGTGAATGGAATATCTCTGAATATCAAAAATACGTCCCGTCTGATTGAATATTTTGTCGTGCATAGCTATTCCTCCTTTCTGTCGGAATGTTTTGTACTTACCCCGACTGATCTGTCAATCGGGGTAAGCCGATAATTTCAATTAGATATTGCCCTGTTCTGTACGGTTGATGATATCATCCTGAAGAGAACGGGAGAGAGTTGTAAAGAGTGCGCTGTAGCCCGCAACACGAACCACGAGAGTCTTGTACTTTTCGGGGTTCTTCTGCGCGTCGAGAAGTGTTTCTTTGGATACTACGTTGTACTGAACGTGCATACCCTTCTGATCGAAGTAACCGCGGAGGTAAGCTACGAACTTTTCAAGACTCGCATAACCTGTAAGCGCGGAGGGGTGGAACTTCTGGTTGAAGAGTGTACCGTTGGAAGCGATACCGTGGTCAAGGCGGGCAACGGAGTTTGCAGTTGCCGTCGGGCCCATAATATCTCTGCCGGATGCAGGGCCTACGCCGTCTGCAATAGGAGTATTCGAAAGTCTGCCGTCGGGTGTAGCACCTGTCTGGTAACCGAGCGGAACGTTTGCGGATACGGGGTAAAGACCTGCCTGGAACATACCGCCTCTGGGGTTTGTGAACTTTTCGAAGGGCTTGGTATATGTGTTACCAACCTCGCGAGCAAAGTTGTCAACCTCGGGAATATCGTTACCGTACTTGGGAAGCGCTTCGATCATGGAAAGGATCTCGTCGTAACGTGCCTTCTTTTCTGCGCTGATAACTGTATTGTTAAGGAAGGAATTGTAGATCTTCTTGATCATGTCGGCAGTAACCTCGATGCCCTGTGCGTCGAGTGCCTTGCATGCTTCTGTTGTAAGCTCGAGGGACTTCTTGGGGATATAACCCTTACCGAAGTTGTCAGCAAGCGCCTGCTTCATTTCTGCCATGGAAACCTTGCGTTCCTCGAATACGAGCGTCTTGATTGCGATGAGCGCGTCGGTCATGTTAGCGATACCGAAGCCCTGAGGACCTGTGAAGTTGTAAATCGCGCCGCCTTCCTGGAGGGAGATGCCCTTCTTAAGACAGTCGTTGCAGAGGCAGGATTCGAAGGGAAGTACACCGCGAACGGAGTGAGCATAGTCAACCGCGTTGTCAGCGTGAACCATCATTTCGATCATGTAGTGCTGCTGACGCTTATAAGCGTCGAAGAATTCTTCAAAGGAGCCCATCTTTTCAACGTCTCCTGTCTGGAGACCGATAAGCTCGCCCTTGTCATAACCGTTAGAGAATACGAGCTCGAGAGGACGGCACATGTTGAAGAATGCTGCATCGTGCCAACCGTCTGTCTTTGCACCCTTCTGGGGCTCTACGCAACCGATGATACAGTAGTCGCGAGCGTCCTCAAGTGTAAGACCTCTTGCCATAATGGAGGGAATAATAACCTCGTCGTTGTAGAATGCTGGAACGCCGAGGCCTTCACGTGTAACCGCCGCTGCCTTGATAAGAAGATCGTGAGGAGAACGGTTCCATACACGGATGGAAAGGGAGGGCTGGGGAAGACGAACGTGCATTGTTGCCTCAAGACACATGTAAGAGAGGTCGTTAGTTACGTCAACACCGTCTTCGTTCTGACCGCCTACGATGAGGTTCTGGAAAAGGCCGTAGCCCGCAAATCCCTCTGCGGATGCCGCGTCACGAACCTTGTTGAGGTCGTTGAGCTTAACCCAAATGCAGTCGAGGTATTCCTGCGCCTGCTTGTGGTCGATAACGCCCATATCAAGATCTCTCTTGAAGTGGGGGTACATATACTGGTCAAAGCGACCGGGAGAAATAGAGTGGCCGCTGGATTCACACTGAATGAGCTGCTGAATGAACCAGAAGGACTGACATGCCTCGTAGAAGCTTCTTGCGGGCTTGGCGGGAACTCTGTCACACGCCTCAGCGATGCGGAGAAGCTCTGCCTTTCTTACACTGTCAGTACATTTGCCTGCTTCTTCAAGAGCGAGGTCGGAGTAACGGCGAGCGTAGTGGATAACACCCTCACAGCTCTCGATTACTGCTTCAAGGAATGCCTTTCTCTTGAGGTAATCACCGTGTCCTATGTAAAGCTTGGAGATTTCTTCCTTTGCTTCTTCGATGATGGATTCAAGACCGTGATTGATAACCTTTGCATAGTCGACGTTGATGTGGCCTACACCGTTGTAGAAGTAGTTACCAACTGTGAAGATGCCGTGGTTGAGGAACACGTCGAGAACCTTGGGATCCATGCTGTTGATAGCAAGGTCACTTACAGTCTTGCCCTTCCAGTAAGGATGAACCTTCTTGAGGCGTTCGATAGTGGAGGGGGATATATAGAAGGGGTCTGCTTCACGTGTAGCGATAGAGTCGAATTCGGGCTCGAGCCATTCAAAGGAATATTCGGGGAACGTCTGGCATCCGCGAGGATGGATGGAGTTAGAACCAACGATAAGCTCCTCTGGACGGATGATGATCGGAATATTGCGAAGAATGTGCGCGAATGCCGCGGAACGACGCTTGATGATGGGCATACCCTCAGTCTGCTTGTAGCTTTCAGTTAAAAGCTCGGCTCTGTCCGCCTCGATCTCGGGCATATTCTCGTAGAGATGCGTGATGAGTCGGTCGATACGCGGGCTCTTTTCTATTACAAATTTAATTTCACCCATAGTTAATTATCTCTTTCTATAGAATAAAAGGGATCGCGTGAATTGTTTTTTAGATCTGCTCCCAGAGAAGCTCGTGGGGAGCTGCGATAACGGAGCTGTTGTGGTAAAGGCCCTGCTGCTTTGCGTAGTCGGAGCCCGCCTCAACTGCTGCTGTAACGTCACCAACGTCACCTGTTACGAGAACAACGCCCTTACCGCCCATACCGCGGGATACGCGAAGCTCGAAAATAGCAACCTTGGATGTTTTAACCGCGATATCAGCCGCTTTGATAGTGCTTGCCGCGGAATAAGTTTCGATAATACCTAAGCTGCCCTTCTTTTCAGCTACCTGTGTGCCGAAGAGAGCAGTGATGACCTGGGGATCGATACGTCCCATAAGGGAAGCGTCAACGAGCTTGTCGCCGAATCTTTCCTTTACGTGGTCGAGCGCGCTGCTTACGTTTGAAATAGTGCCTGTGATGATCATTTCAAACTTACCGGGACATGCGGGGCGCGCGGATACGAGACTGATGCCTGCGCTCTTGAGCGCGGCGTCTGTAGCTTCAATACCCTTAGCTATACTTTTAAGTTCAATTACGCCAATTGCCTGATACATTTATTGTTACCTGCTTTGCTAAATTTTCTGATTTTACGCTTCGATAATGATCTTTGTATTGTCAACAAAGACCACCTTACCCGAAATTGAGGCGTGCTGAGGAACGGAAAGTCCTGCGCCTACGTTTGCGATGAGCTGACCTGCTTCAACCGTGTCTCCGACGTTCACTGCGGGAACGGAAGGAGCGCCGATGTGCTGGGACATTAAGATCTCAACCTTCTTTGCGGGGATCATCTCGGGGATGTACTTTGTTACGAAGTCAAACTTGTGAACACCGAGTATAGTTTCCCATTTTTCGGAGGGTATCATATGATACTGACGGTCGGGATCGGGAGTGTAGCTTTCATTACCCGCAACGAATCTCATCTTATTCTTTGCAAGGATTCCCTTGAGGTGGAAGATAACGTCCTTCGGGGAAATATCCTGACAGCAAGCGGCTTCCGCGCAAACTCCGCAGGAGCAGCAGAGGGAAGCGGTCTTGATGAGCTCGGGATTATCTACAACTGCATTTGTCATAGCGGCTCTGATCATCTTGTGGGGCTCAAGGGGGTAACCGAGAAGGTGACGGGGGCAGAGCTCTGTGCAACGGTTACATCCGCAGCAGCAGGAAGCTGCGCGGCGGAGCATGTCGTCCATGGAGAGCTGCTTGTGAGCAACCGCATTGATGTTGTCGGGAAGAATGAGGAGCGCCTTTGTGGTCTTTGTGATAACCGCGGAGGCAGGATTCTTGATTCTACCCATCGAAGGGCCGCCGTCGATGAGAACCTGATTTTGCTTAACTGTTACGCCAAGCTTTTCAAAGAGCTCGGAAACTCTCATACCGACGGGAACGCGAACGGTATATCTTTCGGGGATATCTCCGCCTACGGTCACCCATTTTTCATAAACGGGCTTACCCTCGCGAACTGCCTTATAAATATTGTAAACGGTTTCACCGTTGAGAACGATAACGCCTGCCGTGATGGGAAGGTTACCGGGCTTAACGACTCTTCCTGTGGTTTCGTAAATAAGATTGATTTCATCACCCATGGGGTATACGTTGGGAAGATATTTTACGCTTACGTTCTGACCGAGGATCTGACCGTCAGAAAGACCGAGCATGTGCGCTCTGTGTTCCTTTACGGAAATGAACGTATGACGAATACCCGTTGCTTCCATCACGATCTGCGCGCCTTCAACGATGCGGGGCATCTCATCGCGCATGAGCATGTAGTCTGTATACATCAAGGGCTCGCACTCTGCGCAGTTGATGCAGAGTGTATCAGCGCCGTCAGCAAGCTTGGCAAAGGAAGGGAATCCCGCGCCGCCCGCACCGACGATGCTTGCGTTTTGCATGATTGATTTTAAATTAAATTCGGACATTTTTATTTTGCGCACATACGTGCGTCCTTTCGGGGAAAATTTATGCTTTTATTAATTAGTTCTGGTTTTTATCAACAACGCCTACTACAACCGCGTCAACGGGGGAGTGAGCGTCGCCTACTGCCTCTCTGGCGCTGCTGCCCATAGTGATAAGCACTTCTTCGCCGATACCTGCGCTGACCATTCTGTCAACCGCAACTACGTACTTGTCTGTCAAAACATTGTTTTCGATAATTCTAACTTCAAGGAACTTGTAGCCAACGAGCTTGTCGAGCTTGTTTGTGGATACTATCGTTCCAACAACTTTACCTTTTAACATTTTTATATCCTTTCAAATTGAATCAGTTCTTAACTACCGTTACGGTGCTTCCGTTCTTGAAGCCAACAGCATTCGCATCGTCTGTGTCAACGTGCATCTCAAGGCGGAAGTCCTTGTGAACTCTTACCTGAACGCCGAACCAACGAGTCCTCTTTGTGCCTGAGAATGCGTCAACGTCAATGTAATCGTTATCCTTAACACCGAAGCGAGCGGCATCGTCGGGACTCATGTGAATATGTCTGTTTGCGATAATGCAACCTTCCTTAAGAGTTACTGTACCCTTAGGGCCGATGATAGTTACGGGAGCGGAGCCCTCGATCTTACCGGATTCTCTTACAGGGGGCTTAACCTTGAGAACAAAGGAATCTGTAACGGAAATTTCAACCTGGCTCGTCTTACGGAGAGGACCGAGAACGCGAACGCCTTCAATGGCTCTCATGGAAGGGCCTACAAGTGTCAAGGTTTCCTTGCACGCGTACTGACCGGGCTGGGAGAGATCCTTGATAGGAGTAAGCTCGTAGCCGGGACCGAAGAGTGTTTCAAGGTCTGCTTTATTTAAATGAATGTGTCTGTTGGAAATACCAACGGGGATCTCGTTGCCGGAGTTACCCTCGGACTGAACCTCGGAGATAACCTTCTTTACGATTTCGGCGATGTCTTTTGCTGTGATATCCATGTTAAAATCTACCTTTCATTTAATGACGTTATTTTCATATCTTCGGAATAAACCGTGAAATTTCCTTCCATAATTTATACTAAAGATACGAAAGTAACTTTTGTGTGGTGTCTTGCTCGGAAATATCCGAGCAAGACACGCATGTTCCACCAGTATTTAAAATTAACCGAGCTTAGGAAGAAGCTTGTTAACGTCTGTGTGGGGTCTGGGAATAACGTGTGTAGCGATAACTTCGCCGAGTCTGGAAGCTGCCGCTCCGCCTGCTTCAACTGCTGCCTTAACTGCGCCAACGTCGCCGCGAACCATAACGGATACGAGACCGGAACCGATCTTTTCAGAACCGATGAGTTCAACGTTTGCTGCCTTAACCATAGCATCTGCAGCTTCAATTGCAGCTACAAGACCTCTTGTTTCAACCATACCAAGTGCTTCGTTCATGAGTGTAATCTCCTTTTATTTTTTTAAAATTTTTGTTAGAGTTTGTTTTGCCGAGCGGTGTTATACACCGGGATCGGTCTTTATGAATTGCATAATGTCGGAGTGAGGACGAGCGATTACTTCTGCGTTATACACACGACCGACAGCTGATGCCGCCACCTTACCTGCTTCGAGGGCAGCGGTACAAGCGGAAACGGAGCCCTCAACGATAACCGTTACGAGCCATCCGCCGAGACGCTTCTCGACATGAATAAGTTTTACATCCGCGGTCTTAACCATCGCGTCAAGACCTGCTATAGCAGCAACCATAGCGCGGACTTCAAGCAACGCAATAGCCTTTTCCATAATTAAGTTCTTCCTTTACTGAAAATTTGAAATTACTTAAGAACAGGGAGAAGCTTATCAACGTCTGTGTGGGGTCTGGGAATAACGTGTGTAGCGATAACTTCGCCGAGTCTGGAAGCTGCTGCGCCACCTGCTTCAACTGCTGCCTTAACTGCGCCAACGTCGCCGCGAACCATAACGGATACGAGACCGGAACCGATCTTTTCAGAACCGATAAGTTCTACGTTTGCTGCCTTAACCATAGCATCTGCAGCTTCAATTGCAGCTACAAGACCTCTTGTTTCAACCATACCAAGTGCTTCTTTCATGATGTTAAATCTCCTTTAAATATAACTTTTTATTATTTTTAATTTGTGTTATGGATCAATCGTTTGTGATGTCCATGTTTCTGAGCTTATCTTTGCCCGTTGCCTTAAGAGTTGCGAACCACTGAACGCGTTCGTCAAGTCCTGCGATGAAGGAGGACGTTACGTAGAGATTTCTGCGCTGTGCCTCTTCAACTGCGGCGTCAAGAGCGGAGCGCACCGCACCTGCATCACCCTCGAACTTAACCGCCATAATAAGCGGAATGGGACATTCATCGGGCTTGCCGGGCTTGTGCTTGTCGATAGCCACGACCTTAACGTTGGCGGTCTTTGCCACCAAGTCTGCGATTACTATTGAGGTCGCGTAGCCATAAACCTCAATCATACCGAGAGCTGCCATATATTACAACCTCGATTATTTATCGTTGATGTAGCAAATCTTGATGCCCTTCTGAGCTACGTTTGTTTCCATAGCTTCGTTCATCTTGTCAAGAGGGAAGGAGTGTGTGATGAGTTCCTCGATCGGAATGTTCATCTCTTCACACTGATGCAAGAATGCCATTGTCTTAGGATAGTCCTCAGCGGAGTAGTCCCAAGAACCAACGATGTTGATTTCCTTATTACACATAGCGAGGTGAGGATTGATCTGGTAATCTCCGTTGTTTACGAAGAAGCCCATTTCGCACATACCGCCGCCACGACGGATAAAGCTGTAGATATCAGCAGCTGCTACGGGAGCGCCTGTGCACTGGAATGCGAAATCAACGCCTACGCCGTTTGCAACCTCTTTAACCTTTGCAACTCTCTTTTCAAGTGTGTCTTCATCGGGACGCTTGAAGCAGATAGTTGTCTTAGCACCCATTCTCTGCGCAACCTTAAGGCGGTCTTCGTTACCGTCGACAGCGATAATGTGGTTGATACCTGCAGCTCTGAGTACTGTGATCATTGTAAGACCTACGGGACCGCAGCCCTGAAGGAGAACCTTGGAGCCGAAGTTGAGAAGTCCTGTGGACTGTGCTCTTTCAAGTGCGTGAACACATACGCAAGCAAGCTCGAGAATCATTCTCTGCTTGAGATTTAAGTCGTTAACCTGGAAATATGTAATTCCGTAACCGCCCTTAATTACCATGTAGTCAGCGAACCAACCGTTGAGACGGTTGCCCTCTGCCTGACCTCTGTTATCACCGATAAGACCAAATACACCCTGATTGTCACAGAGGTTTGTTCTACCGGGGGTCATGCGGCATGCATAGCATTCGCCGCAGTTTGTAACGGATGTTACGATCTTATCGCCAACCTTGAGGGGCTTGCCTGCGGTATCAACCTTTACGTTTTTACCAACGGCTACTACCTCACCTGTACCCTCGTGACCGAGGATAACGGGGATAAGTCCGAACGGGTCCATCTTCCATTCGTGAACGTCAGTTCCGCATACGCCCGCGCCTTCAACCTTAACGAGAATGTCGTTATCGCCGAGCTCGGGGATGGGGAATTCCTTCACTTCAATTTTCTTGGGACCTGTAAGCATTGCTACGTGAGCTGTCTTGGGAATGTTGCCTGCTGCAGGAGCTGAGGAAACACCCATGGACTGGATCACGCTTCTTACGATGCTTTCGATCTGGGAAGCAGAAATATCCATTTTATCAATTTCCTTTCGTGAGATTCTATCAGATAATTCTGAAGTTGTCCACCATTACGCAGCGTCTCTTTCTTGTAAAGCTGCGAGCGGACGTAATACCTTCGCCCGTAGGACCTGCAATCGTAAACGTTGCATGACCTTCGCCGCCGAAGCCGATGCCGGCATAGGAGGGCGCGTTCTTAACGAAGATAGTAGTTTCAACCTCTCTTGCAAATCTTGTAAGGTTGTCAATGTTCTTGGAGTGCATGTGTGCTGTATGACGGTTGCCATGCTCTGCCTTAACTGCGAGATCGATGGCTTCGTCAATGTCGCGTACGCGAACGATACCGAGGATCGGCATCATAAGCTCTTCCTGAACGAAGAGGTGGTCGAAGGGAACCTCAGCGATCGCGCAACGGATCTCGGGACCAACGTTTATGCCGATCTTCGAAAGAAGAACTGCCGCGTCACGTCCAACACAGTCACGGTTAACAGCGTAAGAGATCTTACCTGTCTTGGGGTTTTCCTTCTTATCAAGAACTACGGATGCGAGCTTATCTGCCTGCTCACGTGTGAGCTTGTAGCATCCTGCCTTAATCATACCTGCAATGAGTCTGTCTGCAACGTTGTCGAATACGAACACTTCCTTTTCTGCGATGCAGGGAAGGTTGTTGTCGAACGTGCATCCGTCAATAATATCCTTAGCCGCCTTATCGATATCAGCCGTATCGTCTACGATAACGGGGGGATTGCCCGCGCCTGCGCCGATTGCCTTCTTGCCGGAGGAAAGAACTGCCTTTACAACGCCGGGGCCGCCCGTACATACGAGGAGCTTGATCAAAGGATGCTTGTACATTACGTTTGCGGTGTCAAGTGTGGGCTTAACTACACTTGCAACCAAAACCTCGGGGCCGCCTGCAGATCTGACTGCGCGGTTAACAAGGTCAACTGCATAGTTGGATGTTGCGATCGCGCCGGGGTGGGGGTTGAATACAACGCCGTTGCCCGCAACGATCATACCGATACTGTTGCAGATTACCGTTTCCGAGGGGTTTGTAGAGGGTGTGATAGCACCAACTACACCGAAGGGAGCCATTTCTGTAAGTGTAAGACCGTTATCACCTGTCTTAGCTTCAGATACGATATCTTCGGTACCGGGTGTCTTGTCAGCCACGAGAAGATGCTTTGCATACTTGTGGTCAACTCTACCCATTTTTGTTTCAGCAACACCGAGGGCTGCCATGTTTCTTGCCTCAGCTCTTGTGAGCTCACGGATCGCTGTAACGATTTTTTCACGTTCTGCTACGGACATAGCGCGAACTGCTTTATATCCCTTATTTGCCGCGTCAATAGCTTCTTCCATTGTCGCGTAAATACCGATGAGCTTGCGTCCGTGATACTGCGTAGCATCCCAATCCTTAGCGGGTGCCGCGGGAGTGGGCTTGTTATACTCGGACACAACTCTTGAAACGATTTCACGAACCTGTGCCTCTGTAAGATTGTTTATCATGTCTTCGGACGCTCCTTTCAAAAAATTCGTTATTTAATAATAAATGAAGCTTTCGCCATCGAATTATTTACCGAGAGCAGCGAGAACCTTTCTTGTGATGTCAGCTACAAGGTCGTCACCCTGGGGCTTTGTGTGGCTACCGCAGTTGCAGCTGCCGCCGTTGTCCTTGCACTTGCAGTTGGATGTGCCGTTGTTAGGACAAGACTTACAACCGGGGTGCTTACCGGGAAGACCCATCTTCTTGCGGAGTTCCATAAGGCGTTCAAGCTCGTAGCAAGAAATTTCATCGATGCGGCTGTTAGCGCCTGCGCCGATCTGACGAGCGAAGAGGTTGATCTTTGCGTTGAATTCAACTTCTTCCATTGTGAAGCATGCTCTGAGAAGAGTGTTACCTACTGTAAGAGCGCCGTGGTTCTTAAGAAGGAATGCATCGTGCTTCTGAATGTAGGGCATAAGGGAATCGGGAATTTCCATTGTGGAGGGCATACCGTAGTCACATGTGGGAACGTTACCGATTGTGAGGATTGCTTCGGGGAGGATGTACTGGTCGAGCTCAACGCCTGCTACTGTGAAAGCTGTAGCTACAGGGGGGTGAGCGTGTACAACTGCGTTAACGTCGGGTCTTTCTCTGTAGACTCTCATGTGCATCTTGATTTCGGAGGAAGGATTAAGTCTACCGTCGAGCTTGTTACCTTCAGCGTCAACCTTGATGATCATGTCGGGTGTCATGTAACCCTTGGATACACCTGTAGGTGTGCAGTAGAACTCGTTAGGTCCTACCTTAACGGAGATGTTACCGTCGTTTGCTGCTACGAAACCGTGATCATAGATTCTCTTACCTATGTCGCAGATTTCCTTTTTGATTTCAAAAGAAGACTGTGCCATTTTGTTTTCGTCCTTTCAAATATAAAAATTTTTTAAAAAACCGATTTATTTAAATACTAAAAAGTATTTACTAAGTGGGGGAGCTTACTTTACAAGCTCGTATGTGTCGGAGGCGATCATGTATTCCTCGTCTGTGGGGATTACAACGACCTTAACCTTGGAGTCGGGAGTGGAGAGAACTGTGTTTTCACCACGAGGACAAGTCATATTCCATTCCTTGTCGAATTCAATTCCGAAGAATTCCATGTTTTCGCAAACCATTTCACGAACCAAACGGTCGTTTTCACCAAGACCTGCTGTGAAGATGAGAACGTCGATGCCGTTCATTTCAGCTACGTAGGAGCCGACGATCTTCTTTGCGTTGTGAACGAGGAGGTCCATAGCGAGCTTTGCTCTTTCGTTGCCTGCGTCAGCAGCTACCCAAACGTCACGAGCGTCGTTGGAAACACCGGATACACCAAGAAGACCGGACTTCTTGTTCATGATATCGTTAACCTCTGCAGCGGACATGCCTGTCTGCTCGATGATGTAGGGAACGATCGAGGGGTCGATAGAACCGCATCTTGTACCCATGGGCAAACCTTCCTGAGGGGTGAAGCCGAGGGATGTATCAACTGCCTTACCGTTTGCAACGGCTGTAATAGAGGAGCCGGAGCCGATGTGGCAGGAAACTATCTTAGTTGTGTTGTAGTCAAGGCCGAGGAACTCGCACGCCTTTGCGGAAACGAATCTGTGAGACGTTCCGTGGAAGCCGTAGCGACGAACACCGTACTTTTCATACCACTCGTAGGGGAGTGCGTACATATAAGTCTTCTTGTCAAAGCCGGAGTAGAAGGATGTATCGAATACACCAACCATTGTCTTGTCAGGCATAATTGCCTTGCATGCCGCTACACCCTTGAGTGCGGGCGGGCCGTGAAGGGGATTGATCGGGATGATGGATTCAATGTACTTGAGCTCCTCTTCACCGAGAACGCAGGATTTTGTGATCTTGCCGCCGTGCGCGAATCTGTGACCTACGGCGGAGATTTCGTCAACGCTTGAAATAACTCCGAGCTCGGGGTCTGTGAGAAGCTTGAGCACAAGAGCGATAGCTTCGTTGTGAGTGGGCATCGGATGATCTGTTGCGTAATTTTCCTTGCCGGGACGCTTGTGAGTGATAGCGCCGGTAAGTCCGATCTTTTCACAGAGACCTCTTGCGAGAACGTTGCCGTTCTCCATATCAAAAAGCTGATATTTGAGGGAGCTGCTTCCGGCATTGATAACCAGAATTTTCATGTGTTTTTCCTCCAAAATGCAGTTTTTTTCAGGGGGTGACCTGAAAATATTCTTCTTCAGAATCTATTATATCAAATTTTCGCAATTTTTTCAATACCTTTCATTAAAAATACTCTAAAAAAATATACGAAATTTTCAGGTGGTTTTTTGGCGTTTTAACCAAAAAAAGCCAAAAGATAAAAATTTATCAAAATTGGTGACAATTATTTAACGAATTTGTGGCAATCGTGAGATTTTTGACAAATTTTCCTTCATCTTTTATTATATATTATATCAATTTTCACGAGTTATTTTTTTAACGCTGGGGAAAATAGCCTCGAAAAATAGAGGATTTTTTGGATTTTTTAAAATAGCAAATTGCACAAAATAAACAGTTTTTGTTTATCTTTTTCCCGAGCTGTAAGAGGGAATTTCAGTTAAAATTCACAGTTACAAATATCTCTGAAATTCGTTCTTTTTGACACAAAAATCCACCCGTTTCGACGAAGAAAAAATAAAAATTAACAATTTATTTACTTTTTAGAAGGCATAAAAACGCACCTGCGGTTAGCGTGATGTCCCAAGCGGACAAATCACGCTAAGTTATGATTGCCCTTGCGGGCAAGTTGTGAGTTATGAAATGCTACGCATTGTTATGATTGGCTTCGCCAAGTTTAAAAATTGATGGGCAATCATATCATAACGTTTGCGTAGCAAACTCATAACGGCGAGCAAAGCGAGCCTTATAGCTCTAAACTAAAACCAACAGAAAAAGAGCAGACATACAAGATTTAATCCTGTGTGCTTGCTCTTTCTGTTTGTATAAGGGTTTGGGCTTAGCCCAAGTACGTTTGACCGGTCAAATGCGATGCTCGCACTTAGCGAGAGATTTCAAATTCTCCGCTAAGAACATCACCCATTGCAGATGCGTTTTTTTATTTTAATCAAGCTCGCGCTTACCTGTATAAAGCTCGTAGTATCTGCCGCCGAGATCGAGTAATTGCTCGTGAGTTCCGCGCTCGATTATCTCGCCCGCTTCAAGCACCATAATGGCGTTTGAGTTGCGAACGGTGGAAAGTCGGTGCGCAATAACGAAGGTCGTGCGATTCTTCATCAGGCGATCCATACCCTTTTCGATATGGCGCTCGGTTCTTGTGTCGACCGAGCTTGTCGCCTCGTCGAGAACGAGGATGGGGGCTTTTGAGAGAGCCGCGCGGGCGATGTTGAGAAGCTGTCTCTGACCTTGCGAGAGGTTTGCTCCGTCGCCCTCGAGCATCGTGTTGTATCCGTCGGAAAGTCTCATAATAAAGCTGTGAGCGGATGCGGTTTTTGCCGCTTCGATTACTTCTTCGTCGGTCGCGTCAAGACGTCCGTAACGAATGTTTTCCATAACCGTACCCGTGAAAAGGTGGGTGTCCTGAAGCACCATTGCGATGTGTGAGCGGAGCGCGTCGCGTCCGATGTCCTTGATGCTTACGCCGTCGATCGTAATGCTTCCCGATTCAATGTCGTAGAAGCGGGAGAGGAGGTTTGTGACCGTGGTCTTGCCCGCGCCTGTTGAACCGACAAACGCGATCTTCTGACCGGGGTGAGCGTAGAGAGTGAGATTTTTGAGAATGACCTTGTCGGGATTATAACCGAAGGTGACGTTGTCGAAAACCACGTCGCCGCGCATTCCTTCCATCTGATTTGCATCGTTAGCGTCGGGCATCTCGGGGGTTTCGTCCATCACCGCGAAAACGCGTTCCGCGCCCGCAAGGGCGGAGAAGATAGCGGTGGTCTGGGAGGAGAGGTTGTTAATAGGCATACTGAACTGACGGGAATAGTTTGCGAAAACCGATAGCGCGCCGGGGTCAAGACGACCGAGGCACATGAGGATTCCGCCAAGGCCGATGGTGACGGCATAGCTTATCTGGCTGGTATTTCCCATAATGGGGCCCATAATACCGCCGTAGAATTGGGATTTGAGCTGCTTGTCTCGCAGATCCTCGTTGAGCGCCGAGAATTCCTCGATGCAGGTGTCCTCGTGGTTGAACACCTTGATAACTCGCTGTCCTGTAACGGTCTCTTCAATATATCCGTTAGCCGCGCCGAGAGCTGCCTGCTGTCCCGAATAGAATTTTCTTGATTTCTTCGCGATCGCCATACCGCCCATGAAAAATACGGGAATAAAGCAGACCGTAACGAGCGTTAGCCAGAAGCTCGTGGTTATCATAAATATAAACGTACCGATAAGCGTGATCACGCCCGAAACAATGCTCGTGAGCGAATTGTTGAGCATGGTGTCGATGCTGTCGACGTCGTTCGTAAAGCGGGACATAACCTCGCCCGTGGGGTGGGTGTCAAAGTATTTTACGGGGAGCTTCTGGAGCTTTTTGAAGAGGTCAACTCTTATCTTTTCAAGTGAATTTTGGGAGATCGTGAGCATTATTCTCGCCTGAATATAGGTCGTGAGAATAGTAATAAGATAAACGGAAGCTAAAATTATGAGCGCAGATGCGATATACGAGAGAGTCGCTGTTGCCGCCGCGTTGTAGGAATCACCTACAAGGGAGCTTATAAAGTTGCCCATGCCGTCCTTGAAGGTAAGGATAAGCGAGTCTGCGAATTTGTATATCGGAGAGGAGAGGGAGGACTCATCGATCTCAAAGCCCGCTAAAACCGAGAGGCGGTTGAGTATCGGACGCGTCATATATCCGCCTATAAGTGAGGTTACCGTGTTGAGGAGCATAAAGAGGAATACTACAATGAGAAGATATTTGTAGTTGCCGATATATGAAAGAATACGGCTTACCGTCTTCTTCATATCCTTGGGCTTGCCGCCCATGCCGCGCATGTGTCCTCGAGGGCCGCCCGGACGTCCCATCATCGGTCTGCCCGGCTTTGCGTGGCTGTTATACTGCTTTTGGAGCTGTTCGAGTGTTCTTGCCATTGCCTTACCCCTCCTTTCTGTCGTTCTGGGAGTTGTAGATCTCCTGATACTCGATATTCGTCTGCATCAGGGTATTATGGTCGCCGATGCCCGTGATTCTGCCGTCGTCCATAACCACGATCATATCGGCATCCTTGACAGAGGAAATTCTCTGAGCGATAATGATCTTCGTCGTGTCCGCAAGCTCGTTTTTGAACGCCTTACGGATATTTGCCTCGGTTGCTGTGTCGACCGCGCTTGTGGAGTCGTCGAGAATGAGGATCTTTGGCTTTTTGAGGAGCGCACGAGCGATACAGAGACGCTGCTTCTGTCCGCCCGAAACGTTTACGCCGCCCTGACCGAGTATAGCTTCATACTGATGAGTGAAGTTATCGACAAATTTGTGCGCCTGCGCGCTTTCGGCAACGGCATAAATTTCTTCGTCAGTCGCGTCCTCCTTGCCCCAGAGAAGATTTTCTTTAATAGTTCCCGAGAAAAGCACGTTCTTCTGAAGCACCATGCCGACGCCCTCGCGGAGATTGTAGAGAGTGTAGTCCTTGATATTTCTGCCGTCGATGAGGATCTCTCCATCGTCGGCATCGTAAAGACGGGGAATGAGGGAAACGAGAGTGGTCTTGCCGCAGCCCGTTGAACCGATGATTCCGACTGTAGATCCGGCTTTGATTTCCAGATTAACATTATCAAGCACGGGCTCCGCGCTGTTCTTATAATAACGGAAGGAAACGTTTCGAAATTCGATCTGACCGCGTTTGATAACGGCATCGTTATCTGCGCTTTCAAGATCCTTTATGTCGATCTCCTCGTCAAGCACCTCGGAAATTCTTCTTGCCGAAGCGAATGCGCGGGAGGAGAACATGAGCATCATGGTTACCATCATAAGCGAATGAAGGATCTGGGACACGTACATAGTGAACGCGGAGAGGTCGCCCGCGGAAAATCCGTCGGGATTACCGAGGTTGTTTATAACGAGTATCGAGCCGAACCAGATAACAAGGATCGTGGTAAGATACATAAAGAAGGTCTGGAAGGGGCTCATAAGGATCATGTTCTTCATAGCGGACATGCCCGAATTTTTGAGGTTCTTGTTTGCGGTGTTGAACTTTTCTTCCTCAAAGCTCTCGCGTACAAAGGATTTTACCACGCGTACGTTTGTTATGTTTTCCTGAACTGTGGAGTTTATCGCGTCAACCTTTTCCTGACGCTTGGCAAAGAGGGGCATGCCGCGCGCGATAATAAATATAATGGAAAGAATAAGCAGGGGGAGGGTAATGAGAAGCACGGTTGAGAGACTGGGGCTCTTTCTTACAGCCATGATGATAGCACCGATAAGCATACCGGGGGCGCGGAGCATCATTCGGAGAGCCATGTTTACCATCATCTGCACCTGAGAAACGTCATTGGTAAGACGTGTAACGAGAGAGCCCGTGGAGTATTTGTCGATGTTGGCGAAGCTGAAGAGCTGTACCTTTGAGAAAAGGTCGCGACGTATATCGGTCGCAAAATTTACGCTTGCCTTTGCTCCAAAATACGATCCGCCAAGTCCGCCGAGCATCATGATTACCGCAGTCAGTATCATAAGACCCATTACGCCGAGGGATCTTCCGACGGTGAGGGTGCCCGCGAGCGCGGAGTCGATCACCGTGCCAAGGAATATGGGCATTAAGATCTCGCCTATGACCTCGATTATCATACAGAGCGGGCCGAGTATGAAATATTTAGTATACGGCTTTATATATTTAGTCCATTTTTTCATTGATTTGCGTCCTCCTGTGAAGCTTCGGCGGTGGCTTGGAGATTGTCGCACGCTTTTTTCAGGAGCGCTTGGAGAGTGTTAAGCTCCTCGTCGGTAAATCCATCGAACATCGCCTTGTCGATGCAGGAAAAATATTCGCGTGTATTGTCCGCTTCCTCTTTTCCTTTTTCGGTTATTTTTATTTCGTTGACTCTGCCGTCGCCCTCATCCGAAAGCGAAGCTTTTTCAACGTATCCCATTTTTTCAAGCTTTTTAAGTGTGTTTGAAACCGCGGCGGGACTTATCTCAAATTTCTTTGCTATTTCACATTGCGAAGGGGCTACCTCCGTCTTTGAAAGATACATAAGCATTCTGTGTTGGGACGGCTGAAGATCCATATTCGCCGCGCGCTTCTCGGCAAGCTTTCTGTGTAAAATGTTCGTTTGCCAGAGCAGTATTATAAGCTCCTTATATTTGTTTTCGTGCATTTGTTGCCTCCGTGCAAAAAGTTAACGGGTTAATAATTAACGAGTTAACGATATTGTAGCACAAACAAATTAAGAAGTCAAGAGATTTCTTTGAAAATAAAGAAAAATTTGAATAAAAAAGGACGAAGAATTTCTTCGTCCTTTTAATTTTGAGTTTAATTATCTTACTCTTTCACCGAGCTGTGTATCGGGGTGGAGGAATACAACGCGTACGTCTTCTTCACCGGAGGCGAGGATCATACCGTTGGATTCGATTCCGCAGAGTGTTGCGGGGGAGAGGTTAGCTACAACGATAACCTTTTTGCCGATAAGCTCCTCGCGTGTGTAGTACTTAGCAATACCGGAAACTACCTGACGCTTTTCGTAGCCGAGGTCGATCTGGAGCTTTAAGAGCTTCTTTGCCTTCGGAACCTTTTCGCATTCAATGATCTGCGCTGTGCGAAGCTCAACGTTCATGAAATCCTGAATGCCGATAATAGCGCAGCCCTCGGGCTTTTCCTTTGCCTTTTCTGCCTTTTCAGCCGCAATTCTCTTAGCTTCCATTTCTGCTTCGAGTTCAGCGAGCATCTTTGCTTCGTCGATTCTTGCAAACATTACACGGGAGTCGCCAACTGTGTTGCCTGCAACCATACCGCCGAAGTTTTCTGTTGTGCCGATAGTATCAAAGCCAATCTTGTCCGTGCCGAGCTGGGAAAGAATTTCCTCGCAGGTTGCGGGAATGAAAGGAGCGAGCATTACAGCACCCCAACGAATTGTTTCGAGGAGGTTGTAGAGAACTGTGCCGAGTCGCTCGTGCTTTGCTTCGTCCTTTGCAAGCACCCAGGGAGTTGTTTCGTCGATGTACTTGTTTGCTCTTGAGAGCATGTCGAACACAACCTCGAGCGCATCTGCGATGTGGAACGTATCCATATTAGCGCAGTACTTTGCAAATGTATCAACGCACTTTGCAACAAGCTCGTCATCAAGCTCTTCCTTTACTGTGGGAGCCATAATTACCTTGTCGAAATACTTCTTCTGCATATCGAGTGTACGCTTTACAAGGTTACCGAGATTGTTTACGAGGTCTGTGTTGTATCTCTTGATAACTGTTTCGTAAGTGATACTGCCGTCGCTACCAAAAGGCATTTCGGAGAGAGCATAGTATCTTACGCCGTCAGTGCCAAAGCGTGTTGCAAGCTCGTCCGCGTAAATAACGTTTCCGCGGGATTTTGACATCTTATCTGCTCCGAAGTTGAACCAGGGATGACCGAAGATCTGCTTCGGGAGAGGAATGTCAAGGGCCATAAGGAAGATAGGCCAGTAAATTGTATGGAAACGGAGAATATCCTTACCGATAACGTGAACGTCGCAGGGCCAGTATTTTTTGAAATGCTCGCTCTGTTCCTCGAATGACTTATCGGGATCGTAGCCGATAGCTGTGATATAGTTTGTAAGCGCGTCAAGCCAAACGTAGGTTACGTGCTTGGGGTCGAAGCTTACGGGAATACCCCATGTAAAGGAGGTTCTTGAAACGCAAAGGTCCTGAAGACCTGCCTTTAAGAAGTTGTTTACCATTTCCTTCTTTCTTGATTCGGGCTGAATAAAGTCGGGGTTCTCGTCAATGTGCTTCATAAGTCTGTCAGCATACCTTGACATTTTGAAGAAGTATGCCTCTTCGCTTGCCTTCTGTACCTCACGGCCACAGTCGGGACACTTGCCGCCCTCTGCCTGAGTTTCTGTGAAGAATGATTCACAGGGAGTACAGTACCAACCCTCGTATTTGCCCTTGTATATGTCGCCCTGCTCGAAGAATTTCTTGAATATCTTCGCTACTGCCGCTTCGTGGTAATCGTCAGTTGTACGGATGAAGTAGTCGTAGCTTGTGTTCATTCCGTCCCAAACGTTTTTGATCTCACCCGCAACGCCGTCAACGTATGCCTTGGGAGTGATGCCCGCGTCTTTAGCCAAGTTTTCGATCTTCTGACCGTGCTCGTCAGTACCCGTGCAGAAGAATACGTCGTAGCCGCACGCTCTCTTGTATCTTGCCATAGCGTCGGTTGCGATTACTTCGTATGTGTTGCCAAAGTGGGGCTTTCTTGACGCATAAGCGATTGCGGTAGTTATATAATACTTACCCTTGTTTTCCATTTTTTTACCCTTACATACTGCGAATGGGCAGCATGCCTTTCTAAAATAATGAATTTATGTTTCCAAAATAATATTATAACAGATGTTTTTTTATTTTACAATAGGAAAAGCTTAAATTTTTCGGTAATTAATCGTAATAAGCGAATTTTTCGCCCGTTTTCGACAGTGAATTTAATATTTGCTTGACATAAATCAAAAAATGTGATATTATTACTGTGTATGTAACGGTGAAGGGAGGCGGCCTTTAAAATGAACAAAAGAATAATATGCGTCCTGTTGGCGGTTATGATTTTAGTGCTTTCGGGCTGCTCAAATCGCAAGGTGGGAATTTTCACCGAGGACCATACGAATAATTCCTCGGTAAGTCACGGCACTCCCAACAAAAACGACAAGGATAAGCATGAAAACAACAGTGAGGAGATAACCTCCGCTAATACCGAGTCGGAAGAAAAATCGGAAAACAAGTTCGTTAAGGTTGAAGATGCCCCCATCTCTTCCGTAGTTATGAATTCCGGTATATCCTCCTATCTGTATTTCAGAACGCTTGTCAACAGAAATTATACGTTCGATCAGATAAAGAAATGCAGCTACGGCTTCAACGTTGAGGAATTCATCAATTATTTTGATCTTTCAACAAATATTCATTCAATGGCGGAGGGTATAGGCGAGAGCTTGTTCGACTGTCCGTGGAATGAAGACACCTTGATCTACAGATTCACCGTAAGAAGACAGGAGGCGGTATCCACACTTCCCAACAATCTGGTTTTCTGTATTGACATTTCGGAATCCATGGCAAGAGTGGACGTTCTTCCGCTATTCAAGAAAGTCTTTCCGCATTTCGTGTCCTCGATAGATATATACGATACGATTTCTATCGTGACCAGCACGGGCACGTCCGAGATCGTTCTCAGCGGCTGCAGAGGAGACTGGTCTGATCAGATCCTTGAGGCGCTTGACAGTATTGAAATAACGGGCGATACAAATACGAACACAGATATTCAAGCCGCGTATGATATTGCCAAGAGGCATTTTATCCAGGGCGGCAATAACAGAGTTATTATTGTTTCCGACGGCGACATTCCCGGCAAGCTTTCCTCGATAACCGAAAAAATGGTGAGTGAGGGAATATATACCGACGTTTTAGGCCTCGGCTACAGTAACTACAAAAACGAAAAGCTTGAACAATTCGCAAGCAAGGGCAATGGCAGATATTACTATATCGATTGCGAGAGCGAGGGCGAGAAGGTTCTTGGCAGTGAGCTTTTCAAGCAGTATTACGATTTTGGCGATATTACCGCTACGGTAGAGTTCGACAGCAGATACGTTGAAGAATACCGTCTTATCGGATACGCTCGGCAGAGTGAGGCATCGGGAGGTATGACCGAGCCCGATGAGACCGTAAGAAACGGCACGAGCGGTTATACAATGACGGTTTGCTATGAGCTGAAGCTCAGGGATACAGAGATACCAAAGTACGGGAAAATCGCGAAGACGGTCACTGATGACGGCGCAGAATATCCGATCACGCTTGATATGTATACAGCGGATCCCGATGAGGATATGCTGTTTATGTCCGCAGTCATCAAGACGGTTATGATCCTTCAGGAAAGTGAGTATATCGGATCCCTTACTCTTGAGAATGTTTTTACAGAGCTTCAGGAGCTTGATCTTGAAGAATATCCCGAAAGAGCGGAGTTTGCTTCGCTTATATACAAGATAATAAATCCCGATAAAAATAAATAAAAAATTGCACGGATTAGCGTGGTCTCCGTTAAGGATAACACGCTAATCCGTGCGATTTTTTTATTGGTGATCGTCAGAGTTGACGTTTTGCTTTTTTTCCTGCTCGAGCTGACCGCGGCTCTTGCCTTCCTTCTTGGTGTTGAAGGTCCAGCCCTCTCCGTTGATCTCGTGAGCGTTTGATATAGTTACGAACGCGTCCGGGTCTACCGTGTTGATTATATTGAGTACCTCGGAATATTCGCGGATGGTGAAGGTAACCATGACCATCTTTTTCTTTTCACCCGAATATCCGCCGATAACGTTGATGAACGTAGTTGTGCGGTTGAGCTTTTTTCTGACCATTTCGTTGATCTCGTCGGCGCGCGGTGAGATGATATCTGCCTTGAACGCCTTGAAGCTTCCTACGAAGAGGTTGTCAATAACCATTGCGCAAACCATAGCGGACGCAACGCCTATAAGAGAGAGCGTGAAATTCTTGAGCGCGAACATACCGATGAGAATCACCGCCGCGTCCACGCAGAAGATGACAACGGAGCTTTTAAGACGCTTGAAAAATTTGCAGATCGAAAGCGCGATTATATCGACGCCTCCCGTTGATCCGCCACCCATAAACGTGATCGCGCATCCTGCGCCCACGAGCGCGCCGCCGCAAACGGCAGCCAAGAGAAGAGCGAGGTCGGGGTTCGCGCTGTTCTTAAGGTTGAAGAAGCCGCCCATGATATCGTTGGAAATAAGTCGGCTTGCCAGCGAGAAGAAAATGGGATAGAAGATGGAGGAGATCAGGGTTTTTATGGCGAAGTTCTTACCGAGGATGAACAGACCGATGAAGAACATAAGCCACGTAAGCAGCGCTACGTAGACATCCATTACCGTAAGACTGAAGCCTTCAAGTACAGCTATTACAGAACTTGGGATGGTGGGGGAAAGAGCGGAATCGAGGGCGATTCCGATACCTGTCACTCCGCCGGCGATAATGTTGAACGGAACGAGAAATATACCCGTACCGAGGCCGAGAATTATCGAGCCGACAATAACCAAAAAGATGTTTTTGATTTCGGTGTGCAATTCTTTTTTCGTCATTTTTTTCTTGTATTTCTGATGCTTCTTTTTATGCTTCATATATTTACTCCTTTTGGATGCTAAAATTCGGGTGTGTATGCGGCGCTGGCGGATTCCTTGCCTTGAAAATAACCGTCATAACCGAGGGCTTGAGCTGTTGAGAGAACGCTTGAGTATTCAAAGTCCGTCAGCTTTCGGCAAAGATTTTTGTGACCGCCGTCACCTATATCGTAAAATTCGGGTGTGTATTGGCTCATAAGACTCAAAATTACGTCTTTTGTTGAGTCGAGAGTGTTTGCAAGATCAGTGAGAAGAGCGATCGAGTCGTGTCGGCACGCGGGGAGAACGAGGTGGCGCACAATAACGCCCGATCTCATCATTCCGCGCTCGTCAAAAATGGGGCGACCGACCTGTCGGAGCATTTCGAGCAGAGCGGGCTTTGCTTTTTTGTAGTAATCCCTCGCGTTTGAGTATTTAAGCGACAGCTCCTGTGAAAAGTATTTAATGTCGGGCATGTAAATGTCAATAAGGCCTTCGAGCTTCTTTAGCATATCGACGCTCTCGTATCCGCCGCAGTTCCATACGAAGGGGAGGGGAATTTCTTGTCTTGCCTTTTGCAATACGGGGATAAGAGCTTCCGTAAAATGCGTGGGGGTGACAAGCTCGATGCATGACGCTCCGTCTTGTGCAAGTCCGCGCATTATGTCGACAAGCTCCTCGGGTGAGCATTTTTTCCCCGTGACGCCTCGGCTGATCTTTTTATTCTGACAGAATACGCAGCGAAGATTGCAGCCCGAGAAGAATATCGTTCCCGCGCCGTTTTCTTGGCAGATGCAGGGCTCCTCCCATTTGTGAAGCATGTGCTTCGATACGTAAATTTCATTTGGCATTTTGCAAAATCCGAGGGAATCAATTCTGTCAGTGACGCAATTTCTGGGACAGTTATTGCATTTTTTCAAGAAAAATCCACCTCTCTTTTGCATACTTAATTCTATTATACACTAAAAAACACAAAAATGCAATATTTTTTTGCTTAATTGTATTTACACGGATTTTTCTTTGTGATATAATTACAGTATATTTGAGCTTTAGATTTAAGGAGAATAAAATTATGGAAGTAAATTGGCAGGCGATATGGAATTCTGTCGTTCATATCTGTGTTGACATCGCATTGAAAATTTTACTCAGCATATTGGTTCTTATCATAGGCAGAGTTCTTATTAAGCTGCTTTTGAAAAAGATGAGAAAGAGCAAATCGCTCGATCGCGCAGATCCTATGGCGAAGAAATTTATCGTTGCGTTTGTCGGCATCGCGCTCAACGTTTCCCTCGTAGTGCTTCTGGTTGCTATTATGGGCGTACCCATGGCGTCTATTGTGGCGGTGATAGGAAGCGTCGGCGTTGCTATCTCGCTTGCGGTTCAGGGAACTCTTTCGAATCTCGCGTCGGGACTTATGATCCTTGTTTTCAAGCCCTTCAAGCTCGATGATTATATCGAGTCGGGTGATTACAGCGGCACCGTTACCGATATGGGCGTGTTCTATACTACGCTCACGTCTCCCGACAACAAGACCATCGTTATTCCCAACAGCTCGCTTACGACCTCGACTCTTGTGAACTATTCGACTAAGGATACAAGACGACTCGATCTTCAGTTCAACGTTGAATACGGTAGCGACGTCGAGAAAATAAAGGGAATCATCAACGGCGTTATTGCGGCGCATGAAGAGATCCTCACGGATAAAGCTCCCTTCATAAGACTTACAGAGCTTCGCGATTCCTCACTTTGCATAACCTTGAGAGTGTGGTGTAAGGGAAGCGATTTCTGGACGCTCAAGTTCAATCTTATGGAAGAGATCGTACAGAAATTCGGCGAGGAAGGTATAGTTATTCCGTACAACAGAATGACGGTTACGATTGACAAAAGGGACGAAAAATGATAGCTCGGAAGTTAAAAATTTCATTAGCAGATATCGAAAAAGCAGACCTTGAAGGAGCGGCGAGAAGCTTGGTGCTATCCTTTACGGACAAAGGGAAAACCGTCGCAAGTGCAGAATCCTGCACGGGCGGTCTTTTCGGTGCGTCGGTAACTGAAATTTCGGGTGCTTCTGCCGTTTATCTCGGCGGCGTAATATCTTATACGAACGACGTCAAGAAAAAAATGCTCGGAGTTGCCCAAGGGACGCTTGAAGCACACACGGCGGTAAGTGAATATACTGCGTGTGAGATGGCGCGCGGGGCGAGAGAGCGGCTCGGAGCTGACCTCGGTGTGAGTGTTACGGGCTACGCGGGTCCTACGGGTGGAGATGAAAAAAACCCCGTTGGCACGGTGTTCGTTTGCGTGTCGGACGTCTGCAGAGAGAATGTCACGCGGCTTTCATTCGACGAGGGAGCCACAAGGGAGCAGATACGCCGATTCGCGGTGTGTTTTATGCTCGACGCTCTTTTGGGCATGGAGTAAGACTGTTGGTATATTTTCGATAAATTTCGATTTGCTACTTGATTTATTTCGAAAAATGTATTAGAATATATACATTATTGTTTATTGACGCAAAAACAGACGAATTGCGTCAAACGGAGGCACATACTATGGCAAAATTTAAAAAGATCGGTATTCTCACGTCGGGCGGTGACGCTCCCGGTATGAATGCTGCTATCCGCGCTGTAGCCAGAAAGGCGATGGCGGAGGGCATCGAGGTAGTTGGAATACGCGAGGGATATAACGGACTTATAAACGGAAACGTGATTCCGCTTGATACACATGCGGTTTCGAATATCATTACACACGGCGGCACTATTCTTTATTCTTCCCGTTGCCCTGAATTTCAGACCGAGGCGGGAATGAGCCGCGCGGTTGAAAATTGTAAAAAGCTTGGCATCGACGCGGTCGTTGCTCTTGGCGGTGACGGTACGTTCAGAGGCGCTACTGCGCTTACGAATCACGGAATACCCACGGTTGGTATTCCTTGTACGATCGACAACGACATTACGGCAACTGAATACACTATCGGCTTTGACACGGCTATGAATACGGTGGTTTCTCTTGTGGATAGCTTGCGCGAGACCTGTGAATCTCATGCGAGATGTAACGTAGTTGAGGTTATGGGACGCGATTGCGGAAACATTGCTCTTTATGCGGGTATTGCTGCGGGCGCGGTTATTATTGCGATCCCCGAAATTGATTTTGACGAGGATTATGCGGTTTCTGTTCTTAAGAGCGCAAGAAATCACGGCAAGCGCGGACTTATTTGCGTATTCAGTGAAGGCGTTGCGAAGAAGAACGGCGAGGATTACAGTGAGGAATTTGTTGAAAAGGTAAAGGCAAAGACGGGAATTGATACGAGATTTGCCCGCCTTGGACACGTTGTTCGTGGCGGTTCACCCTCCTTGCGCGACAGATTTTCTGCAACCCAGATGGGCGCGAGAGCGGTAAATTGCTTGCTCGACGGTCAGAGTAACGTCGTTATCGGTTTCCAGAACGGTAAGATCGGCGCGATCGATATTAATTACGCGTTGGTGCTTGACCACATGTATAAGGGACTTCTCGAGGAAGGCGAGCTTGATAGCTTCAGTGCGGAGCAGATCGAGGAAATGAAGGTTATTTGTAACAATAGACGAGCGAAGATTGAGAGATTGTATAATCTTTCATACGAGATATGCGAATAAAAAGGTGGGCAGATGCCCACCTTTTTATTCGCAAAATTGATTTTTCTGCGGGCTCTCCCCATCGCTGCCGCAAAACAAAAAGGAACACCTCTCGGCTACACGGGAGGTCGAACCGAGCTTTGCTCCGTCGCTTCCGCGACATCAAATGTCGCAAAGCAAGAAACTTCGTTTCTTCGCAACAAAACCCAACCGTCTAACGCCGACGGTTGGGTTTTCTGCGGGTTATCCCCATCGCTGCCGCAAAACAAAAAAGGAACACCGAGAGGTGTTCCTTTTTTGTTTTGGTGCCGGAAGCGGGGGTCGAACCCGCACGGTATCGCTACCACCGGATTTTGAGTCCGGCACGTCTGCCAATTCCATCATTCCGGCATCATCGCATTTTTGCGACTTAATGATTATATCACACAATTTTTGATTAGTCAAGAGGATTTTGAAAATTTTCATTTGGCCAAAAACACGGCGGGAATCCCCCGCCGTGTTGAAATTAAATTATCTCGTTCAACAAATCATCCATGCTATACAAATTCGGTTCTTTACCGATAATGAACTCGGCGGCTTTGATAGCGCCTGCGGCAAAGAGAGAACGGGATGCCGCGGAATGCGAGATGGTGATCACCTCGTCCTTTCCCGCAAAGATCACCTCATGCTCGCCGATGATCGATCCGCCTCGTACTGCATGGATTCCGATCTCCTCGCTTGAACGCTTTTCGCGACGGTCGTGTCTGTCGTACACGTAGCTTGTGTCATCGCGAGTCTCGGCTATTGCGTCCGCGATCATAAGAGCGGTTCCCGAGGGCGCGTCGAGCTTGTTTCTGTGGTGCTTTTCAATGATCTCGACGTCATAATCGAGCCCCAAAAATTCGGACGCCTTGCGCGAGAGAGCAATAAGCAAATTCACGCCGATAGACATATTTCTCGAGAAAAATACGGGTATCCGCTCGGATGCATCCTCCATAAGCTTTGTTTCTTCCGTGTTGTGTCCCGTGGTCGCGATAACTACGGGAACGTTGTTTTTTACGGCATAGTTCAAGATACCGGGAAGGGCAGAGTGATGCGAAAAATCTATAATTACGTCGGGCACCTCCGCGTTGTCAAAAATGCTTTTATACACGGGAAATGAGCTTTCGCCTTCGGTTATATCAACTCCCGAAATTATCTCGATCTTACCGTTTTCGCACGCGGCGGAGATCACCGCGCTACCCATTCTGCCAAAGCATCCGGAGAGCAAAATTTTAATCATTTTCAAAGTCCTTTCATTTAAGGTTTTGTCTTATTTTATAAGGGAATATTCCTTCATCACGGAAATGAGCTTATCGCGGTTTATCTCGTCCATTTCACAGAGGGGGAGACGCATCTCCTCGGAGCAAAGTCCCATAAGACCGCAGGCGGTCTTCACAGGTATGGGATTGACCTCGATGAAGAGGGAATTTATAAGCTTTAAGTAATCGAGCTGGAGCTTTTTTGAGGTCGCAAGGTCGCCGTCAAAGAAGCTCTGACAGAGGTCGTGCATCTGACGGGGAAGTATGTTTGAAAATACCGAAATAACGCCTTTACCTCCAAGAGAGAGGATGGGGAGCACCTGATCGTCGTTGCCCGAATAAATGTCGAGCGCGTCGCCACATTCATCGGCTATCTGAGCGATAAGGGAGAGGTTACCCGACGCCTCCTTGGTCGCAACTATGTTTTCGTGCTTTGCAAGCTCGCGGTAAACGGGCATTGTGATACTACAGCCCGTTCTTGAGGGCACGTTATAGAGAATAATGGGCTTATCAACAGCGTCAGCCGTCTGCATAAAATTCTTGATAAGTCCCTTGGGAGTCGCCTTGTTGTAGTAGGGCGTCACGACGAGAAGGGCGTCAGCTCCCGCGTCGCAGGCGAATTTTGAAAGCTCGATTCCGTAAGCGGTATCGTTAGAGCCCGTGCCCGCGATCACGGGAACGCGTCCGTCAATCTTTTCGACCGCGTATGAAATAACTCGGCAGTGTTCCTCGTGTGTGAGAGTGCTGCCTTCACCCGTAGTGCCTGCGATAACTAGCGCATCGATGCCGCCGTTTATCTGAAATTCAATAAGCTTTCCGAAAGCTTCATAGTCAACCTCATTGTTTTTGAAGGGGGTAACGATTGCCGTTGCCGCGCCTGTAAAAATGCTCTTTTTAAGCTTGCTCATAATTAAGCTCCTCCAATTGAGAAAAAATAAATAAAAAAACCGGCTAAAGCGCCGGAAATCCTATTTGTTTTTATTATATGGTACTTGAAAAAAACATTCAAATGTGCTATAATAAACAAATAGATAGCGCTCCATCTAAAAAGATGACAGTTATAGGGCTCTGAACCTTACAACCGACATAGTCCGCGCCGAAACGGACTACACCTCGGCGTTCCACACTCCGAAAGCGATCTCATGCGGCCTCGGCGGCCTTGAACGCGGCGGGTTGTGATACGCACCTCTATCAAACAGTATATGCAAAATTACTGTGTAACTATAATATCACAATTTTTTAGGGTTGTCAAGGGCTTGTGAGATTTTGTCAAATAAGGATTTTCGGAAAATAAATTCAGAAACAGAGAGAAAACATGGAAAACAAAGTAATTATCAATGAAAAAGCTCCGACCGACCTTTTGCGCTCGGATTTTTATTACGATCTGCCTGAGCGACTTATCGCACAGCATCCCGCAGAAAAGAGAGATTCAAGCCGTCTTATGGTGCTTGACAGAGCGGCGGGAAGTATTGACCACAAGCATTTTTATGACGTTATAGACTATCTTCGCGAGGGCGACGTGCTTGTGATCAATAACTCGAAGGTTATTCCCGCAAGAATCTACGGACACGTTGAAGGCAGAGAGGAAGCGAATATCGAGCTTCTCCTTCTTCGTCAGAAGGAGCTTGACACGTGGGAATGTCTTGTAAAGCCCGGTAAACGCGCAAAGGTTGGCATGAAGCTCGTCTTTGGCGACGGACTTCTTCTCGGCGAGGTGACCGAGATAACCGAAGAGGGCAACAGATACATAAAATTCGATTATGACAGAGAAAAATACGAGAACATTTACAACATCCTCAACGTGATCGGCCTTATGCCGCTCCCCCCGTACATTACGGAGCGACTTGCGGATAACAGCCGTTATCAGACGGTTTATGCAAAGACCGAGGGAAGCGCTGCGGCTCCTACCGCGGGCTTGCATTTTACACCCGAGCTTCTTGAAAAGATCAAAGAAAAGGGAATAAAGATCGCGCCCGTTATGCTTCACGTGGGACTTGGCACCTTCCGTCCCGTAAAGGAGGACAGAATTGACGCTCACGTAATGCACACGGAGTACATTTCGGTTTCCGAGGAGAGCGCTAAGATCATCAATGAGGCAAAGGCGGCGGGCGGTCGCATAGTTTGTGTCGGTACCACTTCATGCCGTACTATCGAGAGCGTTTCAACGCCCGACGGTGTCGTTCGTGCGATGAGCGGAGATACGGGAATTTTCATTTATCCCGGCTATAAGTTCAAGGCGGTCGATGCGCTTATTACCAACTTCCACCTGCCCGAAAGTACACTTATTATGCTTGTTTCGGCTTTTTATAATCAGGACAAGGTTATGGAAGCATATCATACGGCGGTCAACGAAGAATATCGTTTCTTCTCCTTCGGTGACGCGATGCTGATTGTATAAATCGTCCAATACTGCGTTGCTCCTCGAAAGCGGCTTGACGTAGGAAACTACGCCTGCGCCTTGCTTTTTGCGGTGCGCCTTGTCTTGAACAATTTCTCCTAATCAGCAAAACGGTTAAGGTAAACACAAAAAATGGTGAAATATGAGTGAAAAAATAAAAATCTACGGTGTTGTAGGCGCGACGGCAAGCGGAAAGACTGCTTTAGCTATTGAGCTTGCAAAACGTATTGACGGTGAAATAATCTGCTGTGATTCGATGCAGATTTATAAGGACATGGATATAGGCACTGCCAAGCCGACGGCTGAAGAACGAGCAGCCGTGCCTCATCACATGACCGACTTTTTGCCTCCCGAGGTCGCGTATTCCTGCGCGGATTACGTCAAGGACGCCGAGACGGTGGTTGCGGACATTGTTTCCCGCGGCAAAAAGCCGATCTTTTGCGGTGGAACGGGACTTTATCTTGACAGATTTTTGCGCGGCGGCAACAGCGACGAGGCGGCGAGCGATCCCGCCTATCGCAAGGAGTTGACCGAGCTTTCTTTGACCGAGGGCGGTATTGACAAGCTACACCAAATGCTCGCGGAGCTTGACCCCGAAAGTGCAGAAGCGATCCACAAAAACAACGTAAAAAGAGTTATCCGCGCGCTTGAGATCATAAAGGCGACGGGCAGAAAAAAGAGTGACGTAGATAAAGATAATTCTGAATTTTCGGACAGATACGAGTCATGTATAATTTATCCGTTTTACACCAATCGCGAGATACTTTACGGACGGATCGAGCGTCGCGTTGATATGATGATCGATATGGGACTTGTCGAGGAGACGAGGCGGCTTTACGACGCGGGAGTTTTCAAGGTTAGCGCAACGGCGGCTCAGGCGATTGGCTACAAGGAGCTTTTGCCGTATATTGAGGGGCGTGACACACTTGAGAGCTGCATCGACAAGCTCAAGACCGCGACCAGAAAATACGCAAAAAGGCAGAATACGTGGTTCTCGCAAAAGCCGTATTGTCAAAAAATCCTTATGAATGACGAAAACGGCATGAAAACATTTGAAGAGATTGTAAACATTTCGCAAAAATACTTTATTAATTAATAAATATGTGTTATAATATAATTTGTACAAAAATGCGGAGTGTAATTTTGCGGAGGTAAAAATGGGGGAGAGCAGACGATTTAAGCACAAGCGACGTCTTGGCATTATAACCACGGTCCTTCTTTTGATCCTGATCATTTACTTTGCAGTACAGATCTTCGGTAAAACAAGCTCGTCAATCTCGGTGATAAATACTCAGTCGGTGACCGACAAAAGCTTCTGGTCGTTCGGTGGGTACGTTTACAGAGACGAGGAGATCATTACCGCAGGCGACGGTGAGATCGCCGATTTTCTTGTCAGTGACGGAGAAAAAATTCCTGTCGGCAAGGAATATATGACGCTTTATAAGACCAATATTTCAGATATGAGCGAGCTTCGGGCTGTTCAAGGTGAAATTTCCGAGCTTTCGGGAAAGATACAAATGCTCAAGGACGGGCTTGACGGCGGATACAGGATACAGGATATATCGGGAGTGAAGGCATCGCTTGACGCGTCCTACTACTCGTATATTTCCTCGGTCGCATCGGGCAATTATCCGATGGCGGATACCGACGCCGACAAAATGCTTGATCTTCTCGGCAAGCAGCAGATGATCACAGGTAAGCTTGATTCTATTAAGAATTCCGCAGACGCGATTTCGGAGCAGAAGAGAGCACTTATCGAAAAATACGCATCGGGCGGAGGCAGAGCTGTCAAAGCCGATCGTTCCTGTTACGTATCATTTGGAGTGGACGGTTATGAATCGGCTTTTAATTACGCCGACGTGATGACCATGACTGCGGAGCAGTTCAGGGAGAAGACCGCCGAGCCCGTGAAGGCGGGACTTGACGGAGCTGTGGCAAAGAAGGTTTACGGCTCGAAATGGTATCTTGCAGTACCCGTAAGTCGGGCGGAGATTCCTTCGTTCAGCGTGGGCTCGAGCTGCGACGTTTATCTTTCGGAGATCGGTAATGATTCTATTCCCATGACGGTCGAGAAAATTGAAATATCGGAGAATGGCGAATCGGGGTTTGCGGTTTTATCGAGTAGTGAGATCGGCAAGAGCTTTGAGCTTTCAAGATATACGAGCATAAAGATACTCAGAAGCTCCGTTCACGGACTCAGAGTTCCCGAGGAGGCGATACATTCGCTCGATTTTGATCGGGACGGATACACGGATCACACGGGAGTTTACGTAATGAGCGGAAACTACGTGAAATTCAGACGCATTGAAATTATAAGCTACGGCACGGGCTACGTTATCGTAAAGGACGGAGATCCCGCAGAGGAGGAGCAACAGTTTCCTTATCTTTCGGGAGGCGAGCTTATTATCGTGTCCGGCGGAGACCTTTATGACGGTAAGCTGATAAAATAGAACGCGGAAGGATACTGAAGTGGACTTTTCATACATTGACAGAAACGTCGCGGACGTAAAAGAAAAAATACTTGATGCCGCGCGCGTCTCGGGAAGGGATCCCGAAAAAACCGTGCTTCTTGCGGCTATCAAGAGCGCGGACGTTGACGAAATTAATTATTTGCGCGGGCTCGGTATTACCGACGTCGGCGAAAATCGCGTTCAGCAGCTGCTTGAACGCTATGAGAAAATAAATCGCGATGGGCTGAATATTCATTTTATCGGCTCTTTGCAGACGAATAAGGTGAAATATATCATTGATAAGGTGTCACTTATCCATTCGCTGGATTCATTGAAGCTTGCGCGTGAAATTGACAGACAGGCGAAAAAGCATGGCATTGTGATGAACGTGCTGCTTGAGATCAATTCCGCTAAGGAAGAGAGCAAGGGCGGAGTGATGCCCGAGGATGCCGAGCAGCTTTGCCGAGATATTTCGGGGCTTGAAAACATAAAGCTTTGCGGTTTTATGACGATGGCGCCGAAGGGCAGCTCGAGAGAAGAGTATATCAAGTATTTTTCTTTGACGCGTGAGCTTGGTGAGAAAATATGGACGGAAACGCTTGGAAGAGACGGCGAGCCGATATTTTCCATGGGTATGTCGGACAGCTTTTCAGTTGCGGTTGAATGCGGCTCGACTTGTGTAAGAGTCGGCGGCGGGCTGTTCAAAAATAATACGGTTTAAATTTTAGTTTAAATAAAGGCCGAAAGGTCGGGAGGTTTTAATGAGCAAGATTGGTAAGTTTTGGTTGTTCGGTAAGCAGGATGAGCCCGCTGAGGACTTCGACGTTGATTACGACAACATTTATTACGGAGATCATCCCACGGGAGCTTCGGAGGAGGCAGTTGACGGCGACGATTACAATTCTACATACGGCGCGGATGCGTCCGACGTGATCGTAGTTAAGGAAGAGCCCGAGGTTGTGGAAGAGGAAGAGGTTGAAGAGCCCCTTTACAAGGTTGTTTTTGCGCCCGAAACGTATCGCGACAGCGCGGAGATCGTTGAATGCTTCAAGATAGGCAGAGTTTGCGTTATTGATACTGCTGAGCTTGAGCGCGAGGATTTCCTTCGTATGCTCGACTACGTGATGGGAGCGGTACACGCTCTTGACGGTCAGCTTGTAAGAATTACAAACGACGTTGTTGCGCTTTTCCCCGCAGACGTAGATGCCGAAACAGATATTGATGAAATTGAAGATGAGCCCGAGGAATACTTCGACGACGCTGAGGAAATTTACGGCGACGAGGATGACGGCGACGAGGAATCCGAGGAATAATCTTTAATAATTTTGGAGGTTTATTTTGCCGGAGCCCATATACGTTGTGATTTATTTTGCGCTTTACCTTATCAAGATGATATCGATCTGTATGTTTTTACGGGCGATACTCAGTTGGTTTAACGTAAACGGAAATAATCCCATAATCAAGTTTTTGTACGTTGTAACGGAACCTGCGATACAACCCATGCGAAAGCTTTTCCAGAAAATGAATTGGTTTCAGGATACGCCGATCGATATGTCGTTTTCCATGACGTTTATATTGATATTCGTGCTTGAGACCGTAATTGAAACCGTTATTCTCTGATCATGACAGGATCGAATCAGGAATATCGGGAGCTTACAGCGAGGATAGAGGATAACATTTCGGCGTCGGAGGGCGGCATGCTCACCGCAACGAAATTCCTCTCTCCCGCGGAAGGCTATTACGCTGAAAAATTTTTGGCGTCGCGGGGGATCAAAAGGGGTATTCTTTACGGCGGATTTGACGGAGCCGAGAGATGCCGCCTGATTGTTTTGCCCGCATATCTCGACGGACTTGATCCAAGTCCCGCCGAGCTTTTAAAAGAATATTTCGCTGATGAGTCCGACGGGCTTGTAAGAGCTGTAAAAATTGTCGGAAGCGGTTACCGCGAGCTTTCCCACAGAGATTATCTCGGCAGTATTCTCGCGCTCGGTGTTGAGCGTGAGGCGGTCGGGGATATCGTTGTGTCGGATAGCCGCATGGCCTACGTTTTTGTTATCGACAGTGTTGCTAAGCTGATGATATCGGGACTTGAGCGGATCGGAAACGATAAGGTCAAGGTCGAGATGGTGGCGATAGATGAGAGCTTCACCTTCAAAAGGGAATTTCGCAGCTTGTCCGATACCGTGGCGTCCGCGAGATTTGATTGCGTCGTTTCGTCCTTGGCGAATCTCTCGAGAGATAAGGCGCAGAATCTCATCGGCAGCGGCGTGTGTCTTCTCAATTATGCCGAGGAGATCAAGTGCGATAAGACCGTAAGGAATGGGGACATAATCACCCTTCGCGGTTACGGAAAATTCATCATCCGAGATATTAATACACAGACTAAAAAAGGAAGATTGCGCCTTTTGGCAGACAAATACGTGTGACAGGTGGCGTTAATATAAAAAACAAGAATAAATTTTCTCTATTTCAAGGAGCTTTAAGGATATGTCAAAGGACTACACAAGTACACTTAACTTACCTAAAACATCGTTCTCGATGAAGGCAAATCTGCCCCAGAGAGAGCCCGAAACGATCCGTTACTGGAAGGAAATGGATCTTTATACCAGAATGCAGGACGAAAGAGCGGAGAATGAAAAGTTCTCCTTCCACGATGGCCCTCCTTTCTCTAACGGTAATATTCACATGGGTCACGCGCTCAACAAGATCCTCAAGGACTTTATTAACAAGTACAAGGCAATGCAGGGATACAGAATTTCCTACGTTCCCGGTTGGGACAACCACGGTATGCCCATCGAGTCTGCGATCATCAAGAAGAATAAGATCGACCGCAAGAAGATGAGCATTCCCGAATTCCGTTCCGAGTGCGAAAAGTTTGCGCAGGGCTTTATCGACAAGCAGAGCGAGCAGTTCCAGCGTCTCGGCCTCGTTGCCGATTGGGAGCATCCCTATAAGACAATGGCTCCCGAGTTCGAAGCAACCGAAGTAAAGGTATTCGGAGAGATGTTCAAGCGCGGCTACATATACAAGGGACTTAAGCCCGTTTATTGGTGTCCCAAGGACGAAACTGCGCTCGCAGAAGCTGAAATTGAATACCAGACTGATAAATGTACGTCTATTTACGTAAAGTTCAAGGTTTGCGACGATAAGGGTAAGCTCGCATCCGTTTGCGATCTTGACAACACATACTTCGTAATCTGGACAACTACAACATGGACTCTTCCCGGTAACCTTGCTATCGCTCTCAACCCTGTTGAAGATTACGATCTTGTAAAGGTACCCTCGGGTGAAACATACATTCTCGCAAAGGCGCTCACAGAGGCAACTCTTAAGGCGGCAGGCATTGAAGAATATTCCGTTCTTGCTACGTTTGCGGGTAAGGACTTCGAATACATGACCGCTCAGCATCCTTTCCTTGACAGAAAGAGCTTGGTTGTAAATGCCGATTACGTTACAATGGATAGCGGTACGGGTTGCGTACACACAGCTCCCGGCTTTGGTGCAGACGACTACCAGACATGCCGCAGATACAATATTGATATTATCGTTCCCGTTGATGACCGCGGTTATCAGACGGAGGAGGCAGGCAAGTTCGCAGGCCTTTTCTATGCGGTATCCAACGACGCAATTCTTGAAGATATGAAGGAGAGCGGCGCGCTTCTCGCATCCAATGAGATCGAGCATGAATATCCTCACTGCTGGAGATGTAAGTCTCCCATCATCTTCAGAGCAACTCCTCAGTGGTTCTGCTCTGTTGAGGCGTTCAAGGATGCGGCAGTTGAATCCTGCAAGGACGTTCTCTGGCTTCCCGCCTGGGGTCAGGACAGAATGGAGCAGATGATCCGCGAGAGAGCAGACTGGTGTATTTCCCGTCAGCGTCAGTGGGGTCTTCCCATTCCCGTATTCTACTGTGAAGAATGCAAGAAGCCCATCTGCAACGATGAAACTATCGAGAAGGTTGCTGCGATCTTCGGTGAGAAGGGATCTAACGCTTGGTTTGATATGTCCGCCGAGGAAATGCTCGGTGAGGGCTTCGTATGTCCTCATTGCGGCAAGGCGCACGGCTTCTCAAAGGAAACGAATACACTTGACGGCTGGTTCGACTCCGGCACGTCTCATTTCGCTGTTCTTCGCGATAGAGAAACTGAAACATGGCCCTCCGAAATTTACCTTGAGGGCGGTGACCAGTACAGAGGTTGGTTCCAGGCATCCCTTCTTACCGCAGTTGGCTCAACGGGTAAGGTAGGCGCACCCTTCAAAGCAGTTCTTACACACGGTTGGGTAGTTGACGGCGAGGGCAAGGCAATGCATAAGTCTCTCGGTAACTCCATTTCTCCCGACGATATCGTAAAGAAGTACGGCGCAGAGCTCGTTCGTCTCTGGGCGGCTTCCTCCGACTATCACGCAGACGTAAGATGCTCTGAGAACATCTTCAAGCAGCTTTCCGAATCCTACAGAAAGATCCGTAACACTGCAAGAATCATGATGGCGAACCTCGGCGACTTTGATCCCAACACGGACATCGTTGCTTTTGACGATATGCTTGAGATCGACAGATGGATAATCGCTGAAACGAACAAGCTCGTAAAGCTCTGTCTTGAAGCGTACGATGAATACGAGTTCCATATCGTTTACCACGCGATCAACAAGTTCTGCACAATTCAGCTTTCCAAGCTTTACATTGATATTACAAAGGACCGTCTCTACGTTGAAAAGAGCGATTCTCACGCAAGACGCAGCGGACAGAGTGCGCTTTACGGCGTTCTTCAGGCGATCACAAGACTTCTCGCTCCCGTAATTTCCTTTACTGCGGAAGAGATCTGGCAGTCTATGCCTCACGCGGATGAGGACAAGAAGGATAGTATTTTCCTCAACGACATGCCCAAGTATGACGAGGCGTTTGCAGAAAAGAATGCGGCTCTTTGTGAAAAGTGGGAAAAGCTTCTCGATCTTCGTGACGACGTAATGAAGGCGCTTGAGCTTGCGCGCGCAGAAAAGATGATCGGTAAGTCTCTTGACGCCAAGGTTACGGTTTACACAACAAACGACGAAATTTACGACCTTATGAGCGGATTTGCAAGTGAGCTTGCGGGCATTTACATTACGTCTGCCGCAAACGTTGTTCGCGGAGAAGCACCCGAGGGCGCATTCACTGAAACACAGTCGGGCATCGCAGTAGTAGTTGCTCCCGCTGACGGATGCAAGTGTGACCGTTGCTGGTCCTTCTCTCTTGAAGGTGAGCATGACGATGAGGGCGGATTTATCTGTACTCGTTGCAAGAAGATCATAATTTAAAAATATTTTTCAAAAGCTCGGGATACGCACCGAGCTTTTGAAGGTTAGAGGATTTTATATGTTTTACGTAATTTGGGGCGCGGTAATCGCGCTTTGCATCATAGCAGACCAGGTAACCAAGCTTCTGGTAGTTCAGAATATCGCGCTTGATCATGGAAGCGTGACCGTTATCCCGAACGTTCTCGAGTTCATTTATACGCAGAACACGGGTGCGGCATTCGGCTCGATGAAGGGAGAGGGCGGAAGATGGATCTTTATGACGTTCTCCGTTGTCGCTATTGTCGGTGTGTTGGTTTATCTTTTCTGGAAAAAGCCGAAGTCCGTCCTTCTTTGCGCTTCTCTGGCGCTTATCGTGGGCGGTGGTATCGGAAATATGATCGACAGAATCTTTCTTAAATACGTAGTTGACTTTATCAATTTCATCGCGTTCCCGAAGATCTGGTATTTCCCATTCAACGTGGCGGATTCCTTCGTGGTAGTGGGCTCATTTATGCTTATAGCGTGGATGATAGTTGATACCGTTCGTGAATTCAAGCTTGAAAAGCAGAAGAAGCTTGAGGCGGCAGCAACTGCGGAAAATGGCGAAAATGAATAATCAGGCAGAAAAGAATATTGAGGCGTTTATTGTGACGGGCGAGCTTGCAGGCGAGCGACTTGATAAGTTTATCTCCCTTGTGAGCGATATGTCGCGCACGCTTGCATCAAAGGTGATCGACGAGGGAAACGTTCTCGTCAACGGCGCGTCTGCCGACAAAAAGCTCAAGCTCAAGCTCGACGATATAGTTGAGGTAACAATTCCCGAGCCCGCGCTTGATCGCGCCGAGCCCGAGAATATTCCGCTTGACGTGGTTTATGAGGACGATGACATTATCGTAATAAATAAAAAAGAGGGAATGATAGTTCATCCCGCGCCCGGAATTTACAGCGGAACGCTTGTAAACGCGCTTCTTTATCACTGTAAGGGCTCGCTTTCGGGTATCGGCGGTGTTGCCCGTCCGGGAATCGTTCATAGAATTGACAAGGATACCTCGGGCTTGCTCGTTGTGGCGAAGAACGATTTTTCGCACAATGCTTTAGCGGCGCAGATAAAGGTGCATAACGTTTCGAGAATTTATACCGCGATTGCTCTCGGGAATATTAAGGATGACGAGGGAACCGTGGATAAGCCCATCGGACGCCATCCCGTTGACAGAAAGAAAATGGCGGTTATTTTAAATCCCGCTATCAAGAGCCGCGACGCGATAACTCATTATACGGTGCTTGAGAGGTTTGCAACCCCGCAGGGCAATCTTACTTTGGTTGAATGTCAGCTTGAAACGGGAAGAACTCATCAAATCAGAGTTCATCTGTCTTCGTGCGGTCATCCTCTTCTCGGTGACGAGGTTTATGGCGGTGTGAATAATAAGATCTACACGCAAAGCCGTTCGCTCATAAACGGTCAGTGCTTGCACGCGCGCAAGCTTACCTTGACACATCCGAGAACGGGCGAGGAAATGACATTTGAGGCGGAAATGCCCGAGAATATGAGAGCTTTGATAGAAAAGCTCCGCAGAAGCTCCGTACAATGAAGAGATTTGAAAATATACTTATAGTGTCGGATATGGACGGTACTTTTCTCGGCGCGGGGGCGAAAATAGTAGAGAAAAACCTTGACGCTATAGAAAAATTCAAGGCGCAGGGTGGAAAATTTACTTTTGCGACCGGAAGAACTCATCACAATATCACCCATGCGGTCGGATCGGTGCAGAATATCGCGAATGCGCCCGCTATAACCGTCAACGGCGGTTGTATTTACGATTTTTCGACAGGGGAGAGCGTAGCGGACTTTAAGATCGATTCCCGTGATGCTATGGAAGTAGCGCGCTATATAAGAGAAAATTTCTCCAATATCGGTATGCGTTGCAGTATGGATTACGGCTTTCTTACCGACCGTGCATGCGGCTTGATCGTCAAGGATTTTGGCGGATTTTTGCGCGACGGCTGTGGTAAGGCGAAGGAAATGCCCATAGAAGAATGGGAAAATGAAACAATATACAAGATCGTTTTCAGAGCAGAGGCGGATGAGCTTTTTGATTTAAGATCGAAAATTGAGCCCTTGTTTGCTCATAAATTCAAATTTGTAACCTCATCACCGAGATTTTTAGAGCTTAACGCGATCGGATGTTCAAAGGCGGTCGGAATTGAGTTTTTAAGGAAATATTACGGCGGCAATATTACAATTTATGCCGTGGGTGATTATGAAAACGATATTGAAATGCTTTGCGCGTCGGATTTTGCGGTATGCCCCGAAAATTCGCTTGGCTCGGTGAAGGCAATTGCTGACTTTTGCCTTTGCGACTGCAACGACGGTGTGATTGCAGACCTTTATGAAAATATAATTTGTAAAAACAGTTGATTTTTTGTTGTACGTAATGTATAATATAAATGTAAAAAAAAGAAAGGAGAGCGCAGATGGATAGACTTAAGATCATAGCACCTTCGCGTATGCATGACTATTACGCCGAGGGCGGACGTTTTTCGTCGGGTGAAATGATGGATTTTATAGGCCGCGTCGGATTTGAGGGGCTTGATATTTCTCTTGACGGGCTGAAGAGCTTTGATGGGGCATATAAGGCGGTGCTTTACAACCTCAAAAACAAGGCGAAGGAAAAGAAGATATCCCTTGACGCGACTCATCTTCCTTTCTATATGCCTGCGCCCGATAGCGAGGAGTTTGCAACAAAGTACATCCCAGAGCTTCGCGCGGGTATTGACGCTACGGCATATCTTGGAGTAAAGCTTGCGGTAATTCACCCCGTAGCTTACTATCAAAGCAAGAAAACACTTGAGGAATGGATAATAAAGAACGTTGAGTTCTTATCTCCCTTGGTTGAATATGCTGCCGCGCGCGGTGTGAAGCTTTTAATTGAAAACATGGCGGGACACCGCGAGAGATACGATCATCTCTACGGCTCGAAGGCGTCCGAAATTTATCTTTTGGCGAAGGTGCTCGGTTGTGGCAACTGTTGGGATACGGGACACGCCAATATTACGGGGCTCAATCAGGGTGAGGAGATACTCACTCTTGCGGATACGCTTGAGCTTTTGCACGTTCACGATAACGACGGTATCCACGACGATCACAGAGTTCCGCGCGACAAGGACTGCACCGTTAATTGGTGTAATATAGTTGCGGCGCTCAAGCAGATCGGATATATCGGCGCGATTGAAATGGAAATCAGAACGGGACATCTTTCCCGCGATATAAATTACAGAACCGAGCTTTGCAAGCTGGCATTAAGACGCGGCTCGCAGATAAGGGACAACATTTTAAGCAGAAAATAATCGGAGAAATACAATGATTTTATATAATTCACTTACAAGAAAAAGAGAGGAATTCGTTCCTCGTGTGGCAGGAAAGGTATCAATGTATACCTGCGGCCCCACAGTTTATCACTTTGCTCATATAGGAAATCTCCGCACTTACATTATGGAGGACGTGCTTGAAAAGTACCTTTCCTACACAGGTCTTGAGGTTAACCGTGTTATGAACATCACTGACGTGGGACATCTTTCCAGCGACGGCGACACGGGTGAAGATAAGATGCTCAAGGGAGCGAAGAGAGAAAAGAAGACAGTTCTTGAGATTGCGAAGTTCTATACAGACGCTTTCTTTGAGGATTGCAAGAAGCTCAATATCAAAACTCCTAATATAGTACAGCCCGCGACAGGTTGTATCGCGGAATTTATCGCACTTGTTGAGGGCTTGCTCGAAAAGGGCTATGCCTACGTAGCGGGCGGCAACGTTTATTTTGACACCTCCAAGCTCGATCAGTACTACGTATTCGGTGACTTTAACGAGGACGACCTTGAGGTTGGTGTTCGCGAGGGCGTTGAGGGTGACGAAAACAAGAAAAACAAGGCGGACTTCGTGCTTTGGTTTACAAAGTCCAAGTTTGACGATCAGGAACTCAAATGGGAATCTCCTTGGGGCATCGGTTATCCCGGCTGGCACATTGAATGCTCGGGTATATCCATGAAGTTCCTTGGTGAATATCTCGATATTCACTGTGGCGGAATTGATAACGCGTTCCCCCACCATACAAATGAAATTGCGCAGTCCGAGGCATTCCTCGGTCACAAGTGGTGCAACTATTGGTTCCACGTGCTTCACTTAAATACAAATTCGGGTAAGATGTCAAAGTCCACAGGCGAATTTTTGACAGTTTCCTTGCTTGAATCCAAGGGCTATGATCCTATGGCTTACAGATTCTTCTGCTTGCAGTCACACTACAGAAAGAATCTTGTATTCTCCTATGAAAATCTTGATAATGCGGTTGTAGCTTACAACAAGCTTATCCAGAAGATCGCTGCACTTGATAAGAATGACGGTGAGCTTGACGGTGCTGCATTCGAAGAGGGCAAGGCAAAGTTTATGGCGGCTCTTGACAACGATCTTAACACCTCTCTTGGTATTACAGCACTTTATGACGTGCTCAAGATGAAGACGAACGGCAGAACAAAGCTTGCACTTCTTGACGATTTTGACAGAGTTCTCGGCATTAATATGCTTGCGGCTGCCGATAAGGTAAGAGCGGCAAAGGCGGCAGAGGCAACTGTTGATATTTACGCGGGCTTTGACAGAAACGATCCTCTCGTTGCCGAGACGATCGACCTTATCGAGAAGAGAAAGATAGCAAAGAAGGAAAAGAACTTTGCCGAGGCGGACAGAATCCGTCAGTATCTTGCCGACAAGGGCGTAACTCTTATCGACGATCGCTCGGGAACTACCTTCAAGATTGGTTGATGATATGGCTAAGATCAAGGAGCTTTATAAAAAATACGAGGAAATAATTAAATATCTCATTTTTGGAGTATTGACAACGCTTGTCGGATGGATCGTTTATTTTGTGCTTTTGTGGGTGCTTAAATCTGCATTTGGAGTAGATGCCGACGATACAACGAGCGGAAAATATATCGCGATATACACAGTGGCGCAGGTCATTCAGTGGATCGCGGCAGTGCTTTTTGCGTTTTTTACTAATAAAAAGTGGGTGTTTACAAAGGCAGAGACCGAGGTTTCCACCTCGTCGCAGCTTATAAAATTCGCAGGCGGCAGAGTTATCACCTTTTTTGTAGATTATCTTGTAACCTTGTTTGCCGCAATGGGAATCGCCGCGCTCATCTCGGGCTCGACGGCAGTACCCTTCCTTGGCAGAACTTGGAATATGGCGGAGATCTCCGCAAAGGTGATCGCGGCAGTCATCGTAATTATCTGTAATTACGTTTTCAGCAAAATTTTCGTATTTAAGGATAAAAAGTAATTTTTCACCTGCGGGGTTTCCGCAGGTGATTTTTTCCTTGACAAAATCGACGATTAAGGGTAAAATAAATATATAGATATTATAAATAAATAAGGAAGAAAAATGAGAAAATTTGATATTGGAGGCATGTCCTGCGCGGCTTGCTCGGCAAGAGTTGAGCGTGCGGTCGGCTCGCTTGACGGTGTCAGCTCCTGCTCTGTAAATCTCCTTACGAACTCAATGACGGTCGAGAGTGATCTTGACGATACAGTTATTATTTCGGCTGTTGAGGTGGCGGGATACAGCGCAAAGGTGAGCGAGAAAAGAGCGTCACCGAGCGTGGCGTCGGACAGTGCTAAGAAGGAAACGAAAAATTTAATATCACGGCTTATTTCGTCCTGCGTTGTGTTGATTTTCCTTATGTACGTATCGATGGGACACGTAATGTGGGGATTTCCGTTGCCTGAATTTTTGAGTAAAAATCCGCTTATCATAGCGCTTGTACAGATGGCGCTTACATTGGCGGTAATGCTTATAAATAAAAGGTTTTTCACAAACGGAGTGAAGGGCATAATCAACAGATCCCCGAACATGGATACGCTCGTTTCATTAGGGGCGGGAGCCGCATTTGTTTACAGTGCTTGCATGACTGTCAAAATGGCTCTTGCGGATACGGAGACGGCGCATCACATACTTCACGGAGAGCTTTATTTCGAATCCGCGGCGATGATCCTGGCGCTTATTACCGTCGGAAAAACCCTTGAGGCGAGAGCGAAGGGCAGAACGACGAGCGCGATCGAGGCGCTTATAAATCTTGCTCCTAAGATCGCGCATAAGATAGATGCTGACGGAAACACTGTTGATATTCCCGCAGGGGAAATAAAGGTCGGTGACAGATTCTGCGTTTTTGCGGGCGAGAGCATTCCCACTGACGCGAAGGTCATACATGGCGGCGCGTCGGTTGACGAATCCATGCTCACGGGTGAGAGCTTGCCTGTGGACAAGGTTGTCGGAGACACGGTTTTCGGCGCGACCGTAAGCGTTTCGGGATATACCGTATGTGAGGCGGTGAACGTCGGAGACGACACCGTGCTTTCGGGAATAATAAAAATGGTAAGTGATGCTACGGCAACAAAAGCGCCGATAGCCAAAATTGCGGACAAGGTGTCCGCGGTGTTTGTACCGTGTGTGATAGCGATCTCTCTTGTGACGATGGCTGTGTGGCTAATTGTAAGCGGAATGGACGTTGGCACATCCCTTGCTAAGGGAATTTCCGTGCTTGTTATAAGCTGTCCGTGCGCGCTGGGGCTTGCGACTCCCGTGGCGATCATGGTGGGCAGCGGAGTTGGCGCAAAGCGCGGAATACTCTTTAAGAACGCTACAGCTCTTGAAAATACGGGCAGGGCGGATATTGTGATTCTGGATAAGACGGGAACTCTTACCGAGGGCAAGCCGACTGTAACGGATATTGTCACATCGGGCGGAATTGACGAGTCCGAGCTTCTTGCACTTGCACTCTCGCTTGAGGCAAAAAGCGAGCATCCGTTAGCGCGCGCGGTGGTTGACTACTGCAGAGAAAAGTGTATTGAGGCAAAGGAAATTGTGGACTTCAAGACGCTTTCGGGAAGCGGTGTTGAAGGCGTTTTCGAGGGTAAAGACGCGTTTGCTTCAAATATTAAATTTGCCTTATCTCGTATAGCTTTGAGTGACGATCTGAAGTGTGCCGCGGACAGACTTTCGTCCGAGGGAAAAACCCCTATGATATTTGCTCTGGACGGCGCTCCGCTCGGCATTATCGCGGTTGCGGATAAGCTTCGTCAAAGCAGTAAGGACGGGGTTGCGGCGCTTCGCAACATGGGAATTTTCACCGTAATGCTCACGGGTGACAACAGAAGAACTGCCGAGGCGGTCGGCAAGAGCGTCGGCGTGGACTATATTTTTTCCGATGTGTTGCCGGCAGAAAAGGGCGAGATCGTCCGTGAAATGAAAAAGCTCGGCAGAGTAATAATGGTTGGCGACGGCATAAACGATGCGGTGGCGCTTACCGTTGCGGACGTTGGCGTTGCCATTGGAGCGGGCAGTCATATCGCGCTTGACGCGGCGAGCGTTGTGCTTATAAATTCAGGCGTTGAGAATGTCGGAAGGGCAATTCGTCTGAGTCGAAAAACCCTTACAAACATTAAGGAAAATTTGTTTTGGGCGTTCGCGTATAACGTCATCGGCATTCCTCTTGCGGCAGGGGCATTCGTCTCGCTTCTCGGTTGGAGTATGAATCCTATGTTTGGAGCTCTTGCGATGAGTCTTTCGAGCTTCTGCGTTGTCAGCAACGCGCTCCGACTTAATTTCGTTAAGCTTGATCGGACTCGTATAATGCGCGGAAAATCGGGCGTTGACGCTGCGAAAATAGAAGAACGTTTCAAAGAAAGGGAAGATAAAAAGAAAATGGAATTTACAATTAAGGTTTCAGGAATGATGTGCCCTCATTGTGAGGCGAGAGTAAAAAAGTGCCTTGAGGCAAATGAAAATATTATATCCGCTACGGTAAGCCACGTTGCGGGAAGTGCGATAGTTGTAACTGACGGCGGTATCGGTGAGGAGCAGATAAAGAGCATAATTATTCAGGCAGGTTACGAGGTTGAATAATACCCGAAAGCCCTTATAAAATTTGAAAATATATTGACAAAACGGTTAATTTATGATACAATTGTTTTGAATAATATTACAATGGAGGTATATATATTATGAACAACGAATTCGAAAATGTAAATCCGGGTTCGGAAAAGAAAAATCCCAATAAGAATAAAGCTTTATTGTTCGCGATCATCGGCGCTGTAGCCGTTGTTGCTATCATTCTTCTTGCGGTTATTCTTCCTAAGCTTTTCGATAAGAAAACAGAGGAGGTAAACCTTTTCCATGAGGACCTCGTATGCTTCTTCGACGGTCAGGAATGGGGATATGCCAATAAGAAGGGTAAAAAGGTGATCAGCGCAAAGTATGCCGAGGCGTATGCATTCGCTGAAAACGGTCTTGCTTTGGCATCCAAGGACGGCAAGACATACGGTTATATCAATAAGAAGGGCGAATTTGAGATCAAGGACAAGTACATTGCGGGTACCGGCTTCTATGATAACGGACTTGCAGTTGTAATGAACGATAAGAATGAGGTTGGCGCTATCGATAAGAATGGCGAGACCGTAATTGAATTCAAGTATGCGTCCATCGGTCAGTTCAATGAAGAGGGTCTTGCTGTCGTTGGTAAGTACAACGATAAGGAAGGCAGAATCCTTTTCGGTGTGATCGACAGCAAGGGTGAGCTTGTTTTCCCTGTAAAGTATGAAGATATCAAGCTTCCCGCAAAGAACGGCAGCACAGTTGCAAAGGACGACGGTGTTTGGGGCGTTCTCAACAAGAAGGGCGAATGGACAGTTAAGCCCAGATACGCTTCTGCAGAAGCGTTCGATGAGTTCAATCTTTCCATCGTTTGCAACAAGGAAGGCGAATTTGGCGTTATCAATACAAAGGGTGACGTTGTAATTAAGCTCGGTTATCAGGCGATCCGTCCTTTCTCTGAGGATGACGGCCTTGCATTCTACAAGGAGGATGACAAGTGGGGCGTTATCAATACAAAGGGTAAGGTTGTAGTAGACGCTGATTTTGATAAGGTGTTTGCTGACTATGCAGATGGCAGAGCTATCGTTGAGGACCGCGATGATTACATAGTTATCGATAAGAAGGGTGAGGAGATCTTTGAATTTGAGGATTGTAAGCCCTGCGCTCCCTACAATAACGGTCTTATCCTCGTTCAGGAGATCAGACGCGACAACAAGGTTGGCAAGTTCGGATACATGGATACTAAGGGCGAGCTCGTTATCGACTTCGAGTATTATGATGCTGAAAGCTTCTATCCCGCTGACTTTGCATGCGTTATGGATGATCAGTATTACGGCTTTATCGACAAGAACGGTAAGGAAGTGATCGCTCTTGATTACGACGAGGGCGGCGCATTCTTCTCCGACGGATACGCTGTTGTATTTGAAGAAGACGAAAACGGCGATATGAATTGCATTATTCTCAACAAGAGCGGCAAGGTTGTATTTGACAAGTGTGAAACAGTAAGATTCGACTGTGGCTATAAGACTGTCTCTGCAGGCAGTGCAATTACACTTCCCGATTTTGGTAATAATAACAACAACGAAGTAGAAACAGAAGCTCCCACCTCCGACCTTGAGGACGAGGCACAGGGATAATTGCTTAATAAACCACGGCAAACGCGATGGCGTTGGGGGTGTTTTTTTCTCTTCGTCTGACGGTGGGCGCAGATTTGCTTCATTAAAATATATAATATAATATGTGAACAAAATGAGGAATTTTAACAATTTCGTTAAAACTTCCGTCAAATCTTAAAAATCAATTAATAAAGCTCAAAAAACCGCAAAAATTTATCGTCATTTTCACCAAAAAACTTGCAAAATGAAAGGTCGAATTTTGGCGATGGCGTCGAAAGAAGGCGACGGGCGTTGACTTATATGTGATTTTATGGTATAATGATCGGAGAACAATATAATGAAATTATATTGCAATCAGGCAACACGTACAATTTCTTAAAACTCAAGATGGTGAGGTTTATTCTTTATGATCAATTTGATTTTCGCGGCTGCGGCGTTAGGCGCCGCATTGGTATTGATTGGCGGCGTGCTTTTGCTTCGTCGAACCAAGATCAATACTGCGATCGTGACCAAGGCGCTCGCGGTCGTATTGTTTGCGGTGTCATTTGTAAGATATCTTACAAAGAAGCCCGTGATCTATGACCTGATGGGACTTAAAGGGCCGACGTCTCCGTTTAACGTAGATGTGGCGCGTCCCGGCTTGACTGCCCTCGGAGTTCTTCTCGTATGGTTCTCATACGCGGCGATACTCATGACGGTTATCAGCGCGTTCTTCGATTACAAGACGCTTCGCAGAATGGTGAATCTTTTCGCGTTGCCCGTGTTTGTGGCGTCACTCGTTTTCTATGAGGTGTACGCGATAGCAACGGTTGGCAACGAGGCGTATGCGCTTTCCACAACTAAGCTTTGGATAATGGCTGTGGAGATCGGTATAGCTCTTTCAATTATCGTAAGTAAGATTCTTGAGGAGAAGAAGTTTGAGGTGCCCAAGAAGATCGGAGACGTTGGAAATTATTTCTACGCGCTCATCCTCGGTGTTCTGGCGATCATGCCTTGCTACGTTCCCGAAGCATTTTTCTACGGACTTGTAAATCCCGAGCTTCAGCTTTACGACGTAACACCTGAGCACAGAATTATTCTTTATTTTTCGATTATTCTTCCCGTTGTAGGATACCTGCTTCTCAGAAACAAGTCCCACGATCTCAAGAGAATGATCCTTATTTACATGACGCTCGGTCTTATGTGGGTATACATAGGCCGTTGGGAGCTTCACGAGTTCAAGAACCTCGCAAACTGGCCGCTTCACTTGTGTAACCTTGCGATGTTCCTCGTTCCCTTGTGTCTCATCTTTAAGATGAAGCGACTTTTCAATTTCTGTTTGTTTATCAACGTGATCGGCGCGCTCTTCGCGATGCTTATGCCGTATGCGTTGGCAGAATGCAGCCCTATCGGTACGGAGCGTATCTCTTATTGGGTTAACCACTACGCCGCGTTCGGCATGCCGATCCTTGTAATGGCGCTCAGAATATTTGAAAGACCTAAGGTTAAGCAGTGGCTGTACTCCTTGGCGGCGCTCGTAGTTTACTACAGCTCGATGGTATTTGTAAACGCGTATCTTACGCAGAGAGAAGGCGAGGTTTCCGACTTCTTCTTTACAAACAGTGACTTTATTGTTTCAAAGCTTGGTCTCTGGGCGGAAAAGACACGCGACTTTACAGTGACCTTGAATTTCCGCGGTTATGATTTGGAATTTTATCCGATATATCAGCTTATCTTCATCGGAGTTTACTTGTTACTCTCTGTTGGAGTATGGTTCCTGTACGGTTTATTGTTCACTGCAATCGATGCAGACGAAGACAGAAGTAAGAGAGAAAAGGATTATAAGAGAATGAAGAAAGATTTGAAGAAATATCTCGGCGGCAAGCCCGAAACCGCTTCCATTACAGGCAATGAAGAACCTCGTCTCGTTCTTCGCAATTTCTCCAAGAGATACGGAAGCAACAAGCACTATTCAGTAAATAACGTTTCCTTTGAAGTAAAAGGCGGTGAGATCTTCGGCTTCTTGGGCCCGAACGGCGCAGGTAAGTCCACGATCATCAAGAGTATGGTTGGTATTCAGACTATTACGTCCGGTAACATCGAGATCTGCGGCTTCGACGTTGAAAAGCAGCCCGTTGCTGCAAAGATGAATACCGCGTTCGTTCCCGACCATTACGCGCTTTACGAAAACCTTACGGGTAGAGAATACATAAACTATATAGCAGACCTCTTCGGAGTTACAAAGGAAGACAGAGATGCCTTCATGGATGAATACGTTGAAGTATTCCAGCTCACAGGCGCTATTGACAACCAGATGAAGACATACTCCCACGGTATGAAGCAGAAGATCACGATCATGTCCGCTCTTGTTCACAATCCTAAGGTCTGGATCCTCGACGAGCCGCTTACAGGTCTTGACCCCACAAGTATTCACGAGGTTAAGGAATGCATGAAGCGTCACGCCGCAAAGGGTAATATCGTATTCTTCTCCTCACATATTATCGACGTAGTTGAAAAGCTCTGCGATAAGATCGCTATTATCAAGAAGGGCCAGCTCCGCGCATACAAGTCCATGAAGGAGCTTAATGAAGAGGGAATTGAACTCGAAAAGTTCTACCTCAGCATTATTTACGACGGTAACGATGAACACGTTCCCTTCGTAGAAGAGACGGCAAACGAGGAGGTTAACGCATGAAAAGTCTGTATATCCTTGTAATGATGCAGCTCAAGGAACAGATGAACTTCAAGCGTTTAAAGGGTGAAAACGCAAAGCTATTCAGCATATTGCTTTCAGCAGTCGGATCGCTTGTTAAATTCGTTTTGGTTACAGGCCTTTGCATTGCATTTCTGCTTGTATCTAAGCTCCTTGGCTTATTCTCCTTCCAGGGAAGACCTATTCCCGACACGGTTATATCCTTGATATTCTCCGTGATGCTTGCTTTGTCGGTGGTTTCCTGTACGGTAGGACTTACAAAGTCTATGTATTATGCAAGAGACAACGCGGTGCTTTTGACACTTCCTTGTCCTTCGCTTCAGGTTTACCTCTCCAAGCTTATTATATTCTTTATATTTGAAATCAAGAGAAACCTTTCGTTCCTCGTTCCTATGTTCATTGCATACTTTATCACCCACGGCTACGGCGCAGGCGCGTACGTGTGGATGCTCTTCTGTATGCTTTGGATCTCGCTTTTCACGGTGGCGATCGGCGCGCTTTTGTCGATTCCCGCTATGTGGATCGCGAATTTCTGCCGTCAGCACAAGTGGATTCAGATGACGGGACTTGTTGCAACTGTTGCGGCTGCATCGACGGCATTATTCTTCGGAATTTCGCTTATTCCCGAAAACATTGACCTTGTTGCCGCGTGGTCAACTATCTATTGGCAGATTCAGGATTTCCTTGGCGCATACGCGAAGAATTTCAGCTTCCTTTATGACTTTACCCGTATGCTTCTCGGTGAGATCAACCACCTCGATATTTTCTTCCCGATTGGAAGAACTGCCGTAAGATTCCTTGTACTTGCCGGTGTTACTCTTGCAACTCTCGGCGCAGGCCTTCTTATCGTTCGTCCTCTCTTCTACAAGATGGCGTCCACTCCCTTCGAGTACTTAAAGAAGCCCGTAGCTCCCAAGAAGAACCGCGCAAGAGGAAAGGTTCGTTCCTCTATATTTACCAACTTCCTTATTACGGTAAAAAACACGAACACGATTTTTGCAAACGTGGGAATTCTGATTTCCATTCCCATGCTTATCTTCCTTCTCAATAAGATCTTCCTTGCGATGAAGACAAGAGAAATGGGTGATAACATGATCGTGGCGTTCAATATTCTTATTATGCTTCTTATTGCGCTCAACTCAAACTGCGCAATTTCCAGCTTGTATTCCAGAGACGGACAGAGTAGCTATCTTATTAAAACTCTTCCTTCTAAATATACGTTGCCCGTAGTTACGAAGCTTATACCGAATACAGTGTTCGGCGCAGGCGCGATTTTGGCAACAGCCCCCATTTTGAAATTGACACTTCCTTCACTTGGAACTGTTGATATAGTTCATATAATTTTGGCGATAGAATTTATTTTCATTGCCCACATGTTCTACTCTGCACAGCTCGACCTTATGAATCCCCAGAGTCAGCTTTACGCGAGCGTAGGAAGCACGGTTTCCAACCCCAATGAAATGAAGTCTACTGCGGCTGCGTTTATTGTTGCCTTCCTTGCGGCGGTAGCGGTATTCCTCCTTCTTCTTGAGGGTGAGGGACACGTTTATTCCAAGTTCATTTTCGTAGCAACAGCGGTGCTTGTTTTCAGAACATGTATGTTCTTCTCAATGTTGAAGCTTTATTATAAGGAGAAATAATTATGAAAAAATCAGTAGTTATTATTATTGCGCTTATATACATAGCTTCCATTGCGCTTGTAAGCTTTTTCGGCTTGCAGTTTAAGGTTTTTGAGGAGATCGTCGACGTTGAAAGCATTGAGATCACGAATGAAGGACAGAAGCACAGTGAGCAGCATGGCGATTACATAGTTGTAAAACCCAATGCGAACGGTGAATATAAATTCCAGATCCAATATCGAGTTTTCCCCGATGATGCTACAAATACTGAAGTAGATTTTGTTTATGATACTCAGACTGCGGGTGTAACCATTGATGAAAACGGTGTAGTTACACTTGAAAGAAGAGGTGTTTCCGTAAAGGTGTTTGTGATTGCAAAGGATGGTACCAATGCTCAGGATACCATCACGATTATCGCAAACTGACCGAGGCGCGCACATAAACTTATCAAATAAAATTCTATGCGGAAGGGAAGGTGTTGAGATATCCCGCGCGAGATGGTCGCGCATTGCTCCAACGTAATATATTTTATTTTAAATATATTTGCTCCAACGATTTATTTTGTTCCAACGATTTTAAAATAAACTTTATACAATTTATGCTTTGAAGAAAGACCAGAAAACAAACGCGTGATTTTTAAACGTATTGTTGAAAGGAGAATTTGAAAGGTGAAAAACAAGTTATTAATTTTGATTACATTGTTGCTTGCGGCAGTTCTTTGCTTTGCTGCATGCTCCAACAAGCCCGATGACGGTAACGAGGGTGACGTTGTTGCAAACGGTATCAAGAGCATCGAGGTTGTCGAAGGCACAATTCCTACCCAGATCAATATGGGTTCTACTCCCGATTTTTCGGGAATTAAGGTAAAGGTTACGTTCAATGACGGCACAACAAAGGAAATCGGCTTTGCAGACGTAACTGTTACAGAGCTTGACACGATGACAGCGGGTGAAAAGTATATTACCGTAACATACGGAGAAATTTCCGTTAAGATTAAAGTAATGGTAGTTGACCCCATTGCTACAAGATATGTTACAAACATTAACATTCTTGAGGGTTCGTTTGACAAGGGATATCATCTCGGTCAGATACCCGATATAACAAAGCTTCAGGTCGAAGCGGTTTACAGCGACGGTACAAAGGACGCACTTGATCCTTCTGAATACACATACACAACGGTTGACACGTCGGTTGCAGGCAAGTATACGTTTACTGTAACATATACAGCTAACCCCGAGATCAAGGCAAGCGTTGAATACGAGGTTTTCGGAATTACAGGCGCGCAGGTAGTTACCGGCTCTGTAGCTAAGAAGATCAACGTAGGCGAAGCTCTTGATACAAGCAAGCTTCAGTTGGTCGTAACTTATGCTGACGGCAAGGAAGAGATCGCTGAGGGCGCAGCTCTTACTATCGGTACTATTGACACAACAACATACGGCAAGAAGAATCTTGAAATCGTATATAAGGGTGTAACCTATACTTACGAGGTTGAGGTTGTAGGCGTTGTATCCGTTGCGGTAAATAAGGGCTCTTATGATGAAAAGGTAAAGGTAAACTCCGCGTATGCCGCTCCTAACATTACTGCAGTTCTTACTTTCAGTGATGGCACGCAGACATCGCTTACAGCTGCTGATCTTACACTTGGTCAGCTTGATACTGCAAGCGCAGGTAAGAAGAATCTTACAGTTTCCTACGCAGGACTTACAACATCCGTTGAAATCGAGGTTGTTGGTGTTGCGGACATTGAGGTCGTAGAGGATTCCATTAATGCGGAAATTCTTATAGGCACAACACTCAATACGTCAGGTATCAAGGCGCTCGTTACTTATACAGACGGTACACAGAGCGTTGTGGGTGCATCCGAGCTTACTCTCGGCGCATTCGATTCCTCCGTTGCGGGAAATCAGAACCTTTCCGTAACTTATCTTGGTAAGACGATCCAGTATGCGGTTAAGGTTTGTACTATTACATCCCTCCGTGTTGAAGACGTAAACAGAGTTGTTCCCGCAGGTCAGCCCATTGATCTTTCTAACATGAAGGTTTACGGCGTTTACAATGACGCCGATGAGACCGAGGTATTGCTTACAAGCGGTGTTACAACAAACGTAGACAGTCTTGATATTAACAGCGAGGAAGACAAGATTCTCGTTGTATCCTATAACGGAATTAACGCGAACGTAATTATTTCCACAACAGCTCCCCAGCTTGTTGGAATTGAAATCAGAAGCTGGCAGAAGTCGGTAGTTCTGAACGGTACGTTCAACACAAGCAGCGTAAACGTTTACGCGGTATACGCTAACGGCTCGTCTGAAAAGATCACGGGCTTCACACTTACAGACGTTGCAACTAACGTTGCAGGAAACGTTAAGCTTAAGGCAACCTATGAGGGCAAGACAGATGAGGTTGACGTAGCGATCCTTCCCATTTCTAACATCGAGCTTGTCGGCGGTATTGCATCCTCTGTATACAGAGGTGATACGCTTGATACGTCGGGCGCTCAGGTAAAAGTAACATATTCTGACGGTACGCATACATCCATGGTTTACGTTAACGCAGACAAGTTGACGATCTCCAAGCCCGACACCTCAACAGGCGGCGATAAGTCCCTTACAATTACTTATAACGGCTCGTCCATATCGGTTTCTTATAAGGTAATTGCAGAAAAGTCCATTTCCATTTTCAGTGGCGTAAGCAATAGCATCAGAGCGGGTTATGCACTTGATTATTCTAAACTCGTTCTTGATATTGAATACACAGACGGCGCTCACAGACAGGTTAAGGCAAGCGAGCTTCAGGGCGTAACCTTTGCGGGCTACGAAGCCGGCTCTACAAGCTTCAAGGTAACCTATCTTGAGAACCTTACTGCATCCATGCCCTTGACACAGATCAAGGTAGTTCGTATTTCCGCGCTTAACGACACGGTTCCCGCTCTCGTTTTCCAGGGCGGCGCATTTAATTACGCGGATATGAAGCTTTCCGTATACTATGATAACGGTGACGTTTACCGTGTTCCGTTCACAGATAAGTATATTAAGATCACTCCCGCAAAGTTTGATACAAGCTCCGCGGGCACAAAGGCAATTTCCTTCGTTTATTGCGACGGCATTTCGTATTTCACCTACATAGACGCGGTTTCTCAGAAGGAAGTTAAGGAATATAACTTTACAACTGTTGTAAACGTAATCGTAAGAGGAATTACGTCGGTTGAAATCGTAGAAGAAAGCGTATTCCCCAAGGCATACGTTGGTATGAAGGTTGATACGTCCAACATTTCCGTTAAGGTAACGTACGACGACGGAACATATATTTACGTAAAGAGAGATAATCCTGCGCTCAAGGTTGGTGATGTAAACACCTTCTTTGTAGGTAAGGCAACACTTGAGGTTGAATATTCGGGTGTTAAGGATACAATGACTATTACAGTAGTTGAAGCTCCTACCGTAGACGGCCTTATCTTCGGTGCGCTTCTTCCCGATGCTCTTGTTACAAGAGAAAGCTACAAGGGCAACTTCAAGGATGATAGCAGTCCCTATTACGTAGGTGATGACAATCCTTTCAACTTCTATCTTGACGTTATTCTTCTTGATGCTAACGATAACATCATTGACGTAGACGGTAAGACAATTCCTACCTCGGCTACTATTTATAAGGACGGCTCGTCCACACCCCTTACAAAAGAAGAGCTCCCGACATGGGTAGAATTTGATTCCATCAACAATTCGTATGACTTTACAGAAGCTGCTATTGGTCACACGTTCAGAATCGTTATTCGTCCTGCGGACTCGTCCAGCTACATTGATGAAGCTAGCGTTACAAAGGAATATACGGTAACGATCGTTGACGGTTATAACGTTTACGAAGCATGGGAGCTTAACGTTATGACGAACGTTTCCCGTGATATTACACAGGAATGCTTTGGTAAAGCTAATGCAATCAACCAGGTTGAGGTTGTTGACAAGTTCCTTGCAAGCAAGGGCGTAACAAGACCTTCTACACTCGCAGCTATCGTTATTCACGGCAATCTTGACGTTGGCGAGGATGATATTCCTCCCGAATACGTTTACACGGATTCTAATGGCGTAAAGCAGGGTATTTACGACCAGCTTGGCTTGTTCTGGAGAAATCTCGATATGAATCAGAAGACCTTCTCCATCTACGGTAACTACTTTACGGTTTACTCGTATAACGTTCCTACCGTAACACCTAAGGGCGTTGCAAACAACCCTGACGAATATTCATCGTCCGACCTTTTCAAGATCAGACTTAATGACACTGCAGATAGCAGTATCAGAACTGAAGCATTGGCAGGCAAGTCTAAGCCCTTCGAACAGTTCGTAGTTAATATTCAGGATATCGCTACAAGAGATAATGACCCCAACTCTAACGACCAGTCCGCTTCCGAAAGACATATGAGAGGTCTTACCAGCTATAAGGTTGGTGAGAACGTTACTAATATGCATAACGTAAACATTGATGCGTTTATGACATCTATTATCGTAGAAGAAGTGAACTCTACACTCAACCTTGACGATTGTAAGCTCTACAATGCATGGCAGGGACATCTCTTCCTCTGGAATGAAAATGAGCATCAGGATGACTGTGGCGGTACAAATGAAGCTACTTGGGGATACATTGAAAACCTCAAGGTTAATATCAATGACTCGCTTCTCGGCAAGTGCGGTGGTCCTGTAATTCTTGTTCAGGCGCCTCACTATAATGAAAACTACAATAAGACCTCGGGCGCAGAGGTAAATATAACAGGTAAATCCGACGTTTATACTCACGTAACAGGTCAGGAGGCATGGTTCGTAGCAGTAGGTCAGACACAGCTCGCGGCTCAGATCAGAGCAATGAGCTCGCTTATCAGCGGACCCGGTGGTCCTCACGGATTTACATCCACAGATCAGATCCAGGGCGTTGAAACGATTACAATGATAATGGTTGCTATGGCGGGTGAAGGCATGTCGCTTAACGGTGATATGTGTAACGCTTCTCTTGTAATTGACGGCGAGCCCGTTATGAAGACACACTCTCCGATAAACGTTACAGATCTTGGCGGCGGTAAGATAACTACTCTCGGCACGTTTGCTAACCCCGTGCTTGACGAGTATGTATCTTCGGGAGCTCCCATATTCCAGACTATCGTAACGTCTACTCATCCCCAGCTTAATGCGCCTTTGTTCAGCACCGCGTATACTGACGGTCAGACCGGATGTTATGTTGATAAACAACTCACAAAGCCCGGCGCAGAATTCTATATGGGTGATTACATCACACTTTACTACGGTGGTGCAGCTATTTCGCTTAAATACGTTCACAAGTAATAATTAACAAACAAAAGAACCCGAGCTTGGCTCGGGTTCTTTTTGGTGCCAAATGAAGAATTGTAGGGGCAGATTCTATATCTGCCCGTTTTTGTAACGGATGGAGCGCAGAATGCAAAATTGCAGGGTGGTGCCCGGGTGCCGCCGTCCGCAGGGGCGATTCAAAAATCGCCCGTTGAGCGCAGAGTACAGGATGGCACAAAAAAGGGAGGAGCTGAAAGCTCCTCCCAAATTTTTGTATATTACTTATACATAGGACCGTAAGTTTCGCAAGCGCGGTAGTCCTGGCCTTCCTTATCCATGCCGAATGCGTTCCAAGCTGCGGGACGGAAGATGTCCTCTGTGGGAACGTTGTGCATGCATACGGGAATACGGAGCATAGAGCACATTGTAATGAGGTCTGCACCGATGTGACCGTAGGAGATAGCGCCGTGGTTAGCACCCCAGTTGTTCATTACTTCGTACGCAGTCTTGAAGGGAGAACCTTCCTTACCGTCGCAACGAGGAGCGAACCATGTGCAAGGCCATGTGGGGTCTGTACGCATCATAAGTGTCTTTGTAACGTCGTCGGGAAGCTGAACTGTCCAACCTTCAGCGATCTGAAGAACGGGACCGAGGCCCTTAACGAGGTTAAGTCTGATCATTGTAGCGGGCATTTCTGCTCTTGTTGTGAAGGAGGAGGAGAATCCGCCGCCTCTGAAGTAGCCGTTGTCAGCTGCGGGCCATGTTGTAGCTGCTGTCATTGTTTCGATGTCAGCGTCTGTAACTTCCCACCACTTCTTCATAACTGCATTGCCGTTTTCGTCGCGGCATTCGCCACAAGCGTCAAGAGCTGTAGCACCGGAGTTGATAAGGTGGATGAAACCGCCGTTTTCCTTAGCTACGCCTGTTACTTCGTAACCGGAAGCTCTCTTGCAAGCTTCGGGAGACCAGTATGTTCTTACGTCGGAGAACATCTGAGCGCGGTTTGTAAGCAACTTCATGAAGAGCATGCCAAGACCGTTGAGAACGTCGTTTTCTGTAGCGAGAATGTAGGGCTCACGAGCACCGTTGTGGTCGAAGGAGGAGTTGAGGAGTGCTTCGGGGAAGTCGCAGTTGGGATAGAAGTCTGTCCACTGTCTCTGACCCTGGAAGCCCGCTGCGATTGCATTGTGACCAACCATTTCTTCTTCGCAACCTTCGGGAAGGTTGGGGTTACCGTTCATAAGGTCCTTAATAATGCAGTACATCTTTGCGAGGAAGTCCCACTGTTCTGCCTTCTTTTCATCGGAAGTTCTAACGAATTCGGGGTTCTTGTCCCAACCTTCCTTGCAGTGATCCTTGATCCATGCCTTAGCTCTTTCAACTTCAGCTGCATCGTAGATGCCTTCGCTCATTCTTCTGATAATTTCAACCTCGTCAACGGATTCAACTCTCATGCCGAGATATTCTTCGATAAATGCGGGATCGATGATAGAGCCGCCGATACCCATACAAATGGAACCGATCTGGAGGTAGGACTTACCTCTCATTGTAGCAACTGCAACTGCAGCGCGACCGAAGCGGAGAAGCTTTTCCTGAACGTCAGCAGGAATGTTTGTTACTTCGTCAAGGTTCTGTACGTCGTGTCCGTAAATGCCGAACGCGGGAAGACCCTTCTGAGCGTGTGTAGCGAGAACGGAAGCGAGGTAAACTGCGCCGGGACGTTCTGTACCGTTAAAGCCCCAAACACCCTTGATTGTGAGGGGATCCATATCCATTGTTTCGGAGCCGTAGCACCAGCAGGGAGTAACTGTAAGTGTGATGTCTACGCCTTCCTTCTTGAACTTAGCTGCGCATGCTGCACTTTCAGCAACACGACCGATTGTTGTGTCAGCGATAACAACCTTTACGGGTTCGCCGTTGGAGTAGCAAAGGTTTTCCTCAAAGAGCTTCTTAGCGGCCTCTGCCATTGCCATTGTCTGATCTTCAAGACTTTCACGAACCTTGAGGGGACCGCGACGACCGTCAATTGTGGGACGGATACCGATTACGGGGTAATCGCCGATGTATCTGTTCTGTGCCATAAATTTTTTCCTCCAATTTTATATTTATTTCAATTTGTTTGATCTCGAGTTAAATTTAGTTAATTTAGGGAGTAGCCACTCTACTTCAAAGTCCCTCCCTGCCAAGACAGGGAGGGACTCGTAAAGTTTAATTATTCAGTTTTTATTACTGTTAATTAAAATTTGAAATTAGCCTTCGTAAACGAGCTTATCAGCAATCATCTTGTCAACGTTTTCAGCATTCCACCATGCGCCTGCGATAGCAACGGAAGGTGTTACTGTCTTGCCTTCAAGAGCGAAGATTGCCTGTTCAACTGCCTGGTAACCGATCTGGTAGGAGTCCTGAGCAACAGCACCAACGAGCTTGGGACCTGTTGTTGCCTTCATCCATTCGATCTGCTTGGAGCCTGCATCGTAACCGCAGAACTTGATAGCGTCGTACTTTGTACCAGCTGCGCCGATTGCATCGTAAACCTGTTTAACAACGCCTTCGTTTGTCATGAAGATAGCGTCTGCGCCCTTTTCGTAGAGAGCTTCGAGAGCGGTCTTATATGCATTGTCAGCGTCGCCGGGCTTAACTTCCTTAGCGATTGTGTACTTGCCCTTTGTTGTAGCATCAGCGTCTGCGAGAGCCTTGAACTTGTCTTCAAATCCCTTTGCTCTGTCTGTACCTGTCTGTGTTTCGTCGTGCTGGATGATACCAACTACGTAAGAACCGTCAGAAGCAGCGATGTCAGCCTTGATAGCTTCGAAGAACTTTTCAGCTGCGAGCTCTGCTGCCTTGTAGTTACTTGTAGCAACGTGGGAAACGAGGGGGTTCTTACCTGCCTTGTCGAGAGCAGCGATATCTTCAGCCCAGATACCGGAGTCAAAGTGAACTACGGGAGTACCGTTGTCCTTAGCTGTGCTAAGCATATCAACGAAACCTGTACCGATAGTTGCAAGTACGATAGCATCAGCCTTGTTGGAGATAGCTGTCTGAACCATTTCCATCTGAGAGGGAAGATCCTTAGCGGATTCGCTTGCGGGACCACGGAATGTGATCTTGTATCCGTACTTAGCGCCAGCTGCTTCTGCGCCTGCCTTTACAGACTGCCAGAATGCATGGGACTCGCCCTTAGCGATAACTGCGATTGTCTTTTCGCCGGACTCTTCTTTCTTGTTACAGCTTGCGAATGCTGCAACTGCTGTGATAACCAATGCGATTGCAAGAATGAGGGATAATGCTTTTTTCATAGTGTGCCTCCTAAATTATTTTGGTTATTTATCTGCTCGGCCTATGCCGTAACATTTTGATTTTAAAGAGCTTTTATTTCAGCTTCGAGAGCTGCAATCTTTGCGTTCTTTTCATTTTTTGTAAGTGTCTTGTCAGCGATTACATTGTCGATAGCTTCTTCCTTGTCTGCGAGAGCCTGCTTGCGAGCACGCTTTGCTGCGATCTTGGGAGTGTCGATCTTAACCTTGGCAGCATTTTTGTTCTTGAGAACGTCCATGAGAACCGCAACAACTACGATGATACCTGTAAGAACGTATGTAACATATGTGGAGTTGAGGTTGAGGTTGAACTTTGCAAGAACGAAGTTAAGTCCGCTTCTGATAACTACGAGCATGATGTTACCGATTACGGAGCCCGCGATGGATGCTACGCCACCTGCAGCACTTGTACCGCCGATGTATACACCTGCGATTGTGTCAAGCTCCATACCGTTACCTGTTGCTGCTGCAACTGTGGGGAAGGATGCTGCCCAGAAGATAGCTGCGATACCTGCAGCCATACCGCCAATGGTGTAAGCGATGATTTTGTACTTGTCGGTGTTGATACCAGAGAGACGAGTTGCTTCTTCGTTGGAACCGATGGAGAGTATGTAGCGTCCGATCTTACACTTGTACATAAGGTACATGCAAATAAGAGCGAAGCCTACAACCCAGAAAAGACCTGTGGGGATTCCGTTTGCGTTAGAGAAAAGTTTCTTGAACCAAACACCGTCGTCTTCGGGTCTTGAAAAATAGAAGATGTTAGGAATAGCTGCGATGATTGCACTAAGACCTCTTGAGAGCATCATCGTACCGAGTGTAGCGATAAATGCGGGAAGCTTAAGCTTCGCAATAAGAAGTCCGTTGATAACACCAAAGAGTGTACCGATTGCAATCATTACGGGAATTGTAGCCCAAAGAGCCATGCCTTCCATGTAAAGCTTGCCGGCAATAACTGCGGAAGCGATACATACCGTACCGATTGAAAGGTCGATACCGCCTGTTGCGATAACGAACGTAACGCCGAGAGCCATGATAGCGTAAGGTGCGAGCGACTGAGTCATACTTACGATATTGCTCTTGTCTAAGAAGTTAGGGTTGAAGATTCCGAATATCGCAATAAGTACGATAAGGGCACCGACAACGATAAGATTCTGCTTGCCTTTGGTAGACAAAAAGTTTATGAAGTTGTTTTTGGTTCTTCTTAAGCCTCTTTTGAAGCCGTTGTAATTTGCCATTGTATTATTCCTCCCTCATCGTAGCATATTTCATAATTGTTTCTTGGGTTGCGTCCTCGATGTCGAGTGTTGCCGTAATGCGGCCTTCACACATGACGACGACGCGGTCGCTGAGTCGTTGAATTTCCGCAAGCTCAGAAGAAATCATGATTACGGATTTACCTTGAGAAGCGAGTTCCTCCATGAGCGTGTACATTTCGCTTTTTGCTCCGATATCGATACCTCTTGTGGGCTCGTCGAAAATAAAAATATCGGAATTCTTGAGAAGCCAGCGGGCGATAATTACCTTCTGCTGATTACCACCGGACAGGTTCTTTGTGAGCTGTCTGATGGACGGAGTCTTCGTCTTGAGCTTTGCGTTTTCTCTTTTTGCGTCTTTTTCAATCGTCGCATCGTCGATCCAACCTGCGTTGATGTAATCGTCAAGGGAAGCGAGGGCGGAGTTTTCCGCAACCGACTTGTCGAGAAGGAGACCGTATCTCTTTCTATCTTCGGAGAGATAGCAGATGCCGTGCTGAACTGCCTGCTTGGGTGTCTTGATGTTGACCTTTTTACCGTTGATGTAGATCTCACCGCTGTTGAAGTGGTCAGCACCGTAAATCGCACGAGCTGTTTCAGTTCTACCTGCGCCCATAAGTCCCGAGAAGCCTAGGATCTCACCGCGACGAAGCTTGAAGCTTACGTCTCTTAATTCCTTACCCCTGTTGAGGTTTCTTACCTCAAGAACAACGGGGGCGTCGTCGGGAATGTTGCTGTATTCTTTTTTGTCACCGTAAATAACGCGCCCTACCATCATCTTAACGATTTCGTCCTTTGTGGTATTGGCGGTGTCAACTGTGCCAACGTATTCACCGTCACGCATTACTGTGATTCTGTCGGAGATGACATTGATTTCGTCCATACGGTGGGAAATATAGATCATACCGATTCCCTTGGACTTAAGATCTCTCATTATCTTAAAGAGCTCCTCAACCTCAAGCTGAGTGAGAGCTGCGGTGGGCTCATCAAGAACAAGTATTTTTGCATCGCGGGATACAGCCTTTGCGATTTCTACCATCTGCTGCTTTCCGACTGTAAGCGTACCAAGAGTTGCAGAAGGATCAATTTTAACACCGATTTTTCGGAAAAGTTTAGCTGCGTCTTGTTCCATTTTCTTGTCGTCGATATAGGGCCCCTTCATGGGTTCACGACCGATATAGATATTCTGAGCAACAGTGAGATGATTCATCATGTTCAATTCCTGATGGATCATACTTATACCAGCAACCTGTGATTCCTTGATGTTATTGAAATTAACATGGTTGCCGAAAAGAATTACATCGCCTTCGTCTCTTTTATGAATTCCACAAAGCACCTTCATCAAGGTGGATTTGCCTGCACCATTCTCGCCCATAAGTGCGTGAACCTCGCCGGCTCTGAGATCAAAATGTACACCGCGAAGAGCATGTACACCATG
>JAZQWL010000019.1:0-10493 GCA_045632305.1 Eubacteriales bacterium | reverse complement strand
ATGGCGAAGCCAATTCATGATGCGCCGGCATCAATTCATCTGTAAAAACGAACAGAGCAAGAATAGAAGGAATTTTCCTTTTACTCTTGCTCTTTCTGTCGTTATAAGGGCTTGGGATTCGCCCATTTTGTACCCATTTTGTATTTGACTAGTCAAATGCGATGCTCGCACTTAGCGGTGTTTTCAAATTCTCCGCTAAGAACATCACCCATACTTGAAGGGAGCTTTTCTATTATACTATCGCTTCGGGAAGCTTCTTTCCACCGAGAATGTGGAAGTGGATGTGCTTTACAGACTGCGCTCCGTCCTCGCCGATGTTGGTAATAACACGGTAGCCGTTTGTAAGTCCCTCTGCTTTTGCAATTTCGGGAATTGCTTCGAAAATTGCGGTGACGTAGTGGCTGTTGTCAGTATTGATACAGTCCGCGGATTCGATATGCTTTTTGGGAACTACAAGCACGTGTGTGGGCGCTTGGGGATTGATGTCACGGAACGCGAAAACCTTTTCGTTTTCAAAAACCTTCTGCGAGGGAATATCGCCCTTGATTATTTTACAAAAAATACAGCTGTCGCACATATTTAAATACTCCTTTTTCTTTACAAATTTAATGTTTTGTGATACAATTATTATAGCATCAAAAAATTTAGTTGTCAACAAGGAAAAATTATGTATAAAAACGTTGAGCGATTTCCTGATTTGTGGGAATATTTAAAGAAAACGGACAAAAAAATAGTATTATACGGCATGGGAAACGGCGCGGACAAAATTTTATCGGTTGCCGAGCGGTACGGAATTGAAATATCGGATTTCTTTGCCTCCGACGGATTTGTGCGCGGGCACGAATTTCACGGAAAGCGCGTTTTGTCGTATACGGAAACCAAGGAAAAGTACGGGAAGGAGAACATTATCGTTCTGCTTTCGTTTGCTTCAAGCTTGCCCGACGTACTTGAAAATATTTACAGAATTGCAGACGAGTGCGAGCTTTATGCGCCCGACGTGCCCGTTTACGGCGATGAAATTTTTAATTTTGAATTTTACAGCAAAAATATTGACAAGATAAATAAGGCGCGCGAGCTTTTCTCGGACGAAGAATCCCGACGTATTTACGACAACATAATAAAGTATAAGCTTTACGGTAAAATTTCTTACCTTCGGGATGCCGAAAGCTCGCTTGACGAGGCGTACTCTGATATTCTCAAAGCCGAGAGCATTGAGGTGTCCGCCGATCTTGGCGCGTACAACGGCGACTCCATTCGTGAGCTTTCAAGATATGCGAAAAATCTTAAAAAGGTAGTTGCATTTGAGCCCGACCGTCGGAATTTCCGCAAGCTCAACGAGTGGGCAAGCGGTGTGGAGCTTAATATTGAGGCGCACAATCTTGGAGCGTGGAGCGGGGAAGAAACGCTTTACTTTGACGGCTCCGGCAACCGAAACGCATCCATGACACAGAACACCTCGGCGTTTTCCGACGCGATAAATCAAAGAAAGAAAAAAATCGTTGAGGTTAAGGCGGACTCTCTTGACAATATACTTTGCGGCGCGGGTGTGGATTACGTAAAATACGACGTGGAGGGCTCGGAATACGAGGCGCTTCTCGGATCTGAGAAAACGATAAAGAGTTTTTCTCCGTCTCTTCTTCTTTCCCTCTATCACAGAAGCGCGGATATTTTTGATCTGCCTATATTTATAAATGAAATGAATCCTGCATATTCGCTCTATCTCCGCCGCTTCAGATATATTCCCGCGTGGGACATTAATCTTTATGCGGTAAAAAATTGAATAATTTGGCTTGAATATTGAAATTTCAGCCGAACAAACTAATAACAGTCCTAATACAGCTGGACTGTTATTATTTTTATATTTTAACCTTGTATTTTCAAGAAAAGGAAAGGTAACACAATGATGAGAATTATAGATAGAATCGCGCTTGCACTTACGGTTATAGGCGCGCTTAACTGGGGAAGCATCGGACTTTTTCAGTTTGACCTCGTTGCCTGGATAGGCGGCGGTCAGGACGCAGTGTTCTCGAGAATAGTATATTCTCTTGTAGGTCTTGCGGGACTTTGGTGCATTTCGCTCCTGTTCCGTTCGTGGACGGTTGAAGAGGAGTATGAACGAATCGAACAGCATTGATTTGATGGCTGGCTGATTTTGCGCAGAGCAAAAGCCACACAAAAAGTCAAACAAAAAACAACTCAACTTAAAGTGTATATTTCAATGTTGAAACCCACCGTTTCGGTGGGTTTCTTCGATTAATGTGGCTTTTTAGCCGCGCCCCCGCTCTCTGCCGTACCCTCGTACGGCTACGATAACGTGGTCACGACTTCTGCATCAAAATCATCTCAGCCATGCGTTTAGCTGATTTTGCGCAGAGCAAAAGCCAGACAAAAAGTCAAACAAAAAACAACTTAACTTAAAGTGTATATTTCAATGTTGAAACCCACCGTTTCGGTGGGTTTCTTCGGTTAATGTGGCTTTTTAGCCGCGCCCCCGCTCTCTGCCGTACCCTCGTACGGCTACGATAACGTGGTCACGACTTCTGCATCAAAATCAGCTATCCATGCGTTTGGTTAATTTTTTGGGGTGTGTCAAAAGACACCCTCTTTTATTTTTCAAAACTTTTGTATATATCTTGAATTTGTGGCAGATAATATGGTTGTAGCCGTAATGTAGTTGAAATTACAAATTTTAGCGGACAAAAAGGAGATTAAAATATGTGGAAGAAATTGAAGGACAGCAAATTCGGACAGAAGTGCCGTGAGCTTTCCAAGCATAAGGGTGCTATGGCGTCCTTAGCATGTCTTTTGGTTGCGGTCGTTGTTATCGCATCGGTAAGTATTGCGACTAATGTTGCAAAGAAGAAGTATGCAAAAGACGATTCTATCGTAACGGAAGAAAAAACCGAGCAGAAAACAGAGCAGATTACCCCCCCGACTTACAATGATGGCGGCTCTGATGAAACTTTTTCTGACAGTGATGAGGAGTTTGCTTTGAATCTTCCCGTATCCACGGGCACAGTTTCAAAGAAGCACGATCCCACAATTCAGGTATGGTCTGACACCATGGGTGATTACAGAGTTCACCTCGGTATCGACATCGTTACAGGTGAGGCCGCGCCCGTTTATGCTGCAGCTGACGGTGAGGTCGCAAGAATCTGGGATGACGCACTTATGGGTAAGTGCATAGCGGTCGCTCACGATGAAAAGGTGTTTACAATTTACAAGAATCTTTCGACCGAGCTTCCCGAGGGTATTGTTGAGGGTGTCAAGGTGACTCGCGGTCAGAAGATCGCAACTGTCGGTGAGAGCGCGATCTCCGAGCTTGCCGAAGAGCCCCATCTTCATATGGAGATGACGGTTGACGGTCTTGCGGTAGACCCTATGGATTATTTTTCCAAGGAAGCAAAGGACAAGCTCAATATGGACAACTCTTACGAGGACAGCGGAAAGTAATAGCTTTTATTGGGATGATCCGTCATTTTGGCGGTTCATCCCTTTGTCTTACGTCATCACGCGACCGCTTTTTGTTAACTTTTTTTAATATATTGATATTTTACGTTTATTATGTTATAATAAAATTGGGTTAAAATATGAATTTAACAAGAGGTACATGTATGAAAATAAAGGTTGTCGAAAAATCCTACGAGAATGTCCTTGATATCAAGCTGAGAAAGCCCGAAAAACCCAAAAAGGTAAACGCTCTCTGGAGAGGGCTTCTGTACCTTGTGTCCAAGCCCACACTTGTAAAATTTCATTATAAGCTGAAGAAGGTAGACATGGACAAGCTCGGCAAGCGAGAGCCCGCGCTGTTTCTTATGAATCACTCCAGCTTCACCGATATGAAGATGGCGGCGGCATCCCTTTTCCCGAGAAAATTCAATATCGTATGTACCTATGACGCGTTTATGGGTAAGGGTTGGCTTATGAAGCAGCTCGGATGCACTCCTACTCATAAATACGTAAACGATGTTTCTCTTGTGAGAAATATTATTCACGCGACAAAGAAGAACCGTCATTCCGTGCTTATGTACCCCGAGGCGTGCTATAGCCCTGACGGAACGACCACCGTGCTTCCCGACAGCTTGGGCGGATTTGTCAAAATGCTCGGCATTCCCGTTGTTATGATAACGACCTTCGGCGCGTTCGCACGCGATCCTCTCTATAATAATTTGCAGATCCGCAAGGTTAAGATCTCCGCGGAGATGAAATACATACTTTCTCCCGATGATATCAAGGAGAAGAGCGCCGACGAGCTTAACGAGGTTATGGGCAAGTGCTTCGATCTCGACTATTTCAAGTGGCAGCAGGACGGCAAAGTTAAGATCGACGAGCCGTGGAGATCCGAGGGACTTAACCGCGTGCTCTACAAGTGTCCTCACTGTCTTGTCGAAGGTAATATGTTTACAAAGGGCGCGGAGCTTGTTTGCTCGGAATGCGGTCACAAATATACTCTTGACGAATACGGCTATCTCGTTCATGAGGGCGATGGTGGAAAATTCAACCATGTTCCCGATTGGTATGCGTGGGAAAGAGAATGTGTTCGACGCGAGCTTGAGGACGGCACGTATAAGCTTTCCGACGGGGTGGATATTTACATGCTCGTTGACACGAAGGCGCTTTACCGAGTTGGCGAGGGTGAAATTTGTCAGACGCCCGAGGGAATACACCTCACAGGTATTGACGGAAAGCTCGATATTTTCCAGAAGCCGCAGGCGGCGTATACGCTCAACTGTGACTTCAACTGGTACGAGCTTGGCGATATAATTTGTCTTGCGGACAAGGGACGGCTTTACTATTGCTTCCCGAAGACAAAGCGAGATATAGTTTCAAAGGCGCGGCTTGCTACTGAGGAAGCTTATAAGATCTACAAGAAAAATAAGACATAAATAAATTAAAATTCAATCAGGCGGTGGCTATGTGCTGCTGCCTGATTTTTTGCGCGTATTTTGTCGATTTATTTGCAATTTATTATAAGTTTCTCTTGAAAATGCTTGACTGTTGTGGTATAATGTAAGATGGATAAAAATATAATGCGGTTTTTGTGCGCATTTTTAAAAAGGGACATAAAAATGAGAATAATACTTGCATCAAAGTCCCCGAGAAGACGTGAAATTCTCGCGACGGTCGGACTTGATTTTGAAATAATAACCTCGGAGGCGGACGAGTCGAGCGACGAGCAGAATCCCGAGAAAAGAGTTGAAATATTAGCTGAGCGAAAGGGAAGAGCGGTTGAAGAATTGCTGCTTTCCCGTGGCGATACTCTTGACGGTACGCTCATTATCGCATCCGACACGCTTGTTCACATGGACGGATCTGTTTTAGGCAAGCCGAGTGGCAGAGATAGCGCTCGCGAGATGCTCAGTTCACTTTCGGGAAGAGGTCATTTCGTGTCGAGCGGTGTCTATCTCTCGTACGAGGGGCGCGGTGTTGCGTCTTTCGTGACGACGGCGGTAAGATTTGCCGATATGAGCGATGCGGAAATCGAAAAATATCTTGACACCGACGAGCCGTACGACAAGGCGGGCGCGTACGGAATTCAGGGCATCGCGTCGTTGTTTATCGAGGGTATTGAGGGAGACTACTTCAACGTTGTCGGTTTGCCGATAAGACGTCTCTACCGCATGGCAGAAGATAATTTCGGTATAAAGCTATTTTAAAATATAAAGCGGAGCGCGCGTAGGGGATAACGTCCTCGGCGTTCTGTAATTGCATTGAAATTTTAAGGGAAAGGGGGAGAGCTTCATGGCAAAGCACATTGGTCTTGATCTTGGCACGTCACATACCAGAATGATAATTAAAGATAAGATCGTTTTGCGATCACCGACGGTGGTTGCGCTCGATAAAACCGATGACAGTATCGTTGCGATCGGAAAAAAAGCTAAGGAAATGATAGGAAAGACCCCCGCCCATATTCAGGAATTCAGACCTATCCGCAACGGTGTTATTGCAGATTTCGAGGTCACTGCAAGAATGATGCACGAATATTTCTTGAAAACCGAGGCGCTATCCCTCTTTAACCGCCCCGTAATGCTTGTAAGTGTGCCCGGTAAGTGTACCGAGGTTGAGGGAATGGCAGTTGAGAATGCTTTGTTCGAGGCGGGAGCCAAGGCGGTTGGCGTAGTGAGATCCCCCATAGCCGCGGCAATTGGCGCGGGGCTAAAAATCAACAGCGCGCGCGGTTGCATGATAGTTGACATAGGTGGCGGCATGACGCAGGCGGCGGTCATCTGCTCGGGCGGTATCGTTCGTTCTTCGGCGATAAAGCTCGCGGGCGACAAGCTGGACGGCGCGATCATAAGCAGTCTGAAATCAAGACGGGGACTGTTTATCGGTGAAATAAGCGCCGAGGCAATAAAGCTAAAGCTCGGATCTGCCCTGCCCGGAATCAACCGAGGAGAGGCGCTTGTCAGCGGCAGAAACGAGATATTGAAGTGCGCAGAAACTATACGCGTTACCTCCGCAGAGGTATACGAGGCGATACACATGGGGCTTGAGGCGATCTGCAGAACCATTATGAACGTGCTTGAAACCACGCCCCCCGAAATTGCGAGCGACATCTGGGATTACGGAATCATGCTCGTTGGCGGTGGCGCGAATATCGTGGGCATCGGTGAGCTTATCACAAAGAAAACGGGCCTTCGCGTTACCATTGCGCGCAATCCTATGGACTGCGAGTGCATGGGGCTTGGCAGAATTATTGAAACCCCCCGACTCCTCCCCGACGGAGTTATTTACAAGAACAGATAAGGAGTAAATTTTGAGTATAAAGAACAAAACACCGTTTCGGATAATATGCGTGTGTTGTATATTCGTTCTCATTTCTCTTATATATATCGTTCGTATGGTTAATATCAAGATCAATGCAGACCCCGAGGGGCGCGAGATTGCGGCATACGTAAGAGAAGAGCCGATACAGGCGGTAAGGGGCGAGATATTCGACAGAAACGGCGTACCTTTAGTTACGAATACGTATAAATACGATCTGGTGTTTGACAGTGAGGCAATGGCTCCTGACAGGTACGATCAGAATCTTGCGATTCTGGATGCGGTAAATGCCCTTGTGCTTACGGGAAACACGGATAAAAGGGCGGAAAGCTCGTTCCCGTTTGACGGTGAATATCCAAATTACAAGTATTCGAACGCGGCAAAGGATACGGAATCAAATATATATTATCGGCTGCTTAAAAGAATAGCCGAGGATGAGCTTGAGACGGATTCGAATAAGAAAAAGACCGAGCTTGACGCAAATTATCTTGATGAATTTTACAGAGAAAACCCGGATAAGTTCCCCACAGAGCAGGAAATAGTGGAGTACTTTGTTACAAGATACAAGCTCGATAAAAAGGAAGAGGACGGTAGCAACACTTATCCCGATTCCTGTATCGATAAGATTTTGCGCGTGCTTTACGATATGGAGGTGTCGGGATTTGCACCCGGCGCGCCTTACGTGCTTGCGAAGAACGTTGATCTTAATCTCGTAGCTTATATCAAGGAGCAGGGAATCGTCGGAGCGACATTTTACGTTTCGAATGACAGAGAATATAAATTCCCCGGGTACGCGTCGCATATTCTCGGCAGAACGGGTAAGATCTACGCGGAAAATTGGGATTATTACAACGCCCAGGGGTATAAAATTGACGCCATCGTAGGCATCGACGGATGCGAAGAGGCGTTTGAATCCTATCTTCGCGGAATTGACGGTGTTATGGTCGTCAAGGAGGACGAGGATGGAAATATTATTGAAAAATACGTAAAGCAGGAGCCTGTCGCGGGCAAGAACGTTTATCTTACTATTGATATTAACGTTCAGATCGCCGCAGAGGACGGACTTCGCGAAAACGTTGAATTTGTAAATTCGGCTTTGGGCGCGGAATCCAAGGCGGGCGCGCTTGTCGCCTATGACTCAAAAAGCGGTGGCCTTTTGGCGGTTGCTTCATACCCGACGTATGATCTGACGACCTTCGGGGTTGAATATGACAATCTTCTTGCCGCAGAGGGCTCACCCTTGAACAACCGCGCGCTCCTCGGTATTTATGCCCCGGGTTCAACCTTTAAGCCGGGTATGGCAGCTGCGGCAATTCAGAGTGGATTGGTCTATTCGGGCACGAAGATCGCATGTGACGGCGTTTACGATTACTTTGATCATCCGACCTGCTACGTGCATTCGGACGGAGAGGTGAGATACCTTTCGGCATCGGGCGCAATTGAAGAATCCTGTAACTGCTATTTCTACGAAATGGGCCGTCTTATGGGTATTGAAAAGATGAATTATTATTGCCGTTATCTCGGCTTCGGTCAAAAAACGGGGCTGGAAATTTCAGAGGCGGCGGGTAGCTTGGCAAACCCCGAAACCCTTGAAAATTGGAATGACGGTGAAACGATAAGAGCGGCTATCGGGCAGTCCACGAACGCCTTTACTCCCGTTCAGCTCGCCTCGTATATATCCACTTTGCTTAACGGCGGTACGAGATACCGTGCGCATCTGCTCTATCAGGTTAGAGAGCCGTTTACGGATGAGATCATTTTCAATAGCTCGGCTGAGATCTTGAGCCAATTTGCGTTTTCTAGCGACGCGCTTGATCCCGTGAAGCTCGGTATGAAGAACATGGTAAGCAGCTCGTCGAGCGTATCGCATTATATGAGAAACGTTCCCGTAACCGTTGGCGGTAAGACGGGTACGGCGCAGGTCGGCGGTGGATTCCGTGATAACGGTCTGTTTATTTGCGCTGCGCCTTATAATAATCCCGATATTACGGTCTGCTCCGTAATTGAACGCGCGGGCGGTGGCTCGTACGCGGCAATGGCGGCGGCAAGAGCGCTTGAAGCATATTACGGCTTCGGCGTTGAGGGATAAAATAAAAAGCACTTGCAATGCAAGTGCTTTTTTCTATACCATCCTATAAATCCTCTCAAGCTCTTTGGCATTCCACAAAACAGGAACGGGATAGAGGGGATTTGCCTCTCGGTCGGCGAGCTTTGACATATCGGAAATGTCAGCTTCAATTACGCAGTCGAGCTTTTCGGGTATCTGCATACGAGAATTCATGCTCTCGATGTGGGAAATTATGGCTTCGGCGGCAATATCGTTGGGGGTATTGGCATCAACAAGTCCAACTGCGCGAGAAAGCTCTGCGAGGCGTTTTTCGGCAGTTTTTCCGTATTCGCGGAGAATTTTCGGAAGCAAAACTGCGTTCGCGAGTCCGTGAGCGATACCGTATTTTCCACCGAGCGTGTGCGCTACCGCGTGAACGTATCCGACGTAGCTTACAGTAAATGCGCAGCCCGCAAGATATGATGCGTGGAGCATGTTTTTGCGCGCCTGGAGGTTTTCTCCGTCAGTGTAAGCAAGCTCGAGATTTTCGAAAATGAGCTTTACTGCTCCCTCTGACGCCGCCTTGGTTTTCTTGGTTCTCGCTCTGCCGATATACGCTTCGATCGCGTGAGTGAGCGCATCCATACCCGTGGTTGCGGTGAGGTGGGGATTAAGTCCTACCGTCACCTCGGGAGACATTACCGCGTATTTAGGAATAAGACAAAAGTCGCTTATCGCGTATTTGTGATGTGTTTCGGAATCCGTGATGACCGCCGCTACCGTAACCTCGCTGCCCGTACCCGCAGTCGTGGGGATCGCGATAAGCAGAGGGATCGCCTTGCGGATCTTGAGAAGTCCGCACATTTTTCTTATGGGCTTTTGGGGGCGGGCAACCTTTGCGCCGAGCGCTTTCGCCAAGTCCATGGGAGAGCCGCCGCCGAATGCAATTATGCCCTTGCAATTTTCTTGTGTGTAAAGAGCAAACGCCTCCTCGACGTTGTCGGACGTGGGATTAGCGCAGGTTTTATTGTAGACCGCGCAGGCAATTTTGTTTTCGGACAAAACGGCTTCGAGCGGTGAGGTAAGTCCTCTTTTGTATATGTTCGGGCCGGTTACGAGCATTACTTTGTTTATTTTGTTTTTTGCAAGTATATCTGGAATTGCGTCTATTCCGTCAAGAAGCTTCGGCTCTCTGTAAGGGAGCAGGGGAATCGCGATTCTCATTACTGCCTGAAACGTTCTGCAAAATATCTTTCTTGAGGTATTCATCAGTTCCTCCAAATGTGGCATATATGAATATTATATCATTGTTTTTTTGGAAAAGCAATAGGTGGCGTGAAAGAGTTTTTACACTTAATGCTGAGACTATAAAAAACGAAAAAGGACACCTTTTGGTGTCCTTTTAGTTGCGAAAGAGCAGTAAAAAGGTGTGTAAATGTAGGTAAGAACAGTAAAAAGTACACCAGAAAGCTGCTCGATAAATTGGAATTTGTCCCTCTGTTATAGCAACTTGAATTGGTTTTTCTCAAACTCCAATAGCCCTTCATCTCTCATCTTGCAAAGCTCATTGGACATCGCGCTTCTGTCCACCGACAGAAAATCCGCAAGCTGCTGACGGTTGAATGGTATTGTGAAGCTTGCGCTGTTCTGCCGCTTGGCTTCCTCGGAAAGATAGGAGATC
>JAZQWL010000018.1:0-94974 GCA_045632305.1 Eubacteriales bacterium | reverse complement strand
ATCGTAAACGCAGATATATACTGTCAACTCATGCTCAAACAAAAACTCGGTTATAGTCTGAATGGCAAATTTCAACACCTGATCCTTTGGAAATCGATACACTCCCGCGCTGATAGCCGCGAAAGCAACCGTGTTACATTTATATTCAACGGCTCTCTTTAATGATTCAAGATAGCAGGAGCGCAAAGCGTCCACCTCACCGTATGCGCCTCCGCACCAAACGGGGCCCGAGGTATGGATAATATACTTGCAGGGCAGGTTATACGCTCCCGAAATTTTCGCTTCCCCGAGACCTAACGGAGCGAGCGTCTCACACTCTTTGTCAAGCTCTTCTCCCGCCAGAGTATGTATTGCAAGATCCACGCCACTGCATCCGACCATTTCTTCATTTGTCGTATTAACGATCGCGTCGACACGCATTTTCGTTATGTCCTGTCTTATTATCTGTAACGGCATGCGCTTTCTCCTTTGATAATTTCTTTCTATTTATATATTACCACTTTTGACAAAATAAATCAATACCCCGACAAAAAAGAGGCCCGATTTCTCGGACCTCAATTTATGTAATATCAAATTACTTGGAAAGTGCCTCGTCGATTGCCTTAGCAGCTGTCTTACCTGCGCCCATAGCGGAGATAACTGTAGCCGCGCCTGTAACAACGTCACCACCTGCGTAAACGTTTTCTCTGGATGTAAGACCGTCTTCGTTTACGATGATACCGCCGTGACGGTTAACCTCAAGACCTGCTGTTGTGGACTTGATAAGGGGGTTAGGAGACGTACCGATGGACATGATTACTGTGTCAACGGGAAGCTCGAATTCGCTACCGGGAATGGTTACAGGACGTCTTCTGCCGTTAGCATCGGGCTCGCCGAGTTCCATTCTTACGCACTTCATACCCGTAACGAAACCGTTCTTGGGGTCTCTGGGATTCTCGGGATTCTGATAACCGAGAATTTCTACGGGGTTGCAAAGGAGGCAGAATTCGATTCCCTCTTCCTCTGCATGCTCAACCTCTTCCTTACGTGCGGGAAGCTCTTCCATAGAACGACGGTAAACGATATATACGTGTTCAGCGCCGAGACGGAGAGCTGTTCTTGCAGCGTCCATAGCAACGTTACCGCCACCAACAACTGCAACGTTACCACCCTTCATGATAGGTGTTTCGGGATTGTCGAGGTAGGACTTCATAAGGTTACTTCTTGTGAGGAACTCGTTTGCGGAGTAAACACCGTTGAGAGCTTCACCGGGGATACCCATGAAGTTAGGAAGACCTGCGCCGGAACCAACGAATACTGCTTCGAAGCCCTGCTCGAGAAGCTCGTCGATAGTAAGTGTCTTACCGATAACTACGTTTGTTTCAACCTTAACGCCAAGCTGCTTGAGTGTTTCAACTTCCTTAGCAACGATTCTCTTAGGAAGACGGAACTCGGGAATACCGTATACAAGAACGCCGCCTGCTGTGTGGAGCGCTTCAAATACTGTTACCTCATAGCCCTTCTTTGCAAGGTCGCCTGCGCATGTAAGACCGGAAGGACCGGAGCCAACAACTGCAACCTTATGACCGTTGGACTCGGGACGCTCAGCGGGAGCTGTAGCGAATGTGTTGTGCCAGTCAGCAACGAATCTTTCAAGTCTACCGATACCTACGGGCTCACCCTTGATACCGCGTACGCACTTGGATTCACACTGAACTTCCTGAGGACATACTCTACCGCAAACTGCAGGGAGAGAGGAGGACTTGGAAATGATCTGGTATGCACCCTCGAAATCACCTTCCTTGATCTTTGCGATGAATTCGGGAATATGTATTTTTACAGGACAACCCTGAACGCAGGGCATTGTCTTACAGTTAAGGCAACGGTTTGCCTCGTCGATTGCTGTTTCCTCAGAGTAACCGAGAGCAACCTCGTCAAAGTTTCTGCCACGAACCTTGGGGTCCTGTGTGGGCATTTCGTTCTTTACAAGACTCATATTGGGCTTTGCCATATCACTTTACCTCCTTAGCGAAGAGATTGCAAGTTTCTTCGTGCTTATGACGCTCAAATGCGCCGTACATTCTGCCACGTGCCATTGCCTCGTCGAAGTCAACCTCATAACCGTTGAAGTCAGGACCGTCAACGCAAGCGAACTTAGTTACCTTCTTACCGTCAACGTTGAGAGTAAGTCTGCAACCGCCGCACATGCCTGTACCGTCGATCATAATGGGGTTCATGGAAACAGTTACAGGTGTGCCAAAGGGCTTAGCTGTAAGAACAACGAACTTCATCATGATAAGAGGACCGATAGTGATGATCATATCAAACTTTTCGCCACCCTCGAGCATTTCCTTAAGGGGAAGCGTTACGTTGCCGTGTTCACCGTAGGAGCCGTCGTCTGTCATAACGCGAAGTGTGTTAGAAGCAGCTCTGAATTCATCTTCAAGAATAAGAAGATCCTTGTTTCTGAAGCCGATGATGCTTGTTACGTCAACACCGAGCTCGTGAAGAGCTTCTGCGATAGGAAGCGCAATAGCACAACCAACACCGCCGCCAACGATACAAACCTTCTTGAGGCCGTCGAGATGAGTAGCAACACCGAGAGGACCTACGAAGTCACAAATGTAATCGCCCTCTTCCTTGTGAGCGAGCTTTTCAGTTGTAGAACCAACGATCTGATAAATGATCTTAACTGTTCCCTTTTCCTTGTTTACGCCTGCAACAGTCAAAGGAATTCTTTCGCCGTTTTCGTCAACGCGAAGAATGATGAACTGACCGGGGCGAGCTTTGTTAGCCACAAGAGGAGCTTCGATCTGGAGCTGAACTACTGTGGGGTTCAAAACCTTTTTTTCTGCAATTCTGTACATGTTTTGCCTCCATGCTTTATTTTAATTTTTTATTTTTTATTTTAAACCGCTCACTTGCGGTTGTTTTCTTTTAGAAAAATTCTAAAATTTCCATTTCTCCGAACGCTTTACAAGCATTCCCGAAATGATACCTATCACCGTACCCGAGACAATTCCCGAAACGAGAAGTATCGGAAGGATGAACACATATTCCTTCGTCGAGAGCATAATACACGCGACCGCCGTCTGACCGACGTTGTGGAGAATGCCACCCGCAATACTTACGACAATAGGAGAAAGTCCCTTGATCATTTTAAGCAGGATCATTCCCGCAAGACTCAATATCGCACCTACGATACTGAACATAAACACCTGGAATCCGTTACCGAAAAGGAACGACATCAGAAGCACGCGTATCACGCTTACAACGATGGCCTCCTTCCAGCCAATTCTGTAAAGTATAAATACTATTGCAAGATTGGCAAGTCCGATCTTGACTCCGGGAACAATTGCGGGGATCTGACTTTCAAGATAGGAAAGGATCATTGCAAGAGCAATAGATATACCCAAAAGGGCAACTTTTTTTGTCTTCATACAATCCTTTCCTTTCATTTGCATCAAATAATGATCTCGGGCGCAGACTCACCGCTGTGAACCTTGACTACCAGAAGATTCGGCAGACACGTTATTGTCTCACCGCTTTGATCTATTCGTCTCCAAAACGCGCAACACGTTTTGTCGGGGCAATTCGCGTCGATCATATACGCTGTACCGTTCTCGATACGAAGAGTGTTCGTTCCGCCGTTGAGGACGTATTCTCCGTCGCGGTCAAGACCGTATCTTGCCACCTCGACGCCGTTCACCTCAACAGTAACGTACGCGCCATCTTCCTTGCCCGAATTAATGATCAGCACCGCAACTATCGATGTTACAAGAATAACACCGATAATCGCAAATGCAATAATATTTTTTTTCATCAGAACTTAAAGTTAAGTGCGAGAAGCGCGAGAACGATCATTCCTGCTGTAAGAAGAGCGATGGGAAGACCGCGGAAGGGAGCGGGGATCGCTTCCTCATCAACGGGAACGTCCTTGAGCTTTGCAAAAACTGTCATTGTGAGCATAAAGCCGATGCCGACAGCAGCCGCTGTAACGATCGCTTCAACGAATGTGTGCTCTGTATTGTGGATACAAAGACCGAGAACCGCGCCGTTGATAGCGAACTTAACGAAGTCTGCTCTGCAATAGTTGTCAAGAAGCTTCTTGCCTGCTACGTGGAAAAGCTCAACTACTGCGAGAACCACGATAACGAACGCCATTGTCTGCATATAAGGAACAGATGCAAGAGCGTACTTGTTCAAGGGCCAAGTGATAAGTGTTGTAATAACCATTACAAGCGTTGTGCCGAGACCGAGCATAAGAGATCTCCTGGAAGAGCGCTCGTTTTCAAGAACCGCGCCTGTACCAAGGAAATGGAGGAGCGCGTAGTTATTAGAGAGGATTCCTGCCAAGAGGATACCGAGTACAATCTTAAAAGTCATTATCAGTTATCCTCCTTTTCATCAATGTCGTGGTGGTGAAGACCTGTGATCTTGTTAATGATCGCCATAACGATCGCGAGTACAAGGTAGCCGCCGAATGCTCCTACGAGAGCAGAAATCTTATAGGGCTCAAGGAACGTAATGGGCTTACCCCAGAACGTTGCGTTACCGAGAACCTCACGGATAATGGAGCATACAACCATTACAACTGTGAAGAACACGCCTGTAACGAGAGCTGTCTTGATAGTTGTCGCCTCGCCGTTGCAGTCTGCAACCTCTTCGCAGTCACGGTAAATTACCGCGGAAACCGAAAGAGTTGCAAGGTGTACGCCAAGCATATCAACAACTACGGGGAAATGCGCCTGCATGAGCATGGAAATGAGAGATACAAAGCCCGTGATGATCAAAAGATATGCAGGGAGCTTTGCGCGCACAGGGATGATCTTGTGAAGAGCGGAGATCACGATGGAGGAAAGAAGCATTGCTACAAGCACTGCCGCGCCCATACCGAGAGCCGCGCGAATGTCTGCGCTGGACGCCATTACAAATCCGGCGCCGAGCACGAGAAGAATTGAGGGAGTACCTCTGAGGAGATATGATGTTTTAGTCTTTTTCATTATTTGCCTCCTCCTGTGATAGAATTAAATGCAGCGAACACGTCTGCTGTGGACTGCTTCATCGCATTGGATGTCATAGTAGCGGTTGCGATAATTGCCGCATCACCCGTCCATGTGTCGCCTGTAAAGCCGGCGAAGCCGTCCTTGTATTCATTTGTGTTCATGCCGCCGAAGTTACCGAAGTATTCTTCCTCGAAAATGAACTGCTTTGCGTCCATCTTTGCGATCGCGCCGTTTTCATCAAGAATGAAGTAAACGTCCATCTGATGGAAGCCGTAGCTTCTGGAATAGAATCCGTAGTAAAGAGTACCGTCAACAGTAAAGCTTACTGCGGAAGCTACTGTGTTGAACGTATCAAGCTGGATAGATGTAATGTCTGTTGCACCCTCCATCATCTTTTCAAGCTTCTTTGTAAGATCAGCTTCGTAAGACTTCTGGGATGCGGCGGCTGTCTTTGCCTCAGCTGCGATAGCTGCCTGCGCTTCAGTTACGTCATTGCCTTCAACGTCGAATACCTTGCATACGCCCATAGCGTTTACAACTGCGAGGTAGTGCGCTTCGCCTGCCTTAACAACGAAAGCAAAGCCGGTGCCTGTTTCAAACTTGAATGCCTTTACGATATTGCCTGTTGCAGCAACGTCTACAAGCTTATTGTAACCCTCTGCAACTGTAGGAATCATTTCTGTAAGGATCTGTTCATCGGACTTAACGCCTGCCTTAACGAGTTCGTTTTCAACAAGAACGTTCATCGCCTCGGAAACGGCTGTCTTAAGACCTGTAGAAGAAATTGTAGAGCCGGCTACCAAGCCAACGCCTGCCAATGTGGAATCCTGACCCTTATAGGAATCGAGGTATGTGGGATCCTTCTTTGTAATATCGAAGGAAGGAGTATCGTTATATGCGAAGATCTTAACCTCTACGATCTTACCCTGCGCGTCAACACCGATAACAACGTCCATAGGAGCCGCAGTATTATAACCTGTAGCAGCAACCTCAATAGCAAAGCCGAGACCGCCGATTTCCTTGTGTACCTTAAGCACGCTTGCAGGAAGATTGGTAAGATTAGATGTGATGTCCTCAAAGCCGGCAGCACCGGGAAGAACCTCGTTAAGACGTTCGTTAGCCGCGCTTGCAGCATAAGCCATTGCCTTAGCAACCGCGTCGGACTTGGATGCAGTAACGTCAGCACCACTTACGTCGTAAACCTTGGATGTGCCGTCTGCGGCAACAACTACAAGGTAAGCAGTGTCGCCCTCTGCTACAATATAAGCAGCCGCGCTACCTGCCTTGAATGCAGTGATAACGTCGCCCTTACCTGCGCTCTTCTGAGCGTTTGCAAGGTCGGGAGCAACTGTGGGAAGAAGCTCTGTAAGGATCTGATCGGGAGTCTTAACACCCGCCTTGATAAGGTCGTTTGCGATAAGAACGCCCATTGCCTCTTCAACCGCTGTCTTGAACGCTGTGGAAGAGAATGTGGAGCCGGCGAAGAGCTCAACGCCCGAGAGAGCGGAGTCCTTACCGATGTATGTGTCGGGATAAGCCGCGTCAAAAATAAGAGATTCTGTGTGAGAAACGAGCTTGATGCCGCAGATCTTACCGTCCATATCAACCGCGATAAGAATATCCATGGGCTCATTACCCGTATACTTGGAGGATGCCTTTGCTTCAACAACGTAGCCGAGGCCGCCGATTTCCTCGTGTACCTTAACTACGCTTTCGGGAAGTTCACCGAGATCCTTAGTGATATCACGGTAGCCGGCACCGTCGGGCATTACAACGTTAAGACGCTCCTTTGCAGCGCCGGTTGTCTTTGCCTCGATAATAGGACCTGTGTAAATGTTAAGCGCATACATTGCAGCGCAGAACACAGCCACGATAACTATAAGAACTAAAGCTGTCTTTAATACGTTTTTCATTACTTAACACCTCCGAGAGTCTTTTTCTTTGTCCAATCGGAAATGAAAGGAGTGAGAAGGTTCATTGTGAGGATCGCAATGGAAACACCTTCGGGGTAGGAAGCAAACTGACGGATAGCGAAGGTAAGAAGACCTGCGCCAACACAGAACACTACTCTGCCCTTATTTGTAATAGGAGTCGTTACGTAGTCAGTCGCCATGAAGATAGCGCCGAGGAGAAGACCGCCTGCGAGAACGTGAGAGAGCGCGAACGTTACGTTGAAGCCGCCGTAGATCATATAGCATACGAATACAGTAGCAACGTAAGACGCGGGAACGTACCACTTAATAACCTTGCGAGCAACGAGATAAACGAAGCCGATAAGAAGCGCGATAGCGCATGTTTCACCGATCGTACCGCCGTGTGCGCCTACGAAAAGCTGAAGAAGTGTGGGAGCGTTTGCAGCTGCCTCTACACCGCCGTTAAGAGAAGCGAGAGGTGTTGCGCCTGCCGCGATCTCGGGAACTGCCTTGCCCATAAATCCGAGATTAAAGAGGGGAGCAATTGCAACGGGAGTTGCAACCGATGTAAATGTAAGAAGCATGAATACACGAGCCGCGATAGCGGGGTTAACAATATTCTTGCCAATACCGCCGAAGAAGCACTTTACTACCACGATAGCGAAAACAGCGCCTACGATACACTGCCAGAGCTCAACGTTTGTGCTGAGGTTGAGGCCGAGAAGAAGACCTGTAACCACCGCGGAGCAATCTCCGATGGTCTGCTCTCTGCGAGCGCAGAGGTTAAAGAGGAACTCGGCAAGAACCGCACTTGCAACGCAAGTAAGAACAATCCAAAGCGCCTTGAGTCCGAAAATAATAATACCTGCAACTGTTGCGGGAAGAAGAGCGATCGCTACGTCACGCATGATGTTGCGTGTGGAAGAGCCCTTCTGGTGAATATGAGGTGTTGAGGAAATATGGAGCTTGCCCATTATTTGTTTACCTCCTGTCTTTCTTTCTGAGCTGCGGCGTACTTCTTGAGGAACGCCTTTGCATCCCAGTTAATCTGAAGAAGAGGACGGTTTGCGGGACAAACGTAAGAGCAGCAAGCACAGTCAACACACTGACGAACGCCTGTGTCGATAAGCATCTTAGCGCGTCTATCCTCGTTCTTGATATTCATAGCACGGTCAACCATTGCAACGCTGATGCCTACGGGGCACTTTTCCATACAACGACCGCAGTTAATACATGCGGACGCCTCGGGAAGAACTGCGCTCTTCTCGTCAAATACGAGAACCGCATTGGAAACCTTAACGATAGGATCGTCAACAGAGCAGATTGCAGTTCCGTTCATAGGACCGCCAACTACTACCTTACCGGGCTCTGCCTTAAGACCTGTAACCTTCAAAAGCTCGCTGATACGTGTACCGATGGGAGCGATAAGGTTCATGGGCTTGTCCACTGCAGGACCGTCAACTGTTACGATTCTTTCAACAAGAGGCATACCTGTATTGAGGTATTCAGCCATCTTAGCGATAGAGGAAACGTTGATAATAAGTGCACCAAATGAGGGGAAACGTCTACCTGCAACGGCAACTCTGCCTGTTGCATTGTAAAGCATTACCTGCTTTGCACCCTGAGGATAAATTGTTGTAAGCTCGTGAACTACAACGTAGGGCTTATCCTTGAATGTTTCCTTGAGAACTTCAATAGCGTCTGCCTTGTTCTTTTCGATGCAAATCTTAAATGTTGCATCACCAAGGTACTCGTTCATATACTTGCGGAGGTATTCAATACCGTCTGCAATAAGCTCAGGATGAGCGAGCATCATTCTGTGGTCACTTGTGATGTAAGGTTCACATTCAGCAGCGTTGATAAGTACTGTATCAACCTTGTAATCAGGGTTCTTAGCTTCATTGAACTTTGCCCATGTGGGGAAAGCTGCACCACCAAGACCTACGATGCCACCATTTCGTACAGCCTGCAAGAAGCTATCACAGTCCGTGATCTCGGGAACCTTAACTTCTTCGGAAACTTCCATTTTTCCGTCGCTTTCAATACGAATTGCCAAAGTGTCCTTACCCTTGGATGTGGGCATAGGAGCGATTTCAACAACTGTACCGGAAACTGTTGCGTGTACAGGAGAGGAAAATCTTCCCTCTTCTCTTGCGATAAGCTGACCAACCTTTACATGGTCGCCAACGTTAACGATAGGTTCTGCATCGTGTCCGGAATGCATGTTCATGGGCAAAACAACTTCGCGTGGCAATTCAATAGCCACAGGAACGCATGCCGCAGTGTTTTTGTTGTGGGGCACGTGCAAAGATGAAATATCTTTTTTCAAAACCCTTTCTCCTTCCGTCTTTTTGTTTATTTATAATTATTTTTAATTACATTCAAACTTTATTTTTTGCCGTAATTCTTGTTTTCAAGCGCGGCAATACCGTCCGTCTTATAGATCTCACCTTCGTTTGTGATCCATACGACTTCAACTCCGCCGATCCTCTTCACAAGCGCAAGACCGTCCTCATAGCTCATGGAGAACAGTGCGGTTGAAAGCGCGTCGGCAAGTCCGCTATCGGGTGTGAATATTGAAACGGAGCCAAAATACTGAGCAGGCATAAGCGTGTCCTTGTCAATAATGTGGTGATAGCGTTCTCCGTTCACAACGTAGTATCTCTCGTAATTTCCGCTCGTTACGCACGAGGTGTCAGAAATTGTAAGATACATAGCATAGGTCGAGGGGTCCTTGGGATTCTTGATTCCCGTATCCCAGCCCGAGCCGTCTACTTTGGTTCCAATGATGCGGATATTTCCGCCAATATTAAGCACGTAAGAGGTAATTCCGCTATCCTGGAGCGTCTTTGCCGCCTTCTCTGTAGCGTAACCCTTTCCAAGCGCACCAACGTCAATCGATGCCTCGGGATCGGAAATTCTTACCGTACAATTCACCTCGTCGATCTCAAGAAGTGAAATATCCGTGTGCTTACTCGCCTCTGCAAGCTCCTCCGACGTCGGAATACGCTTCCCTTCCTCTCTGCAATCATGCCAGAGACGAAGAACAGAGCCCATCATAATGTTCATCTCACCGTTTGTGGTGTTATACATTTCCTTTGCATAAAGCAAAAAATCTATAAGCTTGCGATCCACCTTCATGGGCTCACCGCCCGCATTAAGATTGATCGTACGAAGATTTACAACTCCCGAATGTTCGTAGTAAATATCGAAAAGCTTGTGGTATTCACCTAAGACGTCCGTCACCCTTTTACAGTTTTCTTCACACGCCTCCTGGGTGTCATCAGTGTAGCTGTAAACGTAGGAAACCGTGTCAAAAAAGGTAAAATATACCATTCCTTTGGGGTCAATTTTGGCAGGAGGGTTAATTTTATCCTTAATTTGCTCCCCAAAATTTTCTGCCTTATTCGCAGTTTCAGGGCAGCCCGCCAAAACGACGAGCAGCCCTAAAACGATTGCCAGGCAGATCAGAGATTTGAATACTTTCTTCAAATTTCTCACTCCTGTTTTTAAGTTAAATTATCTAGCGTTAGTTACAGACTTAGCAACAACTGCCTTGATAGCTGTGATCTGGATTGTGCAACCAGCAGCAAGGAGGTCTGTATCTGTTGTCATCTGGTAACCGATGGAGTTAGCAGCTGTTTCCATTGCTGCAACCTCTGCACCTGTCATACCAACAACGTGCTTGGAGAATGCTTCACTCTGGAGGTACCATTCAAGAACCTTACCGTCACCGTTGGGGTCCATGGAAGCGCCGAATGTAGACATGTTATAACCTTCCTTGAGGTTACGCTTTGTAGCTGTGTACGCCTGTTCAACAACCTCTGTGCCTTCAACTGTGATCTTGGGCTGGATAGCATCGTTGAGAGCAGCTACGATCTTACCGTCAACTACAACTGCAGCAGCGTAGTCTGTGTACATAGCAACGAGACCCTTGGACTCGTCAGAATCTGTAGCAAAGCTTGTAGCAGCAACACCAACTGTGAATGTCTTAGCTGTCTTGAAGCTTACGCCCTGTGCATCATTGCAAGCAGCAACTACTGCAGCAACGAAGTCGCCTGTCTGGATTGTGCATCCTGCAGCGAGAAGGTCAGCATCAGCGGAAATTACGTAACCGGCTGTACCGAATGTGTTGTCGAGAGTCTGTGTGGGCATTGCCTGAACTTCAGCAGCTGTCTTACCAACTACCCAGTTTTCGAATGCCTTGGCCTGTTCATACCATTCCTTAACAACACCGTCACCGTTGTTGTCCATGGAAGCGCCGTATGTTGCCATGTTGTAGCCGTCGCCCTTTTCGAGCTTGGACTGGAATTCTGTTTCCTTAAGCTCATCAAAGCTGATCTTTGTGAGGTCGCACTTGTTCTGTGTTGCGTCGATGCGGCAAGCAACGATCTTACCGTCAGCATCTGTAACAACTGCAGCAACTGTGGAATCAACCTGTGTTGCGCCTTCTGTGAAAGAAACTACAACGCCCATACCGAGCTTGTATTCAGCTTCCTTGGGCTCTTCAGGTGTGTTATCAGGTGCCTGTGTAGGAGCTTCCGTTGTAGGAGCTTCTGTTGTGGGGGTTTCTGTGTCTTCTGTCTTGTTGCAAGCTACGATAGCAACAACCATGCATACACAGAGAAGAATTGCAAGAAACTTTTTCATAGTTCTTTTCCTTCCTTGTTTTGTAATAAATAGTATTTACAATTTCCTCATATAGTTAGTCCTACGCTCAAGCTAAATCCCATCTTAAGCGACGGACTAACTACATGAGTCGAATTGCATTCAAAAGAATTATATCATATTGTAGGATTTTTGTCAATACTTTTTTAGGTATTTAACGACAGCAATTGTTAAAAAACTTAATATTAAAAGTGAAATTTTTACTACAATTTAAATAAAATAAAATAGACCGAATTGGTATAGTTTGCTCATTTTACTCTATAATATAAAATGAAAGAAAAATCCCGGACGGGAATCCGTCGGGGAAAATTTTAAAAATCTGTATTTGCCTTATGCGGGCATTTTTTCTTCTTCTACCCAGTTATCTTCGGGAGCAGCTTCGGGACGTCCCATGCCACCCAAAATACCGCCCTCGCCGGGAACGTAATTTGCAAGCGCTTCATCCATTGCATCGTATGCAGAGGAAGGAATGGAGGGCATATTGTCTGCCGTCTCGGAGAACTCGAAAGAGCCGTATGCGTTTACGTTATCATCGGAAGATTCAGCATCTGCATAGCTGAAGGAGTACTCGAATCTGTTATTACCCTTTGCCTCGATGCTTGCGCTCATGTCAACGTCAACGTCCGCTTCGCCGTTTTCGGTTGTGAGAACGTTCATGTTGAATACAAGAACGTCTGCGCCTGCCTTATCAAGCTTTGTAAGGTCAAGAGTTACGTCTGCATCAACGTTAGTTACCTGAACCACCTTGTTGCTGCCTGCGTATTCACCGTTTTCATCGTAGGATCCGGAGTAGTAGGAATCTGTAATGTTCGCATCAACGCTCATTGTAAAGCCGGCGGGTGTATCACCGTCCATAATGAAGTCCACGCGGCACTTGCAGATATAGCTGCCCTCTTCGGAATCCACGTTCATGTCGAAGTCAACGTATTCATTTGCCTTAACCTCAAACTTGAGATCAAGACCGTTGAAATCGTCATCGGCATTCTCGCCCATGATAGCTGTAAGATCCTCGGGATCCATTTCAACGTTAATACCGAAGCCCTCGAATGCGGAGCCATTCATAAAGAAGTAAATTTCAACAGTTACGTTGTCAAGAGCTGCGTGTGCAGTTTCCTTGATCTCTGCGAATTCTTCATTATCGATCTCAGCGCCGCTCTCACGGAGAGTGTCAATATAAGTGTCGAGAGTGTAATCTACAACCTTCTTCCAATAATCCTTGGAAATAATATACTTGCCGTTCTGTTCTGCGATATCGTCCTTTGTAAGCTCAGGAAGCTTGAAGCCCGCAACCATTGAAGCAACAGAGCCGTTAGCAGCGTTTTCCATATCGCCCATCATTTCATCGAAATTGAGGTACATACCGAAGTCGATAACCTGTGTTTCGTAACCTGCGCTGTCACCGGAGCATGCCGCGAGAACAAACTTCATGTCCTCTGTGAACTTACCGTATGCAGTAGCGCTTTCGTTAACGCCGTTTTCAGCATTTACGCCGAAATTAACAACAATCTCGCCGTTCTTTGTGCCTGTGTAGCCATCAACTCTACCCGTTAAGCCGTCAATAGTAGCGTTAAAGTCGAAGGATGCCTCTGTCTGCATCATAAGGATCTCAGCGTAAACCTCGTCGAGATTGATCTCGGTTTCAAGTCCGTTCTGGATCTCGCCGAGAAGGTCCTCAACGTTACCAACCTTAGCGAATGCATCGATGATCGCCTGCTTTGCGTCACCCGAGCCGCCCTGGGGCTTCTTATCGCCTTCACCGTCTACCTTGTTATTGCTGGAGGAACCGCCTCCGCCAACGTTTGCCTGAACGTCTTCGTTCTTCTTGCCGCCCATGTTACATGAAGCAAGGCAAATGCAAAGAGCCAAAACGACTGCAAGAATGCTTAAAAACTTTTTCATAAGAGATTCCACCTTTCAAGTGTTTTCACAGTATAGCTATCCACTATACCATCTTTATCTTAATTGTACATCAAATTTATTGCAAAAGATACACAAATTTGTTAATAATGTATGATTCTCTCGTGCGCGACGTAAAAAACAGGCGGTCACGAAAACGTGACCGCCTGTTTTATCGAATACAAAATTACTTGTACTTTCTCTTGCGTGCAGCTTCAGACTTCTTCTTACGCTTTACGCTGGGCTTTTCGTAGTGCTCTCTCTTGCGAAGTTCTGTGAGAATTCCGGAGCGAGCGCACTGACGCTTAAAGCGACGAAGAGCGCTATCAAGAGATTCGCCTTCTTTTACTTTAACTTCTGCCATGTCTATTTCCCTCCCCTCACTGATACGAAAAGTTATTTTGTGCCATATTTACACAACACTCAAATATTATACACTATAAAAACGTATTTGTCAAGTGTTATTTTCCAAATTATTTAACAACGACATTGATAATCTTATTAGGAATAAGAATTTCCTTTACAATTGTCTTGCCCTCGATAGCGGAAACAACCTTGGGATCTGCCTTGGCCGCCGCAAGCGCAGTATCCTTATCGCAGTTGAGAGGAAGCACGACCGTTGTCTTAAGCTTGCCGTTTACCTGAACGGCAACCTCGACCGTAGAGTCAACCGTCTTTGCTTCATCGTGAACGGGCCACTCTGCCAAAGAACAGAATCCGCTCTCGCCGAGCTCTTCCCAGAGCTCTTCGCAGAGATGAGGAGCGATAGGACAAAGCAAACGAATGAAAATCTTATATTCGTCAACGGTAAGTGTACCTGCATCGCAGATCTCGTTGAGAAGTCCCATCATAGCGGCAATTGCTGTGTTGAACTTCATTTCTTCGATATCGGAGCTTACCTTCTTGATGGTCTTGTGGAAGGAAGATGTGAGCTTGCTCTCACCCTCGCCGTTTACCATACCCTTAAGGTCACAAACTCTCTCAAGGAATCTCTTACAGCCCGTAACGGAGTTGTCGGACCAAGGTGTAGCCGCGCCGTAGTCACCCATAAAGAGAATGTAAGTACGAAGAACGTCAGCACCGAAGCTATCAATTACTTCGTTGGGGTCAACTGTGTTGCCGCGGGACTTGGACATCTTCTCACCGTCGGGACCGAGAATAAGTCCCTGCGCGGTTCTCTTTGCATAGGGCTCTTCCGTGTTAACCTCTCCCATGTCGTAGAGGAACTTGTGCCAGAAACGAGAGTAGATCATGTGACGTGTTACGTGCTCCATACCGCCGTTGTACCAGTCAACAGGCATCCAATACTTGAGCTTTTCGGGGTCTGCGATCGCCTTGTCGTTGTGGGGATCGATGTAACGAAGGAAGTACCAGGAAGAACCTGCCCACTGGGGCATTGTGTCTGTTTCTCTCTTTGCGTCGCCGCCACACTTAGGACACTTGCAATTTACAAACTCGGGAATCTTCGCCAAGGGAGATTCACCGCCCTCACCGGGCTCAAAATTCTTTACGTCAGGAAGACGGAGAGGGAGCTGATCCTCGGGAAGTGCCACCATACCGCAATCGGGACAATGCACGATCGGAATGGGCTCGCCCCAGTATCTCTGACGGTTGAACGCCCAGTCCTTCATCTTGTACTGAACGCCTTCTTCACCAATGCCCCTCGCCTCAAGAACCTCGATCATCTTCTTGATAGAATCCTTCTTATTGTCAAGACCGTTGAGGAATTCGGAGTTAACCATCTCACCGTCGCCTGCATAAGCGCCTGTGGTGATGTCGCCACCCTTGATTACTTCGATAATATCAATACCAAACTTCTTTGCAAAGTCGTAGTCACGCTCGTCGTGTGCGGGAACCGCCATGATAGCGCCTGTTCCGTAGCCCATCATTACGTAGTCAGCTGTGTAGATCGGAATCTTCTTGCCGTTTACGGGGTTGATGCCGCAAATACCGTCGATCTTAACGCCCGTCTTTTCCTTTACAAGCTGGGTTCTCTGGAATTCTGTCTTCTTTGCGCATTCCTCGCGGTACGCGTCAAGCTCGGAAATATTCTTAATTGTATTTCTGTACTTTTCGATAATGGGATGCTCGGGAGCAATAACCATAAACGTTACGCCAAAGAGTGTGTCGGGGCGTGTTGTATAGATACGGAGAGATTCATTTTCCTCGCCGCCGTCGATTGCGAAGTCAACGAATGCGCCCGTGGACTTACCGATCCAGTTTACCTGCTGCTGCTTAACCTGGGGAAGATAATCAACGCCCTCAAGTCCGCTAAGAAGTCTGTCGGCATACTTTGTAATTCTGAGATACCAAACGTCCTTGGACTTCTGGACAATATCGTTGTGACAAATGTCACACTTGCCGCCCTGGGAGTCTTCGTTGGAAAGAACTACCTTACAGTGAGGACAGTAGTTTACAAGCGCTGTATCTCTGAATGCAAGACCCTTGTTGAACATCTCAATAAAGATGTGCTGAGTCCATCTGTAATAGTCCTCTTCGGTTGTGTCAACCGTTCTGGTCCAGTCAAACGAGAAACCAACTCTCTTGAGCTGAGAGGAGAACTTCTCGATGTTTCTGTCAGTAAGAATTCTGGGGTGTGTATTAAATTTAATTGCAGAGTTTTCGGTAGGAAGACCGTACGCGGCAAAGCCAATGGGTAAAAGAACGTTGTAGCCCTGCATTCTTCTCTTTCTGGATACAACCTCAAGACCGGAATATGCCTTGATGTGTCCTACGTGCATACCTGCACCGGAAGGATAGGGGAATTCTACAAGGCCGTAGAACTTGGGCTTGTCAGAAAAATCCTGTGCTTCAAAAATGTGGGCTTCGTCCCACTTGTCCTGCCATTTTTTCTCAATGGAAAGGTAATCGTATTTCATCATTTTCTCCTTTTTCGCCGCAATTTTTATATGCGACATTCGTAGGGATATTATTTCATCATTCTATTATTATAATACAGTACAAAAGCTTTGTCAACAATTTTGCAAAAATAAAATTGCAAAGCGCGGCTAAAATGGTAAAAAACATCCCATACTATTAAATGATAAATATACCATGAGAGGATTTATATGAAAAGACGAAAAAAGCTCACCTTCCGCACCTCGTCGCTTGACGCAAGAAAAAGCTTAGCTCAACCGCTTTTTCTCGAATATCCCCTGCCCGAGGACGTGCTTCGCAATCTCATTCCGTTCATCTACAAAAAAGGCCCGTCTCTTCCCTTTTCGGAATACGACGAGGTCGCAGAGAACATCTGGGTACACAAAAGCGCCTATCTTTCATCAAGCGTCAAGATCGACGCGCCCGCTATCATCGGCGCGGGAGCAAAGCTCTGCCACGGCGCGCACGTAAGAGCGTCGATCATCGGCGACTTTTCCAGCATCGGTGATAATTGTGAGGTCATCGGAAGTATTGTTTTCGATCGCGCGCGGCTTAACTTCGGAGATATAGTCTGCGGCTCGATAATAGGTCACGGGGCGCGTATCGCATCAGGCGTGTCGGTATGCGAGGACGTCTGTCTTTCCCCCTCCGCAAGCGCAAAAATCGGAGCGGTAATTTGTGATTTTGCGTCCGTAGGTACGAACAGTGTAATAAGCTCGGGCGTGCTTGTCGACGAGTACGCCACAATACCGCCGCTCTCGACCGTGTGCTGTGACGTCAAGCCGTTTTCCGTTTATAAGGGAAAATAAAATTTAATGTTGAAATTATAAAGAAAATCTGTTATAATGTAAAAAAAGATAAAAGCGAGATAAAAATGATTTACATTATAACAGTTTTGATCGCAATGGTCATTATCATTGCGGGAAATATGATATTTTTGCCGTTCAGCATCCCCACTCTGCTCGATATTTCACTGTCGGTCACAATAGGCGCTGTGGGTGTGTTTGCAATCGACGGAATTTTTGCATTTGTAATCCGAAGGATGACACCGAAAAAATGGTATATGCCGTGCCATAAAATTTACGAGGTTTCAAAAAAAGAGCATAAATTCTATCAGAAGCTCGGCGTGAAAAATTGGGTGAAATTTGTCCCCGAGCTTGGCGGATTTACAAACTTCCACAAGGACAGCGTCGGTAACGTAAGCGATACGGAATATCTTGAAAGATTCCTTTTCGAATCCAACTGCGGCGTTATAATCCACCTTGAAAATGCGCTCTTCGGCTTCCTTATCATGTTTCTCCCGAAGGTCGGCGCACCGTCCGTCTGGATTCCCGTGTATATCGTAAACTTCGTGCTGAGCATCATGCCCGTGTTTATTTTAAGACTTAATAACTATACGTTGTTTAAGCTCTACAAGAGGAGCTTAAGGAACAAATAAAAAGAAGGGCATCTGCCCTTCTTTTTTATTTTCTCTTGAGCTTTCCGACAACTCGTCCGCAAAGTATGATATTATCGAAATCGTCAAGCATAATGGGGGCATAATCGGGATTGAGGGAAATAAGTCTGTCGCCCTCGTATTTCTTGAAATATCCGTCACCGTCGAGGATGAAAATACCAAGCTCACCGTATTCGATGGCATCCGTTTCCTCAACGAGCAAAATATCACCGTCGCGGTACTTCGGCTCCATACTGTTGCCCTTGATCCTGAGCGCATAGCTTGCGGACTCGGACTGGGGTGTCGCGGGAATGCTGATAACCGTAGAATCCATATCCGTAATATACATACCCGTTCCTGCGGAAACGGGGAGATCGTAAAGATCGATGGGGCGTCTGGCAAACGCGTTCACCTGCTTCATAGCATCGCCGCGGGAGATAACGCTCGCGCCGCCGCGAATAATTCTGCTCTGCGACTTCTCGGGAGTAGCTCCGATATCGGCAACTCTCTCCGCTTCCTTTTCCATAACCATGGACGCCAGCTCCTTACCGTGGCGGTCGAGCTTACGGTAATTCTCAACAAGCTCGATCTCATCATCGTCGAGAGTATAGTTGTTCGTGTTTTCGGGAATACCCGTGAGTATATAGTCGAGCGAGCATCCGAGAGCCGCGCAAATAGATACGATATTGGAAAGCTTCGGCGAATCACTGATGCCCGCCAAAATTTTTGAAAGCGTACCGAGGGGTATACCCGTCATATCCGAGAGCATATCGTTTGTTATTTTCTTCTGGCTTTTAAGCTGCTTTATTCTGTCAATGTAGTTGAGTTCCATGTGTGAGCTCCTTTTCATTTATTTATACGCGTACGCGAAAAATACGTATTTTTCGCAATCTGTTCCGATTACGGTATTATTATAGCACACATTTTCCGTTTTGTAAAGAGTTTTTTGAAAAATTTTTCTAAATTCGGAAATTTAGGGTTGACAAATTCCAAAAATGGTGTTATAATACATTCACAGACATTCCAAATCGACATTTTTCACTCATTTTCGGCACTATTTTTCCCGATTTGGAAAATCCGCAAAACAACACAATTTCATTTTTATTAAGACAGAGTAATTCGGAGGTTAAAAAATGAACGCATATTTTACTGATTCCAAGAGAGAAAAGAGAAACATTCCCCATATCAATATCACACACGGATTTATAGAATTCATCTGCAGCATCGTGGCATTCTTCACCTGCGAGGCAGTTGTAAGAGTCATCAAGATCGGCGTTTGCGCGGCTTGTTTTATCGGCTTCTTCGGTGTTATCGGCGGCCTTGAGCTTGGCAGCATCAACACAGTCACGGGCCTTCTCGTTTGCCTCGCGCTTTCAATGATCGAATTCTTTACACTCAAGAGCGTGGTGGAAAAAAACGGGGATGAAAATTAAAATCAAATGACATGGAAGAGTTAATAAAAAGAAAGTCACCAAGATTGCAGGTTTTCGATTACAATACAACCGGCGCGTATTTTATTACAATCTGTACTAAGAACAAAGAACACATACTGTCAGAAATTGTAGGGACAGGCGTCCTCGACTGTCCGCAAATACAATTGACAAAATATGGCGAAATTGCAGACAAATATATTAATCAATTGAATGACTTTTATAAAAATCTATCGGTAGAAAATTATGTGATTATGCCAAATCATATACACATTTTATTGTTTTTGCGTTCGAACGGACAGTCGAGGACGCCTGTCCCTACAAAAGCAAATACTCCATTTTCACAATTCATCTCTACTTTTAAACGATTTTGCAATAAAAAGTACGGACAAAATATTTGGCAAGCGCGTTCATACGATCACGTTATCAGAAACTGTGAAGATTTTGAAAAACACCAAAAATATATTCACGAAAATCCTATTCGTTGGTACTATAACGAATCACACACAAAATAATAAAGCAAAAAGGAACAGTTTCGGTGTAGTCTGTTCCTTTTATTTATGTAATTAAAATCAAATCAATGCTTTATTTGTTGTAGATGTTTTGAAACTGTGAGATTCAAAACACAACATATTGAGTGATTCTGCTAATTTTTATTTGTGCAAAAATTTAAAATTGCCGAACCAATATATGCCGCCATACCTATACCGCAACAAATAACAATTCCAACCAAACTCGAATTTGACCACGCAAGTGTTTCACTAACAATCGACTTAATTATAATCATGTAGGGACAGGCGTCCTCGACTGTCCGATCCCGCATAAAACAATATAAAAAAGGAGCAACACCATATGTCTGCTCCTTTGATTTTTATACCAAAAACTCACCGAACGCTTTGGCAAAGATCTGCGCGGAAAGCATTCCCTCCTCCTCGGAATTCCCCGACGAGCCGATAAAAATTTCAAGATAATAGGGCGTAAAAATACTGTTTCTGATGCTATCGTCATACACGATCTCACGCGCGATATTAACGTTGCTCCTGTTAAGATTTTTATATATTTCCGCGGCTAAGACAAGATTATCCCGCCCCGTCGTCATATTGTTTCCAGAGACGAGCATTTTTATCTGCGCAGCCCTCTCTCCCATAAACTCACCGTCGGTCGCGATCACCCGATCGCCATCGTATTCCTCCGCGATGCCAACGTCGAAAATATATTTTATCGACGGATACATTTTAAGATAAAATTCAATAGTCTCCCTCGCATTTTCCTCGGGCTCATTTATATCTCCGTCATGCACCGCCGACGAGTAGATCGTGCCTATTCCCATACTGTTGAGCTCATCCGCAATCGCCTTTCCGACCGCGCAGACACCGTACCCTCCCACCGAGTCGGAATATCTGTCGGATGTGTAGGTATGGAGTATCAGAACTATGGGCTTAGCCGAGCTTTTATCGTAATATTTTTTCAGATTCGGCTTTCCGTATTCAAGAAAGAAAATGTCAAAGGCGGTATTATTCACGACCTTCATACGTTCACTCGAAAAGTCCTTATAAATTATACCGTTCGGCTTGCTTTCACCTGTCTCTTCGCTCGTAATTTCTTCGGTCGTTTCCTCCTCTTCCCCCTGATTTAACTGCTCCCCCGTTACCTGCTCACCATCGTTCTGAGCGCTTGAGCTTTCTTCCTTTTCATCCGTCACATAATCGGGCTCGTCGGCGACGTTATCTTCTCTTGCGAAAAACGCAAAAGCTCCGATCACAACACACACCGCGGCTAAAATACACGCCGCCAAAATATATGCCCTCCGTCGCGAGATAGCAAAAAGCTCCCACCCAAACCTTATTTTTTCAACCTCTCGCTTCCCGTCTATCCTATTCATATCCCTCTCCTTAAAACCTTATTGTCTGATCAATTATATTTTGAAAACTCAAATTTAATGCCGCGATACCCTATATTATATTAAATATATATTAATCGAAAAGTAATTTTACACAAACTTATATATTCACAATTGTGCATTTAGACGAATATTTTTTTATGCTTCTCAACACCTTGATTTATTGACTTTTTTATGCTACAATGATAAGAGCAAAAGTTTATCTATTTTTATATATGATATTGCGTACACTTTCTTTTTAGCAGGAGGAAACTCAATTATGTTTAAGCGTATTATCGCCTTGTTACTCTGCGCTGCAACCTGCCTTGGCCTCTGCGTTGGCCTTGCATCCTGCGGCAACAAGAACACGGACGACAAGGGACAGTCGATCATTATGTATCTTCCCGATACTATCTACGATCTTGACCCCGCTCATTCCTACAACAACAAAACCATGTCGGGCATCGTTGGTCTTATGTTCGAAACTCTCTTCAAGCTTGACGAAAACGGCAAGGTAAAGAAGGGACTTGTTAAGGACTACAAGATCAAGGAGGACGAGTCCATAGGCGAATATATTCTTGAGCTTGAGCTTGCGGAAACCTACTGGTCCGACGGCATCCTTCTCTCCGCAAACGACGTTTTCTGGGCATGGAGACGCCTTCTCGATCCCGAAAATGCATTCGATTGCGCATCTCTTCTCTATGATATCAAGAACGCGAGAGCCGTAAAGAGTGGTGACTGCTCACCCGACGACCTTGGCGTATCTGCAGACAATAACGTAGTTACCATCCACTTTGAAAAGAAGATAGACTACGATCAGTTCATGTACAACCTCACAAGCGTTGCTCTCGCTCCCCTTCGTGAAGACATCGCGAACAAGGGTGACGACTGGGCAAAGAAGCCCTCGTCCATGGTAACGAGCGGCCCCTTCAAGCTCGGCAGAATCACATTCTCCGATCCTAAGAACGCAGAGGACAGAACAAAGCACGAGGACCCCATTGTATGCGATAAGTGTAATCACGACTACAAGGAAAAGATCATCACAAGCTTTGTTATTGAAAGAAACGCATACTACTTCAGAGACAGCGCAAAGGAAGAGAGAATCGACAAGTCCGTAACTCCTTACAGAATCATTGTTGACTGCTCTCTTGATGACGATGATATTCTCGAAGCTTACAAGAACGGCACTATCACATACTTCGGTGATATTCCCTACTCCCTCAGAAACGAGCTTGAGGGCATCGAAAAGTCCGACGCGCTCTCCACAAACTCCGTTCTCTTCAATCAGAACGCTCTTATCGAAAACAAGAAGACGGGCAAGACCGAAAAGCTCTTCGCTATTACCGAGGTGCGTCAGGCGCTCTCTCTTGCTATCGACCGTCAGTACATTCTCGACGAGGTTGTATTCGGTAAGCTTCCCGAAGGCCTTGTTCCCTACGGTATGACAACGTCCGATTCTGCAAAGAAGACCTTCAGAGAACAGTACACAAACAAAGAATATCTCGCATACGATCTCGAAAGAGCTGAAGAGCTTCTCGATGAGGCGGGAATTGACGCGAGAAACTACTCCTTCACAATTCAGGCGCCCGCGTACGACGACCGTCTTATCGCAATCGCCGAAATGATCGTTGAATGCTGGAGCGAGCTTGGATTTAAGATTTCTCTCCAGACGGTTGCTACCATCGAAAACAACGACCACAACAAGTACACAGACCTCTGTCACACAGATATGTGCGACGATATGTACGCAGAAAACCTCAGATACGGCCGCTTCGAGGTTATCATTCTTGACGTTTGCGCAATCAGCGCCGACGTATTCTCCATGCTCGCTCCCTTTGCAAAGAGCTTCTCCGGTCAGGGTGTCGACATGATGAACGATGACAACTACGAGCTTAAGCCCCACATCTCCGGATACGATTCCGAAGAGTACAACACACTTATGGAAGCAATCTTCGAGGAAAAGGATATCGACAAGAGAGCTGAGAAGTATAACGAGGCGGAAAAGCTCCTTATGGAAGAGCTTCCTGTAATTCCCGTGCTTCACAACGAGGATACAACTATTGTTTCCGAAGAACTCAAGTGGCATGACAACTTCCTCTTCTGGACAACGAAGAGCACCTACTACGGCGAGCACGTATTCAACAAGCTCGAGATCAAGGATTACGAGGAATACATGCAGAACGTAAAGAAGTTTGTAAACAAGGAAAGATTCGAAAAGTACATCGAGATCAAGACATCTTATCTCTACTCCTTCCGTCTCTTCGACTTCGAAGATTTCAAGGGCGAGGTTTCCATCTACGACTTCATATTCCAGGACGCGGAAAAAACAAAAAAATAATTAAAACAAAACATATTCCGTCGGGTGCTTGCCCGACGGAATTTTTTATTATAATAAATGATAATAAATTTTCAAAAAAGCATAGACAAGGCAACAATTTTATGGTACAATGTATAATGAATAAATATGTGAATCCACGGAGGTAAATATGCAAATAAAAAACCTCTTTCCCGGCTCGTTCGGGTCAAACTGCTACGTTATATCCGATTCCTCACACGCGGCGGTGATCGACCCCTCGGCTTCGATTTCGGGTATTCTCGGATATCTGAAGGAAAACGGACTTGCGCTTGACTATATTATCCTGACGCACGGACATTTCGACCACATGCTCTCGCTTGACGGACTCAAGGAAGCGACGGGGGCTACGGCTTACATCCACCGAGATGATGCGGAAAACCTCTCGGACGGTGAAAAAAACGCATTTTCTCTGTTTTTCGGACAAAATCGCAAATTTTCTCCCTGCGAAAAGCTGTTGCTTCACGGTGATACCCTGCCTCTTGGCGGCATCACGCTCGAAATAATACACACACCGGGGCACACAAGAGGCGGCATTTGCATCAAAGCGGGCGACGCGCTCTTCACGGGAGATACGATTTTTGCCGACTCATACGGCAGATGCGATCTCTACGGGGGCAGTTACTCAACTCTTCGCTCCTCGCTTTCCTATCTCCGCGAATACGGAAAAAATCAAAATCTTACAATTTATCCCGGTCACGGCGGCTCGGCAAAGCTACAAAACGCGCTTGACATAGTGGAATATTTATAAACGAAAGGACAAGAATATGGACTACAACTATCTTGCAGAATTACTTTTTCCCAACATAAAAACAACTCCTGCCGATATGGAAGAGAGATACCCCGCGCGCAACCTCCCCGAGGGCGCAAAGGTAACAAGATTCGCTCCCTCCCCTACGGGCTTTGTTCACTTCGGCGGACTTTTCCCCTCCACAGTCGGTGAGCGCTTGGCTCATCAGTCCGGCGGCGTTTTCTACCTTCGAATTGAGGACACAGACGCAAAGCGTGAGGTTGCAGGCGCAGCTGAAGGTCTTATCAAGACACTTGCAAAGTACGGTATCAACTTCGACGAGGGCGCAATTCTCGACGAAAACGGCAGAGTTTCCGACCACGGCGCATACGGCCCCTACAAGCAGAGCCAGAGAGGTGAGATCTACCAGACTTACGCTAAGCAGCTCGTGCGCGAGGGCAAGGCGTATCCCTGCTTTACAACTGCAGAAGAACTCGATGAGCTTCAGGCAGTAAATAAGAAAGAAGAAATCAAAAATACCGACTGGGCGGCAGAAGCGCAGAAGAAGAAGGAAGAAATGCTCCGTCAGAGAGAATTTACTATTGAGGACGTTGAAGCAAACATCAAGGCAGGCAACCCCTTCGTTCTCCGTATCTTGGCCGACGGCAACCCCGACAACAAGGTAAAGTTCACAGACCTTGTAAAGGGCAATCTTGAGATCCCCGAGAACGACGAGGACTTCGTTCTTCTCAAGTCCGACGGTATTCCCACATACCACTTCGCTCACGCAGTTGACGATCACTTAATGGGTACAACTCACGTTATCCGTGGCGAAGAATGGCTCCCCTCACTTGCAAAGCACATTCAGCTTTTCAGATACCTTGGATTCAAGGCACCTAAGTACATGCACATCGCACAGATCATGCGCCTTGACGAGAATGGCAACAAAAAGAAGCTCTCCAAGCGTGATATGGGTGCTAACATGGACGACTACACACGTATGGGCTACGCTCCCGAATGCGTTTGCGAATACGTTATGACTCTTCTTAACTCCAACTACGAGGAATGGCACGCACAAAACGCGGACAAGCCCTACACAGAATTCCCCTTCAACATCAAGAAGATGTCCGTTTCCGGTTGTCTTTTCAACTTCGACAAGCTCAATGACGTTTCAAAGAATATCATCTCCAGAATGAGTGCATCCGACGTAACAAAGAAGGTTACTGAATGGGCACTTGAATTCGACCCCGAGTTTGGTGCAGAACTTGCAGCAAATTCCGAAATGGCTGAAAAGATCTTTGCTATCGGCCGTGGCGGTAAGAAGCCCCGTAAGGACCTCGCAACATGGGCGGATGCTAAGCCCTATATGGCATTCTTCTTTGACAAGTTCTTCTCTATTGAAGAAGAATACCCCGAAAAGTTCGACAAGTCAGACATTATAACAACACTTACAAAGTTCATAGAAACTTATGATGAGGGCGACGATATGAACACTTGGTTTGAAAAGGTTAAGGCGATCGCAGAATCCCTCGGCTATACGTCCGACATGAAGGCGTACAAGGCGGATCCCGACGCTTTCCGTGGCAACGTCGCCGACACAAGTATGTTCATCCGTGTTGCGGTTACAGGCAAGACAAACGCCCCCGACCTCTACACCGTAATGCAGATCATCGGTCGCGACGCAACGATCTGTCGCATCAACGCAATGATCGAAAGACTTAAATAATACAGAAATGGAGCATCTGAAATGTCCGAAGAAATCATTTCCGGTAATTTTATACACGATATAATCGACGGAGATCTCTCCGTAAATCCCGAACTCAAAATTCACACACGTTTCCCGCCTGAGCCCAACGGTTATCTCCATATCGGCTCCGTTAAGGCGATTTGTGTAAACACAGACGTTGCAAATAAATACAACGGTCTTTTCAACCTCCGTTACGATGACACCAATCCCGCAAAGGAATCCGACGAATTCGTACGTTCCATCCGCGAGGACCTCGAGTGGCTCGGTGCTACTCCCACAGGCGGTGTTTTCTACGGCTCCGACTATTTCGGCAAGTGCTACGAATTTGCAGTTCAGCTCATCCGTCAGGGCGACGCTTACGTTTGCGACCTCTCCAAGGACGACCTTGCCGACTACAAGGGTACTGACCGTGCAGTTGCAGGTAAGGAATCCCCCTACCGCAACCGCTCCGTTGAAGAAAACCTCGACCTTTTTGAAAGAATGAAAAATGGCGAATTTGCAGACGGTGCTCGTACACTCAGAGCGAAGATCGATCCCACAAGCGACAACCCCTATCTCCGTGACCCCGTAATTTACAGAATCAAGCATATTCATCACCACCGTCAGGGCGATACGTGGTGCGTTTACCCCATGTACGACTTCGCTCATCCTATCCAGGATGCGCTCGAGTGCATTACTCACTCCCTCTGCTCAAGTGAATTCAGAAACCACCGTCCTCTCTATGACTGGGTTGTAGAAAAGATCGGCTTTGAGCAGAAGCCCCATCAGTGGGAATTTGGCAGAATGAATATCACATACACAGTTATGTCCAAGAGATACCTCCGTCAGCTCGTTGAAGAAAATCACGTTGACGGCTGGGATGACCCCCGTCTCCCCACTCTCTGCGGTCTTCGTCGCCGCGGTTATACTCCCGAGGCACTCTTCAATTTTGTGCGTCAGGCAGGTGTTACAAACACAGACCACACAGTTGACGTTCGTCAGCTCGAGGCATGTGTAAGAGATGACCTCAACGAAAACGCTCTTCGCAGAGTTGCTATCGCTAACCCCATCAAGGTTATTATCGACAACTATCCCGAGGACAAGGAAGAGATGATCTCCCTTCCCAACCATCCTCAGAAGGAAGAGCTCGGCCGTCGCGACGTTCCCATGACACGAGAGATCTACATTGACGCGGACGACTTTGCCGAGGTTCCTCCTCCCAAGTTCTTCCGTCTTAAGCCCGACGGCGAGGTTCGTCTTATGGGCGGATATATCATCAAGTACGCCGGCATCGAAAAGAACGAAGACGGATCTATCAAGTGTATTCACGCAACTGCAGACCTTGAAACAGGTAACGGCAACCCCGTCGACGGCAGAAAGATCAAGGGCACTATCCACTGGCTCTCCGCAAAGTATGCAGTTCCCGCATCCCTTATGCTCTACGACCGCCTCTTCAACATCGAAAACACAGCTGAGGTTCCCGAAGGCAAGACATATCTTGACTTCTTAAATCCCGACTCCTTGACTAAGATCGAAGGTGCTATGGTTGAGCCCTGTCTTGACGGCATAGCAGGCGGCGAGAGATTCCAGTTCGTAAGAATGGGTTACTTCTGCTCGGATACCAAGAACCCTGGCGTATTCAACAGAGTAGTTTCCTTAAAGGACAGCTTTCCTAAAAAATAATTAAACGGAGGAAATAAAAATGGGCGCATTACTCACAGGCGGAATCAGTATCGGCTCGAATTTTGAGCTTCCGCTCATTCCAACAGTATATTTTCTTATAATCTCACTTGTGGCGATCATTGTTTGCATCTACGACAAAAAGATCTCCAAGAAAAACAAGGTTGAGCTTCGTGTTCCCGAAAAAAATCTTCTTATCATCTCCGCTCTCGGAGGAAGCTTGGCGATGTTCATAACCATGCTCATCATCCGTCACAAGACAAAGCACGTAAAGTTTATGCTCGGCATTCCGCTCATCATGGCGGTACAAATTGCAATCGCAGTTGCGCTTATGTTGCTTATTTAATTGTTGAAAATGTACAAAAACCGCCACGTAACGTGGCGGTTTTTTGACGAAAATTACACTTGCAAATTTTTTATCCGAGTGTTATAATATAATAGATAATGAAGAAAAGCTATGATGAAGTTGGCGTTCTATCAAGGTATATTACAGAGAGTCTGCATTCGGTGTGAGCAGATATATACAGACAGAGTCGCATTTCCCTTCGGAGCTTGTCGGGTAAAACTACAGTAGCCCGACACGGCAGACACCGTTAGCAGTCAATCAAAGTGTTGGCTTTGAATTTACAAGGTCAAAATGTGGGTGGTACCACGGAAAACTGTGCTTTTTCGTCCCGTTTCTCAAAAGAGAAGCAGGGGCTTTTTTATTTATAAAAAATAAATTCACATAAATCCCGAAAGGAAAAAACAATGAAAGAAACATTGCAGAAAATCAAAGCGGAAGCGCTTGAAGTGATCAACGCTCCCGAAACAGATGATGCCACGCTCGAAGCGGCAAGAGTTAAATATCTTGGTAAGAAGGGCGAGCTTACAAGCGTTCTTCGTATGATGGGTAAGCTTACTGCAGAGGAGCGCCCTGTTATGGGTCAGCTCGCAAACGAAGTAAGAGCTACCATTGAAGAAGCAATCGCAGAGAAGAAGGCTGTTCTTGCAGAAAAGATGCTTGAAGCAAAGCTTGTAGCAGAAAAGCTCGACGTTACAATGCCCGGTAAGGTTCAGAAGATCGGCCACCGCCATCCTCTCACACTCGTTATGCGTGACCTTGAGGACATATTCATCGGCATGGGCTTCTCCATCGTTGAAGGTCCCGAGGTAGAATACGATTACTACAACTTCCAGGCACTCAATATTCCCGAAAATCACCCCGCTCGTGACACTCAGGACACATTCTATATCACAGACAATATTCTTCTTCGTTCCCAGACTTCTCCCGTTCAGGCAAGAACAATGGAAAAGCAGAAGCCCCCGATCCGTATCATCTCCCCCGGTCGAGTTTACAGAAGCGACGCTATGGACGCAACTCACTCTCCCCTCTTCCACCAGATGGAAGGCCTTGTAGTTGACGAGGGCATCACAATGGGCGACCTTAAGGGTATGCTCGAAACATTCGCAAAGACAGAGTTTGGCGAGGACACAAGAATTCGTTTCCGTCCCCACCACTTCCCCTTCACAGAGCCCTCTGCAGAGGTTGATATCTCCTGCTTTATGTGTGGCGGTAAGGGTTGTCGCCTTTGTAAGGGCGAGGGCTGGATCGAAATCCTCGGCGCAGGTATGGTTCACCCCAACGTTCTTTCTATGTGCGGCATTGACCCCGAAAAGTATTCGGGCTTTGCATTCGGTATGGGCGTTGAAAGAATTGCGATGCTCAAGTACCACATCGATGACATCCGTCATTTCTATGAAAATGACGTTCGCTTCATCGAGCAGTTTTAATTTGAAAGGTAGGTAAGAATTATGAATCTTTCAATGAATTGGTTACACGATTTTACAAATACAGACGGCATTACGGCAAAGCAGTTTGCTGACAGAATGACCGACACGGGAAGCAAGGTTGAGGGCTACGAGGTTCTCGGCGAAGACATCTCTAACGTTATAGTTGCAAAGGTTGAGAAGATGGAACGCCACCCCAACTCCGACCACCTCTGGATCTGCCAGGTCAACATCGGTAACGGCGTTGTAACACAGATCGTTACGGGTGCTCAGAACGTTCACGAGGGCGACATAGTTCCCGCAGCTATTCCCGTAGCGCATCTCCCCGGTGACGTTACAATCAAGGCAGGCAAGCTCCGTGGCGTTGAATCCAACGGTATGCTCTGCTCTATGGGTGAGCTTAACCTCACAGAAAACGATATGCCCGGCAAGGTAGCAGACGGAATTCTCATTCTCGATCCCGAATTCGAGGACAAGCTCGGTATGGATATCAAGGAAGCTCTCCTTATGGACGACACGGTTGTTGAGTTTGAAATCACCTCCAACCGTCCCGACTGTCTTTCTGTTATCGGTCTTGCAAGAGAAACTGCTATCTCCTTTGACAAGCCCTTCTCCGTTCCCACTCCCGTAGTTAAGGAGCTTTGTGACGGTGACGACATCAAGAACTATCTCTCCGTTGAAATCAACGACTCCGACCTCTGCTTCAGATATGCGGCAAAGGTTGTAAAGAACGTTAAGATCGCTCCCTCTCCCCTTTGGATGAGAATGCGACTCCGTGCAGCAGGCGTACGTCCCATCAACAACATCGTTGACATTACAAACTACGTAATGCTCGAATACGGTCAGCCCATGCACGCATTCGACTACTCCTGCCTCGACGGAAGCAAGATCAACGTTCGCAGAGCTTGCGACGGTGAGCTCTTCCGTTCTCTCGACGACAAGGATCACACACTCGACTCTTCTATGCTCGTTATCGCTGACGAAAAGAAGGCATGTGCTCTCGCGGGCGTTATGGGTGGTGCAAACTCCGAAATCAAGGACGACACAACAACTGTCGTATTCGAATCCGCTTGCTTCCTCGGTACAAACGTGCGCGTTACCGCAAAGAAGAACGGTATGAGAACAGAATCCTCCTCCCGTTTTGAAAAGGGCCTTGACCCCAACAACGCTATGGCAGGTCTTCTCCGTGCTTGCGAGCTTATCCAGCTCCTCGGTGCGGGTGAGGTTGTGGACGGCACAATTGACGTTTACCCCACAAAGCCCACAGTTCCTACTCTTCCCCTTGAGGTTGAAAAGATCAACAAGTTCCTCGGCGTAGAGCTTACAGAGGAATATATAACGGACATTCTCACACGCCTTGAATGTAAGGTTGAGGATGGTAAGGTAACTCCTCCCACGTTCCGTCAGGATCTCACTTGCATGAACGACCTCGCTGAAGAAGTAATCAGAATTTACGGTTACAACAACATCAAGTCCACATGCATCAACGCTGAAACAACACAGGGCGGCAGAACACCCAAGCAGCAGCATGAGGTTAACACAGAAAATCTTATGTACGGCATGGGCTTTGACCAGATACAGACATTCTCATTCATCAGCCCCCGCTACTACGATAAGATCAGAATGGCAGCTGATGACACACGCAGAAAGAGTGTTGTTATCTCCAATCCTCTCGGTGAAGACACAAGCGTTATGAGAACAACGGCTCTTCCCTCCCTCCTTGAAGTAATCGCAAGAAACAACAACCTTTCAAATAACAACGTTCGCGTATTTGAAATGGCGTCCATTTATATTCCCTCCGAGGATACAACTCAGCTTCCCGAGGAAAGAAAGATCATCACGCTCGGTATGTACGGCAACGAAGACTTCTACTCTCTTAAGGGTGCAGTTGTAAACGTTCTCGAAGCGGCAGGAATCGAAAAGGCAAAGTTTGTGTCCGAAGCAAACGACAACGCATACCACCCCGGCAGATGCGCAAAGGTTTATACGGCTGACGGTGTAGAGCTCGGTATTATCGGTCAGATCCACCCCTTGACAGCAAAGAACTACGACCTCGATGTTGCAGTTTACGTAGCAGAGCTTGACTTCGACAGAATCTGGGACTGCTCCGACCTTACGGTTGACTACAAGCCCATGTCCAAGTTCCCCTCTGTTACTCGTGACTTCTCCTTCGTTTGTGACGAATCCCTTGAGGTTGGTACGATCGAAGAGGTTATGACTCGTGCGGCAGGTAAGCTTTGCGTAGGTGTTGCTCTCTTTGACATCTACCGCGGCGCGCAGATCGGTGAGGGCAAGAAGTCCGTTTCCTTCCGTCTTACTCTCCACGCTAATGACCGTACGCTTACAGTTGAAGAAGCCGACAAGGTATCAAGCAAGGTGCTCAACGATCTCAAGTTCAAGCTTGGCATCGGCATTCGTGAATAAGGTGAAATATGGATCAGAAAAAGCTTGACAGAATAAACGAGCTCGGCCGCAAGAAAAAGGCAGGTATCGAGCTTACTCCCGAGGAAGCTGCAGAACGCGAAGCTCTCCACAAGGAATATATTGCGGAATATCGCGCATACCTCCGCGGCCTTCTCGATAATACAGTTATCGAACGCCCCGACGGAACTCGCGAGTACGTAAAGGACAGATATAAAAAATAAAATAAAGCCACGGCAAATGCCGTGGCTTGAATTTTATTCATCTATTGACTTTTCCCGCAAAAAAGTATATAATTTATATGTATGTAAAAAAGGAGGTGTGTTTTTTTGAATATGCTGTTTCCAAGTGGTAAACGCAAGGCGCTTACGTTCAGCTATGACGACGGCGTCGAGCAGGATATTCGACTCATTGAGCTTTTTAACAAGTACGGTCTCAAATGCACTTTCAATCTCAACGGATTTCATCTTCAGGACGAGGAAAGAACCTACGAGTCGGGCAGAATTCACCGTCCGCTCGCGCGCCGCAGAGCAAAAGAGATTTACGGCGGTGAGATGGGAAAAAATCACGAGATCGCCCTTCACTCATATTCGCACCCCCATCTTGAAGCCCTTGACCGTGAGCGTTGCGAATGGGAAATTGACCACGACCGCGAGGTTCTCGAAGCAATCTTTGGCAGGACTGTAAGCGGCAGTGCGTATCCCTTCGGCACGTATAACGATACGGTTGTCGACGTACTGCGCTCCCGTGGAATAAAATACGCAAGAACGGTTGAATCCACCCGCGATTTTAAGATCCCGACGGATTGGCTTCGCATGCCCACGACCTGCCACCACGACGATCCCGCACTTTTCCCTCTCGCGGACAAATTTCTCACATATACTCCCGACGCGCCGTGGCTTTTCTACGTATGGGGACACTCCTACGAATTCGAGTCGCGCAACAATTGGGAAAGAATCGAAAAATTCTGTGAGATGTTTTCGGGACGCGACGATATCTGGTATGCAACAAACGGAGAAATTTACGATTATATCAAAGCGTACGAATCCCTCCAAGCGTCACCCGACGGAAAGAAAATATTCAATCCGTCAGATCGTCCCGTGTGGCTCGACTGCGGCAGAGACGTAATGCTTCTCCCCAAGGAAACAATAATATTAGAATAAAGGTATATATGGAACAGAAAAGATTTTCAAAAAACGACAGTGGATTTATCTGCGCCCACTGTGGCAAAGAGGTCGAGCCGTTAAGCTATACCTCACGCAATCACTGCCCCTTTTGTCTGTGGTCTCTCCACCTTGACATAAATCCCGGTGACAGAGCTTGCAAGTGCAAAGCTCCCATGCAGCCGATCAAGGTTGTAACAGACCCCAAGAAGGGTTATATCATAATCCACAAGTGCACGGGCTGCGGTGAAATTCACAGAAATAAAGCGGCTCACGAGGCGAAGGTACAGCCCGACAACATCAAATTACTCATTAAATTAACAGCGGAAGAAATTTAAATTATGGAAAGATTACTTAATACAAAAGGCAAAATTCTCGGCGTCGACTTTGGCGACAAGAGAACGGGACTTGCCGTTTGCGACGTTACTCGCTTCCTCGCATCGGGCATCGGAACTATTTCCCCCGGAGGCATGCAAAAAACCGCCGAGGCGATCGTAGAAAAGGTTCGCGAGCTCAATATCACGGGCGGTATCGTCATCGGTCTCCCCGTGAACATGAACGGAACCGAGGGCCCTCGCGCAGAGCATTGCAGAAAATTCGCGGGAATTGTCGAGCGTCTGCTTGATGCGGACGAAAAATACCGCGGCATCCCTATCGTTATGCTCGACGAGAGAATGACGACTATGGTAGCGGCAAGATACCTCAACGAAACCGACACGCGCGGAAGCAAGAGAAAGGGCGTTATCGACACCCTCTCGGCACAGATCATTCTCCAGAACGCAATCGACCGCTTAAAGAACATGAAGGCGTAAGCGAGGTACAGTATGGCAAGAAGAAAAATATCTCAATACGTCGCGCGTTTTATTTTCCGAACGGTGTGCTTTCTTCTGATCGCGACCGTTGTAGGCATCATTGCGTGGAGAATTCTCTCCTCGGGTGTGCCAACGGAGATGAAGACGCTTGTCGGCAACGAAAAGCTCTCCGCGGCATATAATGAAAACGGCGGAAAACTCAATATTTTCTATCAGGGCGACCTTGACAACATAACGAGAACTGAATACAATTCGGGCTACTTCTCGGTACATAACGTGGCGTTTATTGACGAGGCGGAACAGCTTCAGGTGGTTGTGCGCCACAATAAAAGCACGCTTGAAAATCTCAAGGAGGATTTAAAGCTCCCCGAGGCGGACTCACGCGACGAGGACGTTTTCGATATTCAGATCACCGTTATGTATGACCTGACGCCCGAAAATAAAGCGGATAACGACGGAAATACACCCTCTGCGGTAAAGAAGGTAACTTATCGCGCAAGCGAATCCACTTCCATGCAGAAAAACCTCTATAATTACAAAAAGTACGTTGTCGACGGAATCAAGATCACCGACGACGTAATCGCGGTCTACGTCGATATTTTCTACGACAAGGACGTTATGAGCGAGGGTACGCTCTGTATCTACGATTACAGATACCCAAGGGATGAGTATAAGTTAACGAATAAAGATATTGATGCGATAAAGTAAAACAAAAGGCGGCTATGCCGCCTTTTGTTTTAAATTTTCTAATGACGATGGGATAAATAAGTGCAGAGTGCAGAGTTGAGAGTGCAAAGTTTAGGTTGATTTTCGGACGAGCCGAAAATCTTCGGTTTAATATTTGTAGGACGGTCAATACCGACCTGCGTTTTTAAATTAGGGCGATTCGTACCTCCCATACAACTCTGCGCTCTGCACTCTGCACTCTGCACTCTGCACTCTGCACTATAAGAAAAAGGCGGCTATGCCGCCTTTTTCTTATTCAAACTCCGTATAAAGTCTATCAAGATTATAAAACTCTCTTGCTTCTCTATCGAAAACGTGTACGATAACGCACGCGTAGTCGAGAGCGATCCAAGAACGTCCGTCGCCTGCATCGGTGTGAAGAGGATTAAGACCTGCCTGAGAAAGCTTATATTCAACCTCGTCAGCGAGGGACTTTACGTGTGTAGAGGAAGTACCGTTTGCAATTACGAAATAATCCGCAATAACAGTCTTATCTCCAACCTTAATTACCTTAATATCTCTACCCTTCTTGGAATCAAGCGCTTCCTTTATTGCTTCCGCAATTTCTTCGGAAGTCGCGCCGACAAGGGACTTTACTTCATTATTCATGTTTTCCATATTATTTCTCCGTTTTTCTGTTTTTAAGTAAGCTGTCGCGCGCCGCCATCGTGTCGGTGTTGACAACTCTGCCGTTTTCCAAAAGATCCTCGATCGTCATCTCAAACGAGGTCAAAACCACTCTGTCGAGATGCTCGTATCTTTCTTCTTCGCTCATTTTTTCAAGATCGACGCCAAAGAACATCTCTCGAAGCGCAATGCAATCCGGAAAGGTTCTCGTATCGTCAATATAGTCGGCGATATAAATTATCTTTTCTGCAAGCGTCATATCCGCTCTGCCCGTTGTGTGATAACGTACCGCGCTGATGATTTCGTCATCGTTGAACTCGGAAAATTCCGTCGGGATCAAAGCCGCCGCAGTTATCGCGTGAAAGGTCTTTGGAGCTAACACGTTTTCGTTTGTGTATTCAGTTCCGTACTTCTCACAAATCGCAATATGCTCCTCGGTCGTCTTCTCCTTGGTTATATCATGAAGAAGAGCCGCCGCTGCCAAAATGTCCGTTTTCTCGGGACAGTAAAGCGCTCCGATCTTCACCGCCATTTTCTCAACCGCAAGAGTGTGAGCAAGACGCTTTCCGCTCATTCTCCCCGAGATTTTCTCCCGAAGTCCCTCTAAAAGCTCTTCACTTATTTTCATAAATAAAGTCCCTTGTCCTTGATGTATTTTTCAACTGCTGCGGGAACGAGCGGGGAAATATCCTCACCCTTTTTGATTTGTTCTCTCACCTCGGAGGAGGAAACAACGACCGCGTCTCCCGTAATGCGGGTAGCGATCCTGCCGTACTTTTCCTTGTATTCGGCGTTCTTCTTGATAATGAGATTCGTAATGAACTCATCATTTTCACGGCGCATGTACACGGGATAGCAGAGCTTGAATATCTCGTCGGCGTCCTTCCACTTATCCAGAGAAAGCATCATATCCGTGCCGCAAAGCAGAAAAAGTCGGTTCTCGGGATCGTAAAGCTGACGGAGTGTATCCACCGTATAGCTCTTTCCCTCACGTCTTATTTCCATATCGCTTACAACTACGCCGTCAATACCCTTGAACGCCGCCTCGCACATGCGAAGACGGTCATAGGCGTCCGCTCCGTCGCTCATTTCCTTATGGGGTGAATTTCCCGTCGGTATAACGAGAAGAATATCGAGCCACATCTGCTCCATAAAGCTCTTTGCGGCTGAAACGTGTCCGTTATGTACGGGGGAAAACGTTCCGCCAAAAATACCGACTCTCATATTACTTTTTAGGAAGCTCGATTGTCTTCTTGTTTTCGCTCTCTCTGTAAAGCACGATCTTTCTGCCTACAACAGACACGCCCTCTGCCTCAAGAATTTCGCAGAGCTGGTCACACGCCTCACGAGGTGTAAGCTCGCAATTTTCAAGCACGGAAAGCTTGATAAGCTCTCTTGCCTCGAGCGCATCGTAAAGAGTCTTACAAAGATTTTCCGTAATGCCCGCCTTGCCGATCTGCATAATTGCAGGACAATCAGTCGCAAGCGAGCGAAGATATGCTCTCTGTTTTGATGTAATCATTTATTTTTCTCCGTTTTTACTGTATGTTTCTTTTCTTTAATTCTTCTGCGAGGAGCTTTACTGCCTTTCCTCTGTGACTTACCGCATTCTTCTCCTCTGCCGTTACGTCGGCAAGCGTCTTGCCAAAGGGCGGATAGAAGAAATAGGGATCGTAGCCGAAGCCGCCGTTACCGCTTCTGTTCTCTGTGATCTCACCGAGAACCTCACCGCGAACGACGATGGGTTCAATATTGCCGAAGCTGTCGGGGAAAACGCAAGCGATCGTGCAAACGAATCTTGCGCTCTTATCCTCAAATGGAGCAAGGTTTTTAAGGACGAGCTGATTGTTTGCCTCGTCGTCACCGTGTTCACCCGCATATCTTGCGGAATAAACCCCGGGCGCGCCGCCGAGCGCGTCAACCGAAAGCCCCGAATCGTCGCCAACTCCGATATACCCCGAGCTTGCGGCGCATCTTGCCTTGATGAGCGCGTTTTCTTCAAACGTTACGCCGTCCTCCTCGATCTCACCGAAAATCCCAACCTCGTCAAGAGAGAGGATCTCGATATTGTCAATATACTGTGAAAGGAGTGTTTGCAGCTCCTTTTTCTTTTTCTGATTTCTTGATGCAAGTACGATCTTCATATTTTCCTCATTCAAAGAGCGCGTCAACGAAGTCCTGCGCATCAAATTCTCTCATATCGTCGATCTTCTCGCCGACACCGATAAACTTAACGGGAATTCCAAGCTCGCGTTTAATGGAGATCACAATACCGCCCTTAGCAGTGCCGTCGAGCTTGTTAAGTGTGATACCCGTAATATTTGCCGCCTTTGAAAATTCCTTTGCCTGAATTATCGCGTTCTGTCCCGTTGTCGCATCAAGCACGAGCAAGTTTTCTCTTGCCGCTCCAGGAAGCTCGCGGTCGATAACTCGATTTATCTTCGCAAGCTCGTTCATAAGATTAGTCTTGTTCTGAAGTCGTCCCGCAGTATCAACGATAAGCACGTCGGCTTCCTTCTTCTTAGCATAGCTGATAGCGTCGAAAACTACTGCCGCAGGGTCGCTTCCCTCGTTCTGACGAACCATATCAACCTTCGCTCTCTCGCACCAAACCTCAAGCTGCTCGATTGCCGCCGCACGGAACGTATCTGCCGCCGCTACAACGACCTTCTTACCCGCAAGGCGGAGTCGCTTTGAAATCTTACCGATGGAGGTAGTCTTACCCGCGCCGTTTACGCCGATAACCAAAATCACGGAAGGAGTTGTGTTAAGCTCAAGGCCCTTATGCTCGCCGATCATTTCGGACAAAATTTCCTTGAGCGCGACCATTACCTGATCCTTTTCCTTGAGTCGTCCGTCCTTGATTCTATCGCGAAGCTCCTCGATAATATCCTCGGTAGCTCCGACGCCGATGTCGGACATGATAAGAAGCTCTTCAAGCTCATCAAGAAGATCCTCATCGACCTTTACAAAATTCTTGAGCAGATCGTCGATCTGACCGAAAAGCGCGTTCTTCGTCTTTGAAAGACCGCTCTTGAGCTTTTTCCAGAAGGACTGCTTAGTGGGGGCTTCCTCCTCGGTGAGCTCCTCGGGATATTCCTGAGCGCCCTCAAATTCAAGATCGGGGGCATCCTTGTTGATCTCGTCTGTAAGCTCGGGCGCGGTTTCTTCAAAATCGGCACCGTTATTCTCTGCGACCCCGGATTCTTTTTCTATTTTCTTTTCTTCATCGTCCTTTTTGCCGAAAAGCTTATTCAAAAATGCCATTCCACTCGCCCTCCTTATTCTTTTCAATATCTCTTATATCAAGTGTCAAAATTCTGGATATACCGTGCTCGGGCATTGTTACACCGTAAAGGCGTGTCGCCGCCGCCATAGTTCCTCGTCTGTGCGAGATCATAATGAACTGTGTGCCGTCGGAATATCTTCTTATGTACTGTGCCAAACGCTCAACGTTGACCTCATCAAGCGCCGCCTCGATCTCGTCGAGGATACAGAACGGCGTGGGATTTACCTTCAGAATAGCGAAGAACAATGCTACGCCGACAAACGCCTGCTCACCGCCCGAAAGCTGCATAAGATTCTTGATGATCTTGCCGGGAGGAGCCGCCTTAATTTCAATACCGCTCTCAAGCACGTTCTCGGGGTCTGTGAGATAAAGCTCTGCAGAGCCGCCGCCAAAAAGCTCTCTGAACGTAATACCGAAGTTTTCGTTTATCTGATTGAAGGACTCGATAAACGCCGCCTTCATCTCAACCTCGAGCTTGGAGATAATACCCTCAAGCTCGACCTTGGATTTGTTGAGGTCGTTTATCTGCGTCGACATGTAATCATATCTTTCCTTGACCTCGCGATACTTATTCACGGAATCAAGGTCAACGTGACCGATAGAGCGGAGCTTATTCTTACACTCGGTCTGTACGCGCACGTATTCCGCGTGATTTTCGCGTGTAACCTCGGGATAACCCAACGCCACCGCATCGTTTCTTGTAAGCTCGTATTCATCCCAGAGCTTGCTTGCAAGCTTGTCGTACGCATCGCGAAGATTCGAAAGCTTCGCTTCGTTTCGCATATGCTCCTGAAGAATAACCTCCTTGTGCGACATCTTCTCTCGAATGAGCGCGTTGATCTCGTTGGTCTTCTTTTCAAATTCAAGATTGCCCTCGTCGATCTCACTTCTCTTTGCGTTAAGCTCGGAAAGGTTTTTCTCTCCTTCCGCAAACGCGCGACGGTTCTCGATCTGCGCCGACTCAATTGCCTCGATCTGCTTTACATAATCCGCAATTCTATGCTCGTGTGCCGAGATATCCGTCTCTGTCATTCTTATTCTTTCAAATGAAACCTCAAGGAGCGCCGTTGCAGACTCAATATCCTTATTCTTTTCACTGTAAGAAATGATAAGCGCGGTCTTGCTCTTTTCAATATCCTCAAGAGAGAATTCCTTATCCACCTTCTGCGCGTTCTTATCTGCGCGAAGCGCGGTCAATTCTTCAATTCTCTTGACAATTTCCGCCTCGTCAGCCGTGAGAGCCACAATGTCGCCCTCATACTGCTCGCTCATTGTAATGAACTCCTCGTAATCTGCGCGGAGTCTTGCGATAAGCTGCTCGTTAGCGTCAAGCTTCGCATTTATCTGTTCAAGCGCCGCCGCCTCGGTATTCTTCAATACCTCGATAAGTCCGCGACGGTCTTCAAGATCTGTTATGTCATCGTTCGCATCGTCAATTCTGCCCTTGAGCTTCTTAAGCTTTGCATTATCCTTCGCAATAGCCGCCTCAAGCTCTGCCGCCTCCGCGGTAAGTCGCTTGATCTCGTCGGCGCGGGAAAGCACACCGCCCGCAGTCTTTACAGAACCGCCCGTAAACGAGCCGCCCGCATTGATCTGCTGACCGTCAAGAGTAACAACTCTTACCTTGTACTTTAACGCCTTCGCCATAACCGTGGCGTTGTCGATATTGTCGAAAACAAGGGTTCTGCCGAGAAGAGAGCTTATAACGTTTGTAAACTTTGCATCGCTTGTACAAAGCTTGTCTGCAGTTGCGATATAACCATTGAAGCCGCAGGCGTCTCTCATCTCGGGCGTTTCACTCGAGGGGCGCATTGAGGTCAAGGGGAAGAACGTAGCTCTGCCCGCCTGTCCCTTCTTGAGCGCAAACATAGCCGCCTTTGCGGTCTCCTCGTCCTCAACTACGATATTCTGCAAATTCGCACCGAGAGCGGTCTCGATAGCGGTCACGTACTTCGTATCAACCGAAATCACCTTGGAAAGCGGACCGTAAATACGGGCGCATCTCGTTCCGTTCGCATTGGTAACGCGGCCTGCCTCGTATTCCTTCATAACGAAGCGGACACTGTTCGAATAACCCTCAAACTGCTCTTCCATCGCCTTGATCGTGGCAATTCTGTGATTTGCGGAATCAAATCTATGCGTCTTCGCGCTTACGTTTTCATAAAGCTCACCGTACTCGGAATTCATTGAAACAAGCGCGTTTTTCTTTTCTGTTATCTGATCGTTTATACTGTTAATTTCTTCAAGATAGCGGTTTACTGTTCTTTCCTTAACACCGCTCTGGCTCTTGAACGTTGCCGAAACGCTTTCATATTCCTCAATATCGGAAAGGATCTGCGCGTTTCTGTCGCTTCCGCTGTTTCTTGCATTTTCAATTACGGAAATGCGAACGCGGATATCGGTCGCCTCGTCCTCCGCCTTCTTGATATCAACAAGAGAGGTATCAATCTCCCCTGTAAGCTCGGCGATGTCGCACTTGATACCGAAGATCTCGTCCTCAACCGCCTCCAGCTTGGCTTGGATTTCCGCCTTCTCGCCCTCAAGAACAGCGATCCTACCCTTCTGCGCCTCAATTCTCGCCGACTCATCGGAAAGATTTTTTCTGAGCGCATCGCGTGTCATAGCTGATGCCGCGCTCATTTCCTTTGCGTGAGCTAAATTGCTCTCGTTTACCTTGAATTCACTGTCAAGAGAGAAGTTCTGATTCGTCTGCTCTCGGATAAGATTTAAGATCTGCGCGGATGCCATTCTGCCGTTCTGCGCCGCCTCGAAAATCTTCGCGCTTCTCGTGTCAAGCGCCTCAATAGCGTCCTCCGCACTCTTGAGATCGAATGAGGAATGACGGAGATTCTCCTCGGCGGATGCAATATTCACCTTATAGCTCTCGGTGTCGTACAGCCAGAGGGCAATGTCCGCCTCCTTCTTTCTGTCAAGAAGCTCGATGGCGCGCTTTGCCTTCTCGCTCTCCTTCTGGAGCGGGCCTACCTGTGATTCGACCTCGACGAAAATGTCCATAATTCTGGTCATATTGTCCTCGGTCTGGGAGAGCTTTCTCTCCGCCTCACTCTTCTTATGTCTGTATTTAGCAATTCCCGAAGCGTCCTCGAAAATTCCGCGACGCTCGTCGCTCTTTCGTGAAACCATATCGGCAATTCTACCCTGACCGATAATTGAATATCCGTCACGGCCGATACCCGTGTTCATGAAAAGCTCGTAAATGTCACGAAGACGCACGCTCTTGCGGTTAATGAAATATTCACTCTCACCGCCTCTGAAATAACGTCTTGTAACGGTTACCTCATCGTAAGGACAGTCGAGCTTCAACTCCTCCGACGTATTGTCAAAGGTTACGGAAACCTCGGCGTATCCCATAGGTCTGCGGCTGTCCGCACCGCCGAAGATAACGTCCTCCATCTTTGTTCCGCGAAGAGTTTTCGAGGAAATTTCACCGAGAACCCAACGCATCGCATCTGCAATATTCGATTTTCCACTTCCGTTCGGGCCAACGATAACCGTAACACCGTTAGCGTTCTCACCCTCGCCCGCGTCAAAAACGAGCTTGGTCTTATCGGGGAACGATTTAAATCCTTGAAGTTCGATCGACTTTAAATACATCTTTTTCCTTTCTGCCAAGGATATGGCAAAATAGTTTTTTCTTTTATCAGGAAAGGCATCTAAGCCCTATTGTTTCTGTTTTGCTTTCGGTTAATATGATCTTCTCAATACCGAAAATTTTCTTTAATCTATCGCGATTTTTTCCTTTCTGCCCCAAAACCTTTGAGGTGTAGCCGAAAGGAATTTCAAATTCCGCCGTACTAAAAGCTCTGCCAGATGCCGCGCGCTCTATCTGCTCGCGCATCTCTACAAAGCAAAGCTCACCTATGACAAGCTCGCCCATGGCAGCGTGATTTGCCCCGCCAAGCACGTGGTAATCGTCAGAGAGATTGTCCGACGCGCAAAGACCGATCCTTATGCAATCAACTCCGCGATCACGGAATACCCGAAGCGCCGCCGCGCTTCTCTTGACAGCATCGTCAAGCTCAAGGGGGGTATATTCTCCGCTCTCGGTCATGTCGGCAAGCTCGGTGTCATAGAAGACCACCGTCGGATAAATTCTCGCGCCGTCACATCCCATATTGCAGATCTTCTCTGCGGTATATATCTCTTTTTCGATATCCGAATTTGGCAGGCCGATCATCATCTGACCGACAAGATAATACCCGCGTTTCTTTATCATTTCACACGCCTTCTGCGCCTGCTCTGCGGTATGTCCGCGCTTTGATGATGCAAGCACCGTATCATCCATGCTCTGCAGACCTAATTCGATCGCGCTGACGGTATAATTTCCGAGAATGTCAAGTATCTCGTCGTTTATGTAGTCGGGACGGGTGGACATTCTCACTCCCACGATCTTCGCCCGACCGTCATCATCGCGACGAACGAACTCCTGTGCGATGTCCAGAAGACGGATCATCAGATCCCGATCGATTCCCGTAAACGAGCCGCCGAAATACGCGATCTCGACCTCACACGCAGGATTGATCGTGTCAAGCGCGGTCTCGATCTCACATCTCACACGTTCAAGGTCGAAGCAGGTCTTACCCGAAATTGAACGCTGATTGCAGAAAACGCACGTATTCGGGCACCCCATGTGAGGAATAAAGATCGGTATATTTTTGTGTTTGTTTTTCATATTAAAGCGTCTCAACTGAGAAAAGCTTCAAAGCTTCCTTTGCGGCATTCTGCTCGGCAGCTCTCTTACTTCTTCCCTCGCCTCTGCCGATAACGTTGGAGTTAAGGCGCGCCTCAACACAGAACACCTTCATGTGGTCAGGGCCTGACTCGCTCACGGTCACGTACTCAAGGAAGTCACCCTCTGCCTGCTGAACGAACTGCTGTAATCTCGTCTTTGCATCTGCGGAAAATCCGCTTGTTCTGAGCGTCGCGATCTCTTCCTTGATAAAGGGTAAAAGGAATTTTTCACAGACTGCATATCCGTTCTCGCCCGCGTCTATGTAGATTGAAGCGAGAAGCGCCTCAAACGCGTCGGCTAAAATAGATTTTCTGTGTCTGCCCTGATTCTTTTCCTCACCTATGCCGAGAAGAAGATACTGTCCGAGATTCAACTTTTCGGAATATCCCGAAAGCGCTCGCTCGCATACTACCTCAGCTCTCATTCTTGTAAGCTCGCCCTCGGGACAGTCGGGAAATTCGCGATAAATGTATTTACTCGTAATAAGCGAGAGAACACTGTCGCCGAGAAATTCAAGCCGTTCATTGCAAAGAAGGTGATGATTTTTCGCGCCCGATTCATTAGAATAGGATGAATGAGTAAGCGCCCTTTGCAAAAGCATTTTATCTTGAAACTGATATTTGATTTTACCTTCAAGCGCCTGCGCGCCAAACGGACTTACATGCGACATATTTACACCTCCTCAAAGATTTATACGGGCTCGTTGCCGCGTATCTGATATTTTTCAATAATTTCCGAGAGAGCGGTAAGCGCTCGCTCTGCCACGATCTCGTACTTTGCAACCTTGCCGCCGCGAACCTTATAGCCCAAGGGGGGGACGATACCGAAATTCGCGTTCATAGGAACGAAGTTGCCACTCATATTGCCCTGACTAATATAATTAGCCATAGCTCCGATCATAGTTACCTCGGGGAATATAATGGGCTCCTCACCAAGCGCGCGTCTTGCCGCGTTTACACCTGCGACAAATCCCGAGCCCGTGGATTCAATATATCCCTCAACGCCCGTCATCTGTCCGGCAAAATAAATTTCGGGGCGCTCGAGCATAGCGTAATCTCTACCGAGCATACCGGGAGAATTAAGATACGTGTTTCTGTGCATGATTCCGTAGCGGAGGAATTCCGCATTTTCAAGACCGGGGATCATGGAGAAAACTCTCTTCTGCTCGGGGAATGCAAGATGCGTCTGGAATCCAACGAGGTTGTACATTGTTCCCTCCTTGTTTTCCTTACGAAGCTGAACCACCGCATACGCCTCCTCGCCCGTTCTCTTGTCAACGAGTCCTACGGGCTTGAGCGGGCCGAAAAGAAGAGTATCGTGTCCGCGACGAGCCATTACCTCAACGGGCATACAGCCCTCAAACACCTTCAGCTCCTTCTGGCTTTCACGGTCAAAATCGTGAAGCTCCGCCTCGCGAGCCGTGATAAGCTCATTATAAAACGCATCGTACTGCTCGCGCGTCATGGGGCAATTGAGATAATCTGCATCCCCCTTATCGTATCTTGACGCCGCGTAAACGATGTCATAGTCGATAGAATCCGCGTCAACGATAGGAGCAGCAGCGTCAAAGAAATGAAGCTCGCTCATACCGATATTATTGCTTATATATTCCGCCATTCCCTCGCTTGTAAGAGGACCTGTGGCGATAACCGTAATGCGACCTTCCTCAACCTCGGTCATCTCTTTTTCAATGACCTCGATGTTGGGATGATTCTTTATCTTCTCGGTAATGTACTGCGAGAAGATGTTTCTGTCCACCGCCAAGGCAGAGCCCGCGGGAACACGCGCGAAATATGCGGCCTGCATAATGAGAGAGCCCATTCTGTGAAGCTCCTCCTTAAGAAGACCCGACGCGACGGTCACTCTGTCCGAGCGAAGGGAGTTTGAGCAAACAAGCTCCGCAAAACCCTCGGAGTGATGAGCGGGGGTAAACTTCTTCGGCTTCATCTCAAAAAGACGAACGAAAACTCCCCTCTCCGCCGCCTGCCACGCCGCCTCGCAGCCCGCAAGACCCGCGCCGTAAACGTCTATAGAAATTCTGTTTTCCATTAAATTATCCTTTAAAATCAATTTTCAGATGCTTCCGTGTCCGCTTTCTTTGTGAAGGAGCAGCCCTCGGTATGACAAACGAGGAGGGGCTTGCCCTTCTTTCTGAAGAGGATCTTTCCGCAATCGGGGCACTTTTCATTCGTAGGCATATCCCACGATGAGAAATTACACTCGGGGAATTTTTCACAGCTGTAGAAGACTGTCTTGCTCTTGCCGTGCTTCATAACCACCTTGGAGCCGCACTCGGGACATGCAACACCGATGTCCTTCTGCTTTGCCTTCGTTGTTTTACACTTGGGGTAGTTTACGCAAGCGTAGAAGCTACCGTACTTACCTGTACGAAGCACCATATCGGAGCCGCACTTTTCACACTTGAAATCTGCTACGATGAGCTTCTTTTCGTTGCTCTCGCTCTCATTCTGCTCGGACGCTTTTTCCTCAACCTCAAGCTGAACGTCAACAAAGGACGTCTTTTCCTCCTCGGATACAAGGGGCTTGGCATTACGGCAACGGGGGAAGTTGGGACAAGCCACAAACTTACCGTATCTGCCGTTCTTAACAACCATCTTGGATCCGCACTTCTCACAGATAACATTTGTTTCCTCAACGGGAACCTCGATCGCCTTCTCGCCGAGCTTACGCTCCGCCTCAGAAAGCTGAACGGAGAATCCTCCCCAGAAATTGTTAAGAACGTCAAGCATGGTTTCCTCGCCCTTTTCAATATCGTCGAGGTGAGTTTCTATATCAGCGGTAAACTTATAGTCAACAACCGAATTGAAGTTTTCGATCATAAGATCGTTTGCGATCACGCCAAGGGAGGTAGGAACAAGGGACTTACCGTCACGTTCCACGTAATTTCTCTGTATGATCGTCGTAATGATCGAGGAGAAGGTACTGGGACGACCGATTCCCTTCTCTTCAAGGAACTTGATAAGCGTCGCTTCGGTGTATCTCTTGGGAGCTTCAGTGAAATGCTTTGCGGGCATAGTCTTTGAGAGAGAAAGAAGGTCGCCCTCGTTCAATGCGGGGATCTTGCCGTCACGCTCTACCGACAGCTCGTCGTGATTCTTGTTCTGCTCGTCCTCGCTCTCCTCATAAATAGCCATATAACCGGGGAAGGTTACAGTATAGCTTGCCGCACGGAAAATATAGCCCGAATTTTCAATATCAACAGTTACTGTTGCCAAGGATGCGGACTGCATCTGGCTCGCTACGAATCTTTCCCAGATAAGCTTGTAGATCTTATACTGATCGGGTGTAAGATAAGCGCGGATCTTCTGGGGCTCGAGATTTACGTTTGAGGGACGGATCGCCTCGTGAGCATCCTGCGCGCCGCTCTTGGTCTTATAAATTCTGGGCTCCTCTGTGTTGTACTGCTCGCCGTACTTTTCTCCGATGAACTTGCGCGTTGACTCCTGCGCCTCTGCTGAAACGCGGAGAGAGTCCGTACGCATATAGGTGATAAGACCCTGTACGCCGCCGTTTTCAGATCCGACGTTAATACCCTCGTAAAGCTCCTGCGCCACTCTCATGGTTCTCTGAGACTGGAAGGAGAGCTTCTTTGACGCCTCCTGCTGAAGCGTTGAGGTAATAAAGGGAGGTGTGGGCGCCTTCGCTCTTTCCGCCTTTGTAACGCCCGCAACTCTGAAGCTGCCGGAGCTTATTGCGTCAACTATTGCCTGCGCCTGCTCACCGTTTGCAAGGTCGATCTTGCCGTTTTTGTCACCGTAGAATTTAACCGTAAAGGGCTTGCCGTCGGACAAAAGCTCAACGTCAATAGTCCAGTATTCAACGGGAACAAAGCTATTGATCTCATTTTCACGCTCAACGATGATTCTTGTTGCAACGGACTGAACGCGTCCTGCGGAAAGACCGCTCTTTACGTTCTTCCAGAGAAGCGGAGAGAGCTTGTATCCCACGATTCTGTCGAGAACTCGTCTTGTCTGCTGAGCGTTTACAACGTTCATATCGATCTGTCTTGGCTGCTTTATCGCAGACTTGACAACGCTCTTTGTGATTTCGTTGAACGTTACTCTCATAGTTTTTTCAAGCGGAATGCCAAGCACGTTCGCAACGTGCCATGCAATCGCCTCACCCTCTCGGTCAGGGTCGGTTGCAAGGAAGATCTTGTTTGCGTTCTTTGCTTCCTTCTTGATTTCCTTGATAAGGTCTCCCTTACCTCTTATGTTAATATAATGCGTCTCAAAATCGTTTTCAATATCAATACCCATGCTGGACTTGGGAAGGTCGCGAACGTGACCTACCGTTGCCATAACCTTGTAATTTGAGCCAAGGTAGCTTTTGACTGTATTGCTCTTTGAAGGAGACTCCATTATTACGAGATTTGCCATTTTTACTGTACTCCGTCATATATTAATTTTATTATTTTCTTATGTAAAGCGCCCCGGGGAGTGAGGAGATCAAGCCCTTGATCTCAAGAATGGTAAGAGATGACATGATCTCTCCCATCGTAAAACCGAGCTTTACAAGTCCGTCCACCGTAATGGGCTTATCAAGAGGAATTTCGTCGAAGATCGCCTTTTGCTTTTCATTAAGACCCGCAATGATCTCCACACTCTTGTCCGACACGTGGGGCTCCTCTTTTACCTCATGCGCCGTCTTTTCGGTTTCCTTGATCCCCACCTCGGGAGCGCTCGGCTTTTCCGCCTTCTTTTCTTCCTTCTTTTCGCGCCCTCTTTGTTCCATCTTGGAAATTTCCGTCTTAAGCGAAGATTTATCCTCTGACTTTTCGGAATAATATCTTACGCTTACCTCCATATCTCTCACCGCACGAAGATCAATATCGGAATTCTTTTCCGCCTTCGCAAGATTTGAAATATTAAGAGTGTCTCTGTAAATATAGGTGTAATTCTGAATAATATCTCTTCCGCACAAAACCGCCTGCGCTCCGTCGCGGATAAGAGAATTCGTGCCGCTTGTATTTCTTCCGTCGATATTGCCGGGAACGGCGTAAATGTCACGTCCCTGAAGTATCGCGTCCTTCGCGGTAATCATAGCGCCGCTACCGATGTCGGCGTCGACTACGAGCGTGCCCTGAGAAAGACCGCTGATAAGGCGGTTTCGCACGGGAAACTGCGCGCCGACCGGCTTTGTTGACGGAGGATACTCCGTAATGACCGCGCCGTTGTTCATAATGATCTTCTCAAGCGTTGCATGCTCCTTGGGATAAACGACGTCGATGCCGCAACCCAACACCGCCACTGTCTTACCTCCCGCGGAAATTGCTCCGCACGCGGAGATACCGTCAATTCCAAGCGCCATGCCGCTGACGATGACAGCACCTGCCGATGCCATCTCGTATGATATTTTATACGCGTGACGCATTCCGTATTCGCTCATTTTGCGAGTTCCGACCACAGCAATACAAAGATTGCGATTGAGATCGGGCAGCTTGCCCGCAACGTAAAGAAGTATCGGAGGATTTTTAAGAGAACGAAGACTCTTCGGATAGCTTTCATCACCGTATGCAAGTGTCTGCACGTTGTACTTCGCGCAATACGACATTATCTCACGCGCGGGCTTTACGCTTTTATCGGAAAGTATTTCCGCATACTTTTCTCCGATTCCCGCCTCAACGTAATCCGCCATTTCGGCGTCATATATACAGTCAATACTGCCAAATTTCTGCAAAAGCGCAGAAAATACGGGCGACGCCGCAGAAAGCTTCAATGAAAGCCACATCCACTTTACGTTTCTCTCCATAGCCGTGTCCTCTCAAAAACTTACTTACCGAAAAACTCCCACATAAGCACGGATGCCGCAACACCCGCATTAAGGGATTCTACTCCCTCTGCCATAGGGATATAAACCGAGCCCGTAGCCGCCTCGATTGACTCGCGTGTGAGCCCGTGTCCCTCGTTACCTATTACGACAACACTGTCAGACGCAAACTCATCGTGTCCCAGCTTTCTCGCACTTTCATCAAGAGCCGCGCCGTAAACTTCTCTGCCGATCTCTCTGATGCGGCAAATAGCTTCGGGAATGGATTCCACTCGATCGATCTTCATCGAGAAAATATTACCCATGGACGCTCTTACCGTCTTTGAGCTGTAAATGTCTGCACAGTCCGAGCTCATAATGATCCTGTCTACGTTGAACGCTCTCGCGCTTCGGATGATCGCTCCGATATTCTTGGGATCTCGCACGGATTCAAGCATGAGTATCTTCTCGTCCTTTTCAATTTCAAGCTCATCACCCGACAAAATGTCGCGGTGAATATTCTCCATGAATTTTGCCGCACAGACCAAGCCCTCGGGGGATTTCTCGTCCGTCAAGCGTTCAAAAACCGAGGGGATAGCATACAAAATCTTGATATCAAGGGAGAAAATATCTATACCGTAAAGAGACAAAAGCTTCTCGGATACGCTGTCCGCGCAATCGGAATTTATCACGGCACAGATAATCTCCGCGCCGCTTTTTACCGCCTCGGAGAACAGTTTTATGCCGTCAAAAATAAACGTTTTTTCCTCCTCGCGCGCCTTTTTCTTCTGCAATGAAGCGAGGAGAGATATGGTTTTATTCTGTCTTGAAGTAATAATTTCCATGCTATTTTCCATAAAATTCCCAAATTTCGTTTGTTTGCAACTACCCCCATGTATGACAAAAACCCAGAGTATACCTCCGGGTTTTATATGTCAAGCTCAAAGAGCTGCCTTTGCCTGTTCTGCGAGTGCTGCGAATGCTTCCTTATCGGAAACTGCAAGCTCAGCGAGCATCTTTCTGTTAAGTGTGATGCCTGCCTTCTTAAGACCGTTCATGAATGTAGAGTAGTTCATGCCGCAAACCTTTGCCTGAGCAGAGATTCTTGTGATCCAGAGTCTGCGCATGTCTCTCTTCTTCTGCTTGCGTCCTACGAATGCGTAGTTGCCGCTCTTCATTACCGCCTGCTTAGCCATCTTGAAGTGCTTAGACTTTGCACCCCAGTAGCCCTTAGCAGCCTTTAACATCTTCTTTCTTCTCTTGCGCGTCATAAGTGCGCCCTTAATTCTAGCCATTTTAATTCCTCCATGCCTCGCGTATCGCGGGTCTAATTATTAATGTTTGTTTTTCGTCTTTCGACGAGCCGTAACGTCCGCTGGGACTTAAATTAGTTTGAAGCTGTAAATTAGCCCTGAATCATCTTTCTGATGTTGGGAGCCATAGCTTCACTCACGATACCGCCACCGCGAAGCTGTCTCTTTCTCTTAGCTGTCTTGATGCCGAGCTTATGACGGCGATTTGTGTGGTTAATCTTAACCTTGCCTGTTCCTGTTGTGGAAAATCTCTTAGATGCAGCCTTATGTGTCTTAATCTTTCCCATTTTAATCCTACTTCCTTTCTTGGCGTAAGAATACGCCTGTGCTTTTGCTTATTTTAATGTAACAAATATTATTTTGCCGATTTCGTATTTATCGGAGAAATAACCATACTCATCATTCTTCCGTCAACCGAGGGCTTCTTGTCAACGTTACCTACCTCAGAGCAGAATTCTGCAAACTTGTCAATGATCTCGCGACCGATCGTCAAGTGGCTCATCTCTCTGTTGCGGAACTTCATAACCACGCGCACCTTGTTTCCTGAAGACAGGAACTTGCACGCCTGCTTTGCCTTCGTTTCGAAGTCATGCGTATCAATTCTGGGCGACAACTGAATCTCCTTGAGTTCGATTGTCTGCTGCTTCTTCTTGGCTTCCTTCTCACGCTTTTCACGTTCAAAGCGATATTTGCCAAAATCCATGATCTTACATACGGGGGGATTTGCCTGAGCGGACATAAGTACAAGGTCGGAACCCTGATTATATGCCAACTGAAGTGCCTTATCCGAGCTCATCATACCGAGCTGCTCACCGTCCCCGCCTATAACGCGTACCTCGGGGAAATTAATTTCCTCATTAACGAGAGTATCCTTAGAGTTGTTTGCTGCTATGGTCGTTCACCTCCGAAAAATAGTTTTGCGATAATATTTGTTCATCGGCGCGCCTTGTGGAAAATAAAAAACGCACCGAAGCCAAGACTCCCGTGCACACAATTACCGCTTTTTTGCGGTTAAAGTTATTGACCACTGCGCGACCGTTCGGCAGGGTGGAAGCATGGGACTTCGCTTTATTCCCGAACATTATACCATACTCCCCCGCTTTTGTCAATAGGCATATTGAAAAAAATTTAAAAAATCTTTTGTGCTCGAAAAAACGTTAAAAAACAAAGAATCGGCATAAAATCGGCATAATTTTCGTGTCGTCGTCGCAATTTCCACAAAAACCACTACGACATTTTGGCGCAATTTTCTATATCCTATTTAAAACGACGAAAAATTTCGAGAAAAATCGTTCATTTTGGATATTTACAAAAGTCGCTTTTTGATGTATAATATTGGCACGAGGGAAAAACTTCCCTCCAAGGAGATAAAAGCGCATTCTTAGAGCAGTGTCTACGCGGTATCAATCTTATGATACAGAGCAGCGGCTGATTCTATGAATGTGCTTTTTCGTTTTGATCCGTATCTTTTTTAAATCGGCGTTAAATCTTTCGATAAATTGTAAAAATTCTTAAAAAACTATGGAAATATTCTGAAATTTGTGATATAATATTATAATTGAAGGAATATTTTTATTTTTAGTTACGGTTTTGCGTAAAAGTGCGCGAAAATCCTTCATACAAAAGCATTTATTCAGGAGATATAGATATGTCTGACATTATTGAAAAAGTGGAAAAGCTTTCCCTTCCCTTGATCGTTCTTGAGGATATCGTAGCTTTTCCGTCGGAAATTATAAATTTTCAGGTAAAAAAAGACGACTTCGGCTCGCACGTAGCGGCGTCCGAGGCGGCGGACGGCTCCCGCTTTGCATTTGCACTCCCCTTGGTCGACAACGGCGAGGGCGAGATGATCCCCTTCGACGTGGGAACAGTCATCAAGATCAAGCAGCTCGTTAAATCAAACGACGGCACTCAAAGAGTTGTTGCCGAGGGTTTTTCCCGCGCCATTATGATGTCCTACAGTGAAACGGGCAAATACAACACAGCAGAAATCCTCTGCAAGACACTCGTTCTCCCCGAGGACGGAAGCGTTAAGGGAGAAGCGTACAAGCGCCGCATGATCGAAGCGGTTGAGAAAATACATAAGCTCGTGCCCTCCATTCCCAAAGAAGTCGTATCCACCGCAAGATCCATCAAAAATCCCGCTCTTCTCGCGGATTTCATTGCCTCCAACGTACTCGTAAAGCATGAAGACAAGCTCGAGATACTTCATATTTTCAATCCCTATCAGAGAATGGAGACACTCCTCTCACTGCTCGACAGCGAAATTGAAATATTGAAGGTGCAGGCATCGATTCACAAGAAGACGCAGGCGAGAATCAGCAAAACTCAGAAGGACTTTTATCTTCGCGAGGAGCTTCGCGCGATTCAGGACGAGCTTGGCGACGGCACAAGCGAGATCGACGAATACCGCGCAAAGGTCAATTCTCTCGACGCCTCCGACGAGGTTAAAAAGAAATTAAATCGCGAGATCGACCGACTCGCAAAATCCCCCTTTGGAAGCGCGGAGGCGACGGTTCTTTCAAACTACCTCGACACCTGCCTTGAGCTTCCCTGGAACAAAATCACAAAAGACCGCGCAGACGTAAACCGCGCCCGCGCTATACTCAATAAAGATCACGAGGGACTTGTAGACGTCAAGGAACGCCTCCTTGAATTTTTGGCTGTAAAGCAGTTAAATCCCGACCTCAAAGGGCAGATCATCTGTCTTGAGGGCCCTCCCGGTGTGGGCAAGACCTCCATCGCATCCTCGCTCGCTCGCGCCATGAACAGAAAATACGTTCGCGTATCCCTCGGCGGCGTAAGAGACGAGGCGGACATCCGCGGACACAGAAAGACCTACGTAGGCGCCATGCCCGGCAGAATCATATCCGCGATCATTCAGGCGGGAACGAAGAATCCCCTTGTACTTCTCGATGAGATCGACAAGCTCGCAAACGACGGCCGAGGCGATCCGTCCTCAGCACTCCTTGAGGTGCTTGATCCCGAACAAAACAAGGCGTTCCGCGATCACTTCGTCGAGCTTCCCTTCGATCTTTCGGACTGCATTTTTATCGCGACGGCAAATACACTCGACACAATTCCGCGCCCGCTTATCGACAGAATGGAAATTATCCATCTTGAGACATACACAAAGAGCGAGAAGATGGGAATTGCGAAGAATCATCTTATCCCAAAGCAGCTTACTCGCCACGGACTTACAAAGAGAAATCTCAAGCTCACCGACGGCGCGCTTGAAGAGATTATCGACTCCTACACTCGCGAATCGGGTGTCCGCAATCTTGAACGCGAACTTTCCTCTCTTTGCAGAAAAGCCGCTCTCAAGATCATAAACGAGGGTGTGAAGACCGTCACCGTCACAAAGGACGACGTAAAGACCTTCCTCGGCCCCGAAAAGGTGCTTCCCGAGAAAATTTCTCCCGAAAGTCAGGTTGGCGTCGTAAACGGTCTTGCATACACGCAAGTTGGAGGTGACCTTCTCAAAATCGAGGTTGCCATCATGGACGGCACGGGCAAGCTTGAGCTTACGGGCTCACTCGGTGACGTAATGAAAGAATCCGCTAAGGCGGCAATCACCTGCGCGCGTCAGCTCTGCGACAAGTACAATATCCCGACCGACTTCTATCAGAAGAAGGACATTCATATTCACGTTCCCGAAGGAGCTATCCCGAAGGACGGCCCCTCCGCAGGCGTTACAATGCTCACCGCACTTGTAAGCGCACTCTCGGGCATCCCCGTAAAGCAGGACGTAGCAATGACGGGTGAGATAACTCTCCGCGGCAACGTTCTCCCCATCGGCGGACTTCGCGAAAAGACAATGGCGGCATTTTCCGCAGGCGTTAAAACGGTTCTCATTCCCGCAGACAACGTAAAGGACATCGAAAAGACCGATCCTCTCGTTCGCGAGAATATTACGTTTATTCCCTGCAGACGCGCAAGCGAGATTCTTGTTGCCGCTCTTGATATCCCCGCTCACAAGGGAAAAACGGAGGACACGCTTGCCCCCGCATTCCCCTTCGATACCGCTTCGGCTAAATCACACGCAAACGCATAAACCAAACGTAAGGAGCTTATCATGGCTTTAAATACACAGAACGTAAATCTTAAAATGACCGCGGGACTTGCAAGTCAGTTCCCCCGAGATCCCATTCCCCAGATGGCTCTTTCGGGCCGTTCAAACGTGGGAAAAAGCTCGCTTATAAACACTCTGCTCGGCAGAAAATCCTTGGCGAGAGTATCGGCAACTCCCGGTAAGACGATCACCGTAAACTTCTACGAGGTTGACAAAAAGCTCTTCCTCGTTGACCTTCCCGGCTACGGCTTTGCGGCAAGAAATCCCGCAGACCGTGAAAAGTGGAGCTCGCTCACCGACGGTTATTTTACCAAAAATCCCAACATTGACCTTGTAAAGGGTGTAATTCAGCTCATCGACTCACGCGCAGGCATCACAAAGGACGACAGAATGATGCTCGAATGGATGAACGCTACGGGAATGTATTATATTATCGTTATCACAAAGATCGACAAGCTCAACAAGACCGACAGAGCCGCTTGTATCGAAAAGATAACAAACGATCCCGTCATCAATCCCGATACGAAGATCATTCCCTTCTCCTCACTCAAGGGCGAGGGAAAAACGGAGCTTTGGCGCGAAATTTCCATTTGCACAAACGTTAAATAAGTGCAGAGTTAAGAGTTAAGAGTGCAGAGTTAAGGTGGATTTTCGGTCGAGCCGAAAATCTCCATTTCAAAACGCTTTAACTCTACACTCTACACTCCGCACTCTGCACTCTGCACTCTGCACTCTGCACTCTGCACTCTGCACTCATAAAAAACTTTATTTAAGGAAAAACTATGATTTTATACCCTCATCTTTCAGTTAACGAAAAAGGACACTTGACCATAGGCGGTCTTGACACAGTTGAGCTTGCCGCAAAATACGGCACTCCCGCATATATTATGGATGAAAACGTTATCCGCGAAAATATGCGTGAATACAAAAACGCCGCAGAAAAATATTTTGGCGCAGGCGCGCTTCCGCTCTTTGCGTCCAAGGCGCTCTGCTTTGTTGAAATTTACAAGATCGCTGCAGAGGAAGGGATAGGTATCGACTGTGTTTCGGGCGGTGAGCTTTATACCGCAAAGGCGGCTGGATTCCCTGCAGACCGCATTTATTTCCACGGAAACAACAAGACACAGCGCGACATCTGTGACGCCATGGATATGGGCGTAGGTCACTTCGTTGTTGATAACGCTTATGAGCTTTACGCAGTTAACCGCGAAGCAGAGGCGCGCGGACTTGTTCAAAATATTCTTCTTCGCATAACCCCCGGCATAGACCCCCACACCCACAAGGCGGTAGTAACGGGCAGCGTTGACTCCAAATTCGGCAACGCGATCGAAACCGGTCAGGCAATGGATATAGTAAAGCGCGCGCTCGCGCTTAAGAACGTCAAGCTCAACGGAATCCACTGTCATGTCGGCTCTCAGATTTTTGACATTGATCCCTTCGCATCAGCGGCGGAGATCATGACAAGCTTTATTGCAGACGTCAAGCGCGAATGTGATTTTGAGTTAAATCAGCTCAATCTCGGCGGCGGCTTGGGTGTAAAATATCTCGACACTCAGCCCACGGTCAATTACACCGAAGCTATTCGTGAAATTGCAGAAATCGTAAAGACACAGTGCGATAAAAACGGTGTTAAAATGCCCGAGGTTCGCCTCGAGCCCGGCCGCTCCATCGTTGCAAACGCGGGTATCACTCTCTACACAGTCGGCGGCATCAAGGAGATCCCCGGCTTCCTCAACTACATTTCGGTTGACGGCGGTATGCCCGACAACCCCAGATACGCGCTTTATCAGTCCCCCTACACGTTTATCATCGCAAACAAGGCAGACCGCCCCCGCGACTATATTGCGACTATTGCGGGAAGATGCTGTGAATCGGGAGACCTTCTCGGCGAGCGAGTTGAAATTCAATCCGCAGAGGTAGGCGATATTTTGGCAACGCTTACTACGGGCGCGTACAATTTCTCGATGGCGTCAAACTACAACAGAATCCCCCGTCCTCCCGTAATTTTTGTAAAGGACGGAGAATCCCGAATCGTTGTTCGCAGAGAGACCTATGAGGATCTCATTCGAAACGACGTTTTATGATTTTCAAAAGGAATAAGCTATGATTTTTAATACAATTTACAGATTTGCCGAGGGCGATTGGAGAAACGCCGTAATCGAGCTTCTCTTCACTCTCCTCATCGTAATCTTTGCCCTCTCGGTACACGAGGCGGCTCACGGATACGTTGCATACAAAATGGGAGACCCGACGTCCAAAAATCTCGGACGCCTTACGGTCAACCCCGCAAAGCATCTTGATCCTATCGGCTTTATCGCCATGCTCGTGTTCGGCTTCGGTTGGGCAAAGCCCGTTCCGATCAATACAAGAAACCTTAAAAATCCCAAGTGGGGCATGGCTCTGTGCGGAATCGCAGGCCCTGCCGCCAACCTGATCATGGGTATTATAGGAACTGCGCTCTACGGATTTTTAACCCCGTGGTGCATCAAAATGAGCATGTCCGACGGCATTCTCGCAAGCGTTGCGAACGTTCTTCCTCTGTTCCTCTACCTGCTTGCAATGTACAACTTTATATTTATGGCGTTCAACCTGATTCCCCTGCCTCCCTTCGACGGCTCGAGATTCTTCTACGCTTTTTTGCCCGTCAAGGTATATTTCAAGGTCATGAAGTACGAGCGCTATATTCTTATCGGCATGTTCGCAGTTCTTTTCGTGCTTTCAAGATTCTTTAACTTCTCGCCCTTTACCTGGATCGCCGACAAAATATTCACGGGTATCGGCACACCCTTCTACCGACTCGGTATAAACGTATTCTTCAAGTAATTTCTAAAGGAGGTCAGCCCCATGGAAGAAATTAAATATCGCATAGGAGATTTCGACGGCCCGCTCGACCTTCTTCTTACCCTGATACAGAAAAATAAAGTCGAAATACAGGATATTCCGATCTCCCTTATCTGCGATCAGTATATGGCGTATATCAATGAAGCTCAACAGCTCAATATGGATATAGCCACAGAATTTCTCGTTATGGCAAGCGAGCTTATGCTCATCAAGAGCAAAATGCTTCTGCCGAAGATCAAGGAGGACGAGGAAGACCCGAGAGCATCACTTGCCGACGCTATCGCAAAATACGCGCAGGCGAAGGAAGCCGCAAAGAAAATGGCTCTCCTCTACCCCAAATACAGCGGCCGCCTTGAAAAGGATACTGACGAAATCTCCATCGACAAGAGCTTTGTTGCCGACCAGGAGATCGAAGCGTTGACTTTAGCGGTTCGCAGAATTATCACCTACAACGAAAACAGACCGAAGCTTGAAAAGAACGTCTTCAAGCCCATGATAAGCTCTCCGATCGTTCCCGTCGAGGTCAAGATCGTAGGAATTCTCAACAAGATGAGCGCCGCTACCGCTCCTACGAAGATCAAATCCCTCCTTGAGGATGCGATCTCCCTGCCCGATATGATCGCGATCTTTCTCGGAATTCTCGAGCTTATCAAGATCCGCAGAATTCTCATCTGCGACAATCATGAATTTTCCACCATTCTCGACGACGAAGCTACGCTCGTTATGAATGAAAATTATACCGAAGAAATGTCACGCAACGGTGACAGCACAAAGGAGGACGACGCAAATGAATGAAGAAATGAAGCCCCTCTCTGACGTCACGTCGGCAATTGAGGCGATTCTCTTTGCAGCAGGACATCCCGTTGAATACGAAAAGCTCTCCGAGGTTCTCGGACTCTCGGTAAAGGATCTTAAGGCAATCCTTTCCGAAATGGCAAAGGAATACGAAAGCCCTGCATCCCGCCGCGGTCTCCTTCTTCTTACGTACCCCAATGCATGCCAGCTTTCAACAAAGGAAGAATTTCTTCCCTACATACGCGAGGCGCTCGGAATCAAGCGAGGCGGCAATCTTTCAAACTCAACTATGGAGGCGCTCGCGATCGTGGCATACAATCAGCCCGTTACCCGCTCCGACGTTGACAATATCCGCGGCGTTGACTCATCCTACGCTATGACCTCGCTTATCGACAAGGGACTTATCGAGGTGTGCGGACGCCTTGAAGCCCCCGGACGCCCCATGCTCTACGCGACAAGCGACAAATTCCTTCGCGTGTTCGGTATTTCCTCACTTGAAGAGCTTCCCGTAACCGAGCTTTCTCACGTTGACGAGGACGGTGAATCCGCCGAGGGCGAAGAAATAACGATCTGATTTAATTTTCTGAAATTTTACGAAAGGAGTGATAAATATTACAGTACCGCAGATAATTTTAACCGTATTTTTAAGCATTATCGGATTTATATTTCTGCTTTTAGCATTAATAATCGCGGTAAGGGTAAGAATTACCCTTAAAATGAATGACGAGCTTTCACTGTTTATCACTGCCTTTGGTATCAAAATACGAATTCTCCCAAAGAAAAAGAAAAAATACAAATTAAAGAACTACACACTCAAAAAGATACGCGCCCGCGAGGAAAAGCAGGCGAAAAAAGATGCCTTAAAAGCACAGAAAAAAGCTGAAAAGGCGGCAAAAAAGAAGGCAAAACCGAAAAAGCCAAAGCTCACAAAGGAAGAAAAAAGACAAAAGAGAGCCGAGAGACCGAGCATTCACGATATGGTTTCGCTCTTCACCGAGATATTAGGACTTGTCCCCAAGACCTTTTTGTCAAGATTTCATTTCCACGTAGCCAAGCTCCACATAACGGTTGGCGGCGATGACGCCGCAAAGACGGCTATCACGTACGGCGCGATCACGGGCGCACTCTACCCCGTGCTTGAATTTCTCGACAGACACTCGAATCTGCACGGTAAAAAGGATATCGACGTAAAGGTCGATTATACCGCAGAGAAAGTAAAATTCGACGCGGACGTCGGATTTTCCCTGAGCATTTTCGGGCTTCTATGCGTAGCCCTGAAGCTCGGATTTAAATTCCTTGTCGGATGGATCAAAATCAAGCCCGACACCAAAAACGTAAATTAAATTAAGAAAATATACAATCAAAGAGAGGATTAAAATTATGGCATCCGAAAACAAGCTCCAGGAAGTAGTACAGGCGACCTTGGCTCAGATCAAGAATATGATCGACGCCGACACAGTTATAGGCACACCCATCGAAACAGCTCCCGGCACAACGATCATTCCCGTATCCAAGGTATGCGTTGGCTTTGCAACAGGCGGAGTTGACTACAACGACAAGCACGGCGGCGCTCAGGGCAAACCCCAGAACTTCGGCGCAGGCGGCGGCACGGGCATTACAGTTCAGCCCATCGGTCTTATCTGCATTTCCAAGGACGGCAGAACTGAATTCATCAACATAGGCGTTAAGGCGCCCACAGATCCCATCGAGCAGGTTATCGACCTTCTCGACCGTTCCCCCGAGATCATCGCAAAGTTCAAGACAGTTTTCGCAAAGAAGAGCGAAGATAAGGCAGAGAGCGAAGAAGCTGTAGAGGAAGCGGCAGAATAAAATCAGTATAACGAATATATACTCCTCCGAGAAAATATAATTATCGTAAGGTTTTATATTTCTCGGAGGTGCCTCATTATGCAAAAAAATATGCGCCGATCGAAAAAGCTCGGCACTTTTTTGAGCTTGCTTATCTGTTTTGTCTGCCTCGTTGCATGCGCCCCTATAAAGGACGCGGATCAAAAGCTAAATGATCCCGTCACGGTTCGTCAGACAAACGCAAGCGTATACGCCACGCCCACAGTTTCGGCAAAGGCGGCGATCGGAATCGAGGCGTCGAGCGGCGAAATATTTTACTCAAAAAATATAGACGAGAAGCTTCCCATGGCGTCAACCACAAAAATCATGACGGCTATCGTCGCGATAGAAAACGGCAAATTGACCGACACGGTCAAAATAGATCGCAGGGCGGTCGGTATCGAGGGCTCATCCATTTACCTTTTTGAAGGTGAGGTATTGACGCTCGAAAACCTGCTCTATGCCCTTCTTCTCGAATCCGCTAACGATGCGGCGGCTGCCATTGCCATACATATCGGAGGCAGTATTGAGGGCTTTGTCGACATGATGAACGACAAGTCGGAAGATATCGGGCTTTGCAGCACTCACTTCGACAATCCGCACGGGCTCGACAGTGAGGATCACTACACGACGGCAAGAGAGCTTGCAATCATTGCCGCATACGCCATGAAAAACCCCGATTTTCGCAAGATCGTATCAACCTACAAGACCACGGCTCCTCTGAACGGCGGCGAGGGTACGCGCGTCCTTATTAACCACAACAAGCTGCTCCGCAACTACGACGGTGCTATCGGAATAAAAACGGGCTACACCAAGCACAGTGGCAGATGCCTCGTTTCCGCATCAAACCGAAATGGCGTAGAGCTTATCTGCGTTACAATATCCGCTCCGTCGGATTGGCAGGATCACGAAAACATTCTCGATCTCGGCAACTCACTGTATGAATCGAGAACCCTTGCAAACGCGGGCGATATTCCCATTGAGCTTCCCATCACGGGTGGCAAGGCAGAAAAAATATCCGCTTGCATCAAAAGTGACGTAATTGCCACGGTACGAAAAAACGACGCTGTTGAAACCGTCATAGAAGCTCCGCGCTTCTTATTCGCGCCGATTTCAAAAAATGATGAAGTGGGCAAAATTTTCTTCATTCAAAACGGAGAAATTATTGCACAAGCTCCCTTAATTTCCGCAGATACCGTTGAAAAAACGAATAGTAAGGGCGGCTTTTTAAAAAATTTCAGCAAATAACTATCAGGATATATAATATGGAAGAAATCAGACTGTCAAAATACTTCACCGACTGCGGGATCATGTCCCGACGCGCGGCAGAAGAGGAAATTAAAAAAGGAAAGGTCAAGGTCAACGGACACGTAGCCGAGCTTGGCGAAAAAATAAATCCCGAGGAAGATATAGTTGAATACGGCGGAAGAAGAATAAAGCCGTCAACACAGGAAAAAATCTGCATTATGCTCAATAAGCCCCGCGGATTCGTTACGACCACGTCCGACGAAAAAGGACGCTCCGACGTAACCGAGCTTTGCCGTGATATCAAGGGCAAAAACGGAAAACCGCTCCGACTCTATCCTATCGGTCGACTAGATATGGACTCTGACGGCCTGCTTCTTTTGACAAACGACGGCGAGCTTGCAAACAAGCTCACCCATCCAAAGCACAACGTCCCGAAAATTTATCACGTTACACTTCCCTATATTTTCAGCGACGAGGAGCTTGCAGCTCTCGGCTCGCCCGTTGTGATAGACGGACGCAGAACACAGCCCTGTAAGGTGCGTAAGGTGCGCGAAAATATGCAGGGGTACAATTCCTATACCATAGTCGAATTTCAGCTCTACGAGGGCAGAAACCGCCAGATACGCCGCATGTGCGAAGCAAACGGCAGAAAGATAAAGCAGCTCACCCGCGTCGCCATCGGCGACATAAAGCTTGGCGATCTCAAGCTCGGCAAATGGCGTTATCTCACCGAGAAGGAAATAAGATATCTCAAGACAAACGCATAAAAAAACACCTGTGAGGAATAACCCTCGCAGGTGTTTTTTGTATATATCGGGAAATTACTCTGCAGTAAGACCCGAACGCTCAATACCTTCAACGAGGTATCTCTGCAAGAACGTGTAAAGTATAACGAGCGGGAAAATAATCATAAGAAGTGATGTATTTCTGATCGTTTCGTTATAAAGCGTCTGTCCTACGTAATCGAGCTTAAGCGAGTTAGGAACGTCGGTCGCAATATCCTTCAAAAGATAGAGGTTATTGGAATCGTTCGCCTTCCATACGCCCGAGGTTGAAAGGAAGAGCTTACCCGTGTAGAACGTATCCGTCCACTGCCAGCAGAAAGCAAACAGGAACACGGTGATCATCATGGGCACGGACATGGGGAGAATGATCTGGAAGAACGTTCTGAAATCGCCCGAGCCGTCGATGTATGCGGATTCTTCGATGGAGTCGGGAATGCCGCGGAAGAACTGACGAAGCATAAAGATATACAAGCCGTTCTTGAACGCAAGACCTGTCAAGGAAAGAATAACGAACGGAACTCTTGTGTTAAGAAGGTTGATAGCGTTATCCTTGGAAACCATAACGATATTCTTGGCATTTTCCTGGAACATCGGGCCAAGCGTGCTGTTATTCTTGAACGTGTTCGCAAAGAACATTGCGATATCGTGCAAGAATCCGCCTTCCTTGAATATGTTGATAGAGGCAAACACCTTGTCAACACCCTCGATGCCGACCTTAGCTCCGCCCGAGAGGAAGTTTACTATGCCGAAGATGTCGAACTCCTTAAAGCCCGTATAAATAGCGTAGTAAAGTGTCTTATGGGGAACTACCATCGTAAATACAACGAGGAGGAATATGATCTTATTACCGCGGAATCTGTACTTTGCAAGACCGTAAGCAATAAGACAGCAGATAAACGTCTGGAGAATCGCGCATGTGAATGAAAGCGTAAAGGTATTTAAGAACGCCTTCATGTAATGATTTTCCTTGAAGATCGCCTTGTATGTATCAAGGGTAAAGTTTCTCGGAATAAGTCTTACGGTTGCGTCAACCAAGTCCTCGGGGGACATGAACGAACCCGTAATCTTTGTAAAGAAGGGGTAAAGCACGATATACGCGATACCGAGAAGGAAGATAAATCTTGCGATCTTGATAACTACGTTTGACAAGAAGTAGAAGTTGAGGAACTTCGCCTTGAGACGCTGCTTTAAGGGAGTTCTGTCAAATTCGACCTTGATCTTATTCTTGGATTCTTTCTTTACTCTGGGAGTAGAATTTGTGTTCTGTGCATCCATAATTACTTCCTCCCTTCTTAATCCTTACGCTGATAGAATACGAACATCGACATAATACCCGCTACAACACCGATAATAAGAATTACCATCAAGAAATACATCCATGACATTGCAGCGCCAACCTCGGGCTCCTTCTTATTGATGTTATCAATAAATGACATAACTGTATTGTTGTCTGTTGTAAATGCGTCGATTACCGTATAAACCGCGTTAACGAGGATCATCGGGCTTATCATCGGGAAGGTGATCTTCCAGAAGGTTTCCCAACCCGTAGCGCCGTCGATCTTACATGCCTCGTAGATCGCAGGGGAAATCGACTGAAGACCCGAGAGGAATATAAGCATCTGTACGCCAGAACGGTTTACGATGTCATAAATATCATTAATTACTTTTACAACGTACTGAACAAGCTCCTGTCCGACCTTCATGTTGGCGAACAACGCTTCAATGTCCAGCGCTGATACAATTTCACTTGAAGCACTCGTGCCCGCGCCACTATCAATACCTACGTCACCGGTCATAGAGGATGCGGGGGGAGTCATAATACCTGTTGCCAAAACAACGGGGAGGAAGAAAATAGCACGGAATGCCGCTCTTCCCGCCATCTTCTGGTTAAGAAGAATAGCCATAAACAACGAGAACAGAAGAATCGCGGGAATGTCGAAGATCATCTCGCCAAGACCGGGCAAAAGAGTTTCGAGGAACGCGTGCTCTGTGAGCGCTGTCTGATAGTTTCTGAATCCAACGGGCTTGGGATCCAGACGAATGTCTTCCACAAGATAAAACGTGTCTTTCAACGAGTTTATAATAATAGGAAGATAAATGCATACAAAACCGATAATAAAGGGGAGGACAAACCACCAGCCCGCGCGGGCCTTACGCTTATCGAGAGATGCTATTTTCTTTTTCTTGGGAGCGGCATTTCTGCCGCTCTTACTGTTAAGCTTAACTTCGCTTGTCATATTCACATCTCCTCCTTAATTATTCTTAATCACTACAAAACCGTATGCGGGAATTGTGTAACGAATTCCGTTGTAAACCAACGTTACCATATAGTTATTGTAGTTGAGAAGCATTGTCTTATATGCCTTGCCCTCAAGTGTACCGTAAGTTACCGCGATAATACCGTCGGTAGCGTAGCGGGATTCTTCCTTGTCTTCCTCTTCGACAACCTCTTCATCCTCAAGCTCAAGCTCGAGTCTTTCCTGAATTTCCTTTTCGGTTATCTTAAGCTCATCGTCAATATTGCCTGTGAAGATAGACTTAGCAACGTAAGTGTTAACAAGCTCTTCAAGCGCGAGCTTGCTGTCTCCGATGGACTGCATGAGCGCGTATTCAGCGCGGTCGTCAACTCCGCTTCCTGCGCGGTACATTCTGTTGCCGTTGGAATCAAGGTGATAGTTGCCTTCTCCGTCTGTAAGAACGTAGATCTTGACGCCATCAAGCTCGCCTACAAGCTCTGTCTTGATAACCTTATAATTTGTTCCGTCGAAGAAGTAGTAGTCGGCAATTGTGCCGTCTGTGTTCTTGGAGTAGTAATAGAACTGACCGTTTGCCTTTCTGTTCTTGAATACTCCGTTACCGCAATCCGTCTCTGCGGAGGGCTTTACGATAACCTTTCTGCCGTCAAATTCCCAAGCGTCGGGATCACCGTTTGCAGGAAGAATGTCAAAATACTTGTTCTCTGCCATTGTCGCACCGGGAATTACCGCAACGTCAACGCCGTCAATGTAGGATACACGGTAGTTGACCTTGTTTTCGGTCTTGTTACCGTTCTCATCATAAGCGAAATACTTGATGATGTCTGCCTTGAGAGATGGCTCGGAAACCTCATTTGTTACAAACGTGAATCTCTCTTCTGTGAGAACGCCCTTGGCTGTCTCGATCTGAGAAATCGCCTGATTTGCAAGAGGTGTTGCGGGATTATAGAGAATTTCAGCCGCCTTAATTACTTCAACTGCCTCGTATGCGGATGCAACCTTTTCATTAAGTGTCTCGATAGCTGTCTTAACCTGCTCAAGGTCCTTTATGAGCTTAACAACAGAGGATACCAATCTGTTCTTGAGAGACTTGACCGTAAGGAACTGAGCTTCATAGCCCTCATCCTCTTTGCTCATGCCTGCAAGAACCTGACAATTGCTGTTGTACTGATCAAGGAAGTCCTTGACCTGCTTTTCATCTTCCTTAGCAGTCTTGCTGTAAAGTGTCCAGATCTCTTCATACTGCTTGTTAGCCCAAACCTGAATGTCGCGACATTCCTGTCTTGCGGCGGAAACAGCGTTAAGAGTTTCCTGTCTTTCAATTTCAGCGATGTTTTCCTGAGTATTCTGGAACTTATCCATTTCTACGAGAATATCGTTCTGAATTTCATCAAGGTCGGGAACACGTTCCGCGTTTTCTACGGGCTCGTGACCGATAATGAACTTATCCTGAACGTCTCCGAGAGCATCGTTGAGCTTGTTGTAAATATCGTCGATATCATCCTCCCAGATCTCATACATTACAGAATAGTACTTCGAGAAGAACTCGTTTTCCTTAAGGTTCTGTGTATTCTGATAGGAAAGAATGAAGTAAGGAGATGCGCCGTTTTCAATTGCCTTAAGCATAGCGTATTCCATATTACCCTCCATGTTGAGAGGAGAGCCCGCAAACTGTACGGAGCCGTGGAGGACAACGCCGAGGAAAGGCACTGATTCGGAAGAAATGTTATAACGGGAGGAGTCGAGCGCCACACCGAGAATGTGGTCAACAAACTGCCAGGAGTAAGCGTTACCGCCCTCTGTCATAACCTTATTGTAGGTTTTGTCAAGATATTCAAACGCGCCAACCGTAAAGTTCTTGGAATCCTCTCTGTTGTAGGGCTCATCCTCGTCAAAGTCGGAGTTGAGCGCGTTACCGAGAGAAGCTACGGAAATACCAATGATATTTTCAAACTTTTCGCCGTACGTCTTTGTGATCTTTTCATAGAATCTTGAGAAATATGCGGGCGAGATAGCCAATTCATAGTAGTTGACCATGCCCTGTGTCGCAGTATAGGTTCTGCGGCTCGCGTAACGGTCGTCGATGGTCTTTACAACGTGCTTGTTGAGGTTGATACCGTCAAACATACCCGTATACTTAACGTAACCGAACTCGAAGTCGGGGAAAATACCGAGATTCGTGTTCTCGCCGTTATTGATTTCTGCTGCGTAGTTAAGAAGCTCCTGGAAGCCGCGCTTACCGCCAACTGCCTTTTCGATCTTGAATCTGTAAGGAACCTGCGATTCGAGACCGCCGTTTGCGTAACCCGTCAGCTTGAAGTTAACGTTCTTGATACCGTAATTTTCAGACAGATTGTCATACATATCCTTGATATTTTCAAAGGTTGTAAGAGGTGTCATGGTCTTTACGGGAACGCTGAGGATCTTCTGGAGAGTTTCAAGCGCGCCGAACGTTTCAATGTAAAGCGGAATGTCTTCCGTAAGCTCATCGCTTGTAAGAGGTGTGAGAATGGGGGTTTCTCCCGACATAAGGTAGTCACGGTAAGCAACCGCCATACCGAACCAGGACGTGTCATACGTCTTGTAGGTCTTTCCCTCGGGAGCTTCGTAGTCGGAAAGAAGAATGTATCTCATTCTGTAGCTTCCAACGTACTTCTTATCACATACAACCGTCCATTCGTTGTTTTCCTGATTTACGGAAAGTGAATCGGAAAGCTTGTAGGAGTCCGTAGGTCTGGGAGTAACCTTGATCTGGAGGGAGTTGTATTCACTCTTTGCGCCGTGGTGATTTGTGGAAATTTCAGAGAGCGCGTCACCCTCTTCAATGATCGCCATAAATCCGCGGTGATCGTTTACAACCTCCTTGGAAACAACCGTGCTATTGATGATGTCCTCATAAGTAAGACCGCAGTCAGCAACCGTATTTCCGATTCTGTTCTTGAGCTTGGGATTCTCGAAATCCTCATCAAGGAACTTGTCTACGATTCCAGCGTTGAGAACTGCCTCGAATTCCTCACCCGTCTTATCGTCGATACCCTTGTACTTGTAGTATACTGTTTCTTCAACAGCACCGAATACGGGGTACGAAATGGACTTCTGATATTCACCCGTAACGGAATGGTATGCAAAGTCCTTGCCGTATACCTTACCCGTTACTATTTTAGCTGTGTTGATATTAAGATCCTGGTAGTCAAAGAGCGCACCCGAGCCGTCGGGGAAGAAATTGTAGCCCTCGTAAGAGTTGTTGCCTGCACCCATGTAAGGAAGAACGGTGATGGATTCAAGTCTGAAGAGCGACTCGTTAAATCTGATACCGTTTGCGGGAAGTCTTACGGAGAGACCGTTTTCATCGAGCGTATATTCAAGAGCCATCTTGAACAAGGGCGGATTTGCGTCCTTTGATACGTACTGTGTCTGCGCGTGATCCTCTTCAAGGTCCTCGTACGTATAATCGGGAGCGAAGGTCTTGATTATGTTTTCGCAACGCGCAATTTCATTTTCTGTCGCCTTGGGGTTAAATACGTAAACCGCCATGGTCTTTGTCGCAGGATACTGAGCATGGATTATATCCTGCTCCTTCTTGGACATGTTAGTCGTATCGTACTTATTATAGTACGATTTGATCTTATCAAACTGGTGTCTTGCTTCTCTGTCATCGGGAGAGATGTTCTTCTCGATAGTAGCCATAAGATCCTCGAATCTTGACTTTTCGATAAGCATAGGAACAAGCATCTTTGCCTGCTCACGACCCATTGTGTATTCGATACGAATACCGTTCTTGATATTCTTTACTCTTATCTGATCTCTGTTTGCCGCTTCTCTGAAGCTCAAGAACGTGCTTGTGGTGTTATCGGACATGCTCGTAAACTTTACGATGATCTGGGAGAGAAGCTCTTCCTTTGTGGAATTGTCGCTCTCATCCGCCTTGGATGCGCCGATATCGTAAGGGTTGGAGAGAAGAATCTCGCCTGTAACCTTATTTCTGAATGCAACCTCACCGCTGTAGGAGTCTACATAAAGCTCATAATCACCCTTTGTTCTTTTATGCTCCATTGTTGCGAGCTTTTCTTCGGGAGTAGCGTAAACAGTCTGCTTGTATTCTGTCGCCTTGTCTGCAGTGGTGGCTTCCTCACTTGCGTCCTCGCCGTCGGTTTCACCCTCCGCCGTGGATTCGCCCTCCTCGGTTGCCTCCTCGCCTTCGCCAAGATCCTCGGATCCGTCGACAATTTCTTCGTCTTCCTCAGCAGCGAACGCGCCAACTGTAAGCAAAGCCGTCATACTTCCGAGCATTAACAAAACAGTTAAGAGCAACGATATTATTCTAATGTAACTTTTCATATCATCCTTCTCCTATCTGCAAAATTAAAGTCGGAACTGAATTTCTGTCACGATGTTTGTAACAAGACCTACCATCTTTGTTATAAGTGTCGAGAACAGAATTGCGATAAACATGATAAATATCATAGCAACCGCAGTACCTGCGATCGTAATTATATTCTTACCCATCGTATAATCGTGAGTAACCTGTGTTCCGAAGAAGATGAGCAGGGCAAGCCAGATGAACGCAAAGGTCGTGATCAGGTTGATGATGCTTATTTCTGTCAGAATACAGAAGTTGGAATAAATAGTCATAGGGATTATAAGAATGGGCAACGGGAGCAAGCTGTAGGAGCATGCAATAAAGATATCCTTGAAGCTTCCTTCACCCTCGAAAAGTGTCGTAAGACACCAGTTCGCAACGACGAAGAGGAAGAGAGGAACGAGCACGGAAAGTGCCTGACCCCAGATAGTTCCGAAATCACCCTCGGGATTTACAAGATATCCCGAACCAACGGACTGGTAGAAGAACGTAAGGATCGTTATCGCAATATAAACGATGGATGCTCGAACAGAGCCGCGCTTCTCATGCTTAAGATCCCAGAATCCGTCGAACGGATGCAGCATAACGTGGAAACCGTATGCAAGCTCCTCGCCGAAGGTCTTCTTCTTGCCCGAAACTGCCGCTGCCTTATTGATCTTTGTAACGAACTTGTTAAAGATAACTACAGCCGCGATAACCGCGACAATGATCGCGATAAGAAGAAGGAAGTAGTTCGACATCCATTCCTTTCGGATCTCCTTATAAGAATTTGACCAGTTTTCAGTATCGTATGCGGATTCAAAGCGTTCAAGAGACGCCTTATAATCACCGTTTCTGTACATTGCCTGACCGATACCTACGTATGCAGCGTCGAAATTCGAGTTCGACTTAAGAACGTCCGTCCACTTGTTGATAGCGGTATCGAAGTCCTGATTATTTTCAGCCGCGATAGCTTCAATGATCGTATCGCCGTAGGGCTCGCGCTTAAATACAGTAAAGTTATTTGTTGACTGAGAAGAGTCGAGAACGAGCATCTTGTCACCCTGATAGGTGATAGCTGTGATTCTCATAATGCTTCCCATCATATTACCTGCTTCGCCGAAAGCGAAAAGCAAGCTACCGTTCTTATCGTAAGTGTAGATACGGCTTCTCTTCTGGTCGATTATCGACCATGTGCCCTCTTCACCCTCTGCCACGTCAACGATCTTGGATACACCGTTGTCTTCAGCATTCTGCGGCTTGGACTTGTTGTTGTAATCGATTTCACCGAGAGGCGGCCAGAAGCCGTTACGCGCCATGATCTCGTCGCCGCTGGTGTTGAGCTTCTTAACGGGCATGTAGGTACCCTCAGTCGCCTTCGCCAGAATCTGGCTCTGAATCATGGAATCGGAAATAGTTGATGTTGTAACGTAAATAAATCCGTCGGAGCTGAGCGCGATGTTGTTAAACTCAGTGGAGACGTTATCCGTCTGCTGCGCCTGCTGCTCTTCTGTACGGAGCTTTCTCCAGATCTTTTCCCATGCGGTGATCTCAGTCGCCTGAGCGCCGATAAACTTCTGGAACTGACCGTCGTCTGTCAAAATGATAATACCCTGATACGTGGATGCGGACACTACAAAAAGTCTGTTGTAATCGTCAACCGCTACCGCCACGGGCTCGTACTTTGCGTCATCACCGAAAAGGTGGGATTCGGGCGCTTCAAGGATCTTCTTGAACTTACCGTCAAGATCAAACGCAACGATTCGGGATTTACCCGTATCGCACACCCAGATCGTGTCATCGCTTACGAACACGCCCTTGGGGGCTAAAAGTGTATCGTCGTTACCAACGCTGTTCTTGAAGGTGGCGATCTCAAACTTGAATTCATAGTATCTTGAAAGAACTACGATTCTGTTGTTACCCGTATCCGCGATATATACGTTACCCGTTTTATCGGTAATGATATCGCTGGGGGCGTTGAGCGGAACTGCAAGGCCCATCTTTTCTGAGTCGATCGTGTCTTCAACGTCATACGCATCGGGAGAAAGAAGCGGATAACCGTCGATCGAATAAGTGTACGTCTGATATGCGCTTGACGCCTGAATGCCGATTATAGCGCAGGAGGCAATCATGATTACAGAAAATATTACGCACAATATTCTTGTGATGCTTTTCATTTGATTTCCTCCTTAGTTTAGTCTTTCATACCGCTGGATCCCATTGTTTCAATAATATTAGACTGTGAAACAACGAATACCAGAATAGGTACCATCATCATAATAACCTGAGATGCCGCCGATGCGCCCGCACGCTTGATACCGCCCGCGGTGATCTGTCCGATAGCGTAGTTGAAGGACTTGAGCTGCTCGGAGTGAATGTACATCGAAGCACCCTGATTCCAGAGTCCCTGGAACGAGTAAATAATAAGTGTAAGCCAAGCGGGCTTAACCATGGGCATTGCGATTACCCAATAGGTTCTGAGCTCTCCTGCGCCGTCAAGACGCGCGGATTCAAGAACCGTGTCGGGAACGTTGGTATCCATAAACTGCTTCATAAGGTAAAGACCGAGTGTGGATGCCCATGCGGGAACGATAATCGCAAGATAAGAGTCAAGCCAACCGAATGTTGACATTATAATAAAGGAAGTAATTGTCGTTACTGTGGAGTTGAACATAAGGGATGTCTGAACGAGCTGGAACATTCCCTTCGCTCCGGGGAACTTTATCTTTGCGAGTGTGTATGCTGCAAGAGAAGCGATGAACAGGTGTCCAAACGTTCCTGCAACGGATGTGAATATCGTATTGAAGATATATCTTGAGAAAGGCGCTACCGAGGTGTTCATAAGCATGAAGAGCGACTTGAAGTTGTTGAGAGTCGGGCTCATAACTATGAACTTCGGAGGATACATCCAAAGCTCGTCAAGGGGCTTTAATGACTGCATCACAACGTAGAACATGGGAAGGAACATAAAAATTCCAAGCGCCACGAGAATTACTGTGATGAAGGCGTCGCCTCCTGCGGAACGGGCAAGTACGACTTTATGTTTTCTGGTTCTGAGCTTTGCCATATTACGTACCTACCTTCGACAGAATTTTCTTAACAAGCGCGTTCGCGCCGATCATGATCGCGAAGAGTACAACGGCGATCGCAGAAGCGTAACCCGTTTCGTATCTCATACCGCCGTAGTCGTTCAGGTGGTGCATGATCGTATGACAGGAATAGTTAACCGAGGGGAATCCGCAGAGCGCGTCAACGACACCGCCGAAACCGAACGAACCTGTAATAGCCATTACGGCACCGAACATAAGCTGAGGTCTCATGGAAGGAAGCGTTATGTAATAAAGCTCGCTCCATCTGTTCTTGATTCCGTCAACCGCGCCCGCCTCATAAAGCGAACGGTCAACGCCCTGAAGTCCCGCAATAAAGGACAGGAAGGATGTACCGAGAGAAGTCCAGAGCGCTACCACGATACAAAGCGCCATAGCGTATTCCTCTCTCTGGAAGAAGTTGATTTCTTCTTCGATAATGTTATATTCGAGAAGCATCGCGTTAACCCAACCGTAGGAGTCACCCGAGAAGAGTGTACCCCAGATAAGGTATACGTTACCCGAAATAGAGGGCGCGTAGAATACGAGAGTTACTACCGCTCTTATCTTGGGGGGCAGCTCATTAATGAACCACGCCACCAAGAAAGACATAAGGTAGGATGCAGGTCCTACGATACAAGCGAAAATAAAGGTATTCTTGCATGCTGTTAAGAATATATCGTCATCGAAGAACAAAGTTACGTAATTTTCTAAAAATACAAAGCCCGGGAACTGAAGCATGTTGAAGTCTGTAAAGCTAAGCACTACGGAAAGCAATACAGGAAGCACGGTGAAGATCGTGAAAAGAATCATGTAGGGCGCAACCATAACGTATGCTATCCAGTTACGCTTCATTTCTTTCCAGACCCACTGAGCCATTGTCATGTCCTTGCGGGCTGCAGCCTTTTTCTCTGCTGTCTTAGGCATTTGTTCTCTCCTTTGTTAGATTTTTCGGTTTGTAGTATCAAGTTTATCAGTATGTAGCCATTGCGTTTGCGGCATCTGTAAGAGCCACGTAGATAAAGTAGAGAACGTTGTCCTCGCTAAATCTTGTGCTATCGGAGATATCCTTGTTCTTAACCTGCATTGTCTTGATGTTCATAGCATCTCCCTTAAGGTCGGTCTTTGCGGACTCGGAGAAGAGAGCTGCAACCTCTTCGGCCACTTCTCTGAGCGACGTAATGTCATCGCTCTTAATAGCGGTCTTTATCTTATCAAGAAGAGCGGTGTTTGCAAAATCACGGCTCTCGAGAACCTCAAGCGCTTCAGTTGCCTGAGAAAGTCGCTTGGATGCAAGTGTTTCACCCTGCTCGAGAGTTTCAAGACCGAATTCCGTTCTCTTTCTTGAAATTTCCTTGTTGATTATGTTGATGTAAGAAAGCAATTCCTTCTGAGGATCCGCCTTCTCGTTGTATGCTGCGAGGAACGCGAAGTTTACGTAACGGTTGATGATGTACGCGCCGGGGTAGTTGGGAATTGCAGCAAGGCCGTCAAGTCCGCCCTCGCCGTCATAGCCCTGGATCTGCGCCCAGATCTGATCGTACTCTGCATTTGTCCAAGGCAAGCTCGCAAGCGCCTCAAGGTTAGCTGTGGGGTGCTTAGCGGAAGGACCCATGATAGCAACCATTTCATTGGTGTACTCTGTCTGGCAATCCTTACCCGTGTACCACTTCATAAATTCCCACGCTTCTGCCTTCTTATCCTCTGCGCCCTTAACCATTACGGTCGCGCCAACGCCCGAAATAGACTGGTTGTTGATGTTGCCGTCAGCAGTTTCGATACCGGGCAGCGGAACGAATTCCCAAAGTCCTTCAATTTCCGTTGCGAATACCTTAAGCTGGTTGTAAAGGCCTGTGTAGTCACCGATGAGGATGGGCATTTCACCCGTTCTGAAACGGTTTGCCGCATCGTACATATAGGGGAACTTATAGTCTGTAAACATCTTACACATCTTCTCAAAGGACTCAAGACCCGTCTTGGAGTCGAGGTTGATTCTCATACCGTCGTCTGCAAAAAGGTCGCCGCCCATCTGATAGAGGAACATTCTGTATTCGGTTGTAAGACCGATCTCCATTTCTCTTGCCTGAAGCAAGGGAATGAGCGCCATTACGTCTTCCCAAGTTTCGGGAATAATATTTTCATCGGTCTTGTTTTCGCCTTCCATATCGCTGTAAAGGTCGGCAAGCACGTCCTTACGAACGTACATCATAGCGAACGACTGTACCTCGGGAAGACCGTAATAATGTCTTACGCCCTCTGCGTCTTCAATACCGAGAACCAACATCGCCGCGTTGGTAAATGACTTTGTTACCTCGTAGAATCCGGGATTTTCTTCAATAGGAAGAACCGCGGAACGGATTGCGTAGTTGATTACGTCATCCTGTCCGAGTGAGAGGTAAACGTCGGGGCCCTCGCCCGCAAGAATGGAAGGAAGAAGTGTTCCGCCCGCTACGAGCTTGAGGTCTACCGTTACGCCTGTTGTAGGAGTAAAGTTATTGTTTATAAGGTTACGAACTACCTGGAACTGGTCGCGGCCGGATGCCATCCATACCTCTGCGCCGTCAACGTCTTCCTTAGTAGTTGCGCCAATCGAGTTATAATCGCGTGTAAAGCTTGCAAAGAACGCTCTCACCTCGTGCCAGAACGCCTTGAAGAATCCTGGCTCTGCCTTGGGAGCCGCTTCCTCGGGAGACTGGATCACAAGATAGTCCATCTGAAGGGGCTGTGTCTTCGCATCGGACAGGAACGTACCGAGCGTACCGATATAGGACTTCAGACGGGCAAGATTCTTCGCGATCTCACGCTCATCCATAGACATTGTATAAAGGAGGTCCGCGATCTTCTGAAGTGTACCTACGTTTGCGGATTTCTGTCCTGCAAGATTTGTAAGTATCTGGGCAACGCCGGGCTCCTTGTAAGGACTCTCGGGATTTGCCTCGGGATCGTTGTCAAGAACTCTGGACTGCTTATTCATATCAACAAGCACGCCGTACATGATTCTCTTAAAGCCGTAGTCACGGTCAGGGTCGGGGGTAGTACCCGTAAGCTGGATAATGGAGAGGTAGTCATTGTTAATTCCGTCAAGACATTCCTGAACCTTGCTTACGATCTCACCCATCTTACCGAGAGTAACCTCGAGCTTGATTGTATATTCAACGCCTTCCTTAAAATAGAGATGATAGCCGTCCTGACCATTCTCACTCTTAAGATCGGTGATCTGCCAGTTATCATTGTAGTTGTATACAAGCGCCTTGGCTTCCTCGAAGGGAATGCCGTCATAGTAACCCGCTTCGCCTTCATTTACGCCTTCGCCGCTGTAAATGTAAAGCGCGCGGTTTACGTACATACCGTCAAGAACGTTCTGTCTGAATCTCGTTACGATATCGTAAAGACCGCTCTCGCCCTCACCGAGCTTGAACTTGTACGTAAGCGCCTGACCTGCAGACTGCCACTTGGATTCACCGATAGTATTAAGAAGAGTAACCTCAGGGCTGGAGGGAGAAGTTCCCGCGCTGGATCTGTCTTCAAGAGCGTAAATAGTCTTATCAGTGGTTGTATTTGTAAATTCGGCTTCGATCTTGATAGAACCGGTACCGTAGGGAACGTTACCGAGAGCCGCCTTGTACTGAGCGTACGTGGGAAGCTTTTCGGCGGGACAAAGAACAATGCTCTTTATCGCCATCGCCTCGTTCTTACCCTCGAGCGTGATCGTGTTCACCTTGCCTGCCTCGAATACGAATTCGAAGGGAGAAGAATAGAAGCCCGTGCTATCCTTGATATGGTATTTTGCCCATACGGGTGCCTGCTCTGCGTCGGGACGAAGCTCATTGCCCCAAACGTCAACCTTCATAAATCTGATAGAATACTTTTCGCAGAAATTCGCTGCAGCTTCTGTCCAGACCTCGGGGTATTCAAAGGCAAGGTCGCCGTTTGCATTGTATTTTGCAACAAGGCCTGCCGCCTTACCCTCCGCCTCCACGGTGGAATTATCTTCCTTACCCGTGTAAACGCCATCCTGGTAAAGGTTTATCCAATTCTTCTGGAATGCAAGGTAACGCGCTTCCTTGAAAGGAACCGAGCCGTTAATCTTAAGCACTCTTTCGATGGGAGCGGGCTTGCCTTCTACCGCGTAGTATTCGATAAGGATCGTATACTTGGCAGTTTCGGGAACCTCAACGCTCCACGTTACAGAGCCCGTGTCAGTTGTATACAGGGCGTCAACGCCGCCGTATTTTCCAACGGTACACAAGGGATCCGTAGATGTAAATCCTTTAGTTGCATCAATTACGACAGTATTTTTAGTAGCCGCTACGTTGGCAGCGCCCATCAAATACTCTTCATACGAAATCGCATTGAGCATCTCTCGGATTTCCTGAATTTTGCTGGTATTAGTCGTGGAATTGTCAGAGCCCGACGAGGTATCGGTCGACGTTTCCGCGGCAAATGCCGGCAAAGAAAAACATCCAATTACAGTCATCAGGCAAAGCAAAATTGCTATCAGTCTGTGAAATTTCGTCTTTCTCATTGAAAACTTACCTCCTGCTGAATTTTTCGACGGCCGACGCCGTCATTTAGGTTGGGCCTGCGCATAATGGGAACACGCAAGCCGACAAAAGCAGTGTGGTTACGCACTATGCCCTAAATTTTTACTTTAATATGATATCATATATAAGTGTTGCTTGTCAAGTAAAATATCCTCGGAAAAAGTATTTTGGGAAAAGGGTTTTCGCGCTATCCGGAAGCAAAATTTCGCATTTTGGAGGCGCCCAAACAACCGTTTCGGAGATTTTTTGAGATGTTAATTTATTAAATCTGGGTGCGGTAATTAAAAATTACCTTATTTGTTTGAAACTGGAGAAAAAATCTTATTTTTTGTGCAAATTCGATGCTTTTTTTACACTGAAAATCTCGATTTTTTCAAAAGGTAAATTGTTTTTACCCCACAAGTAAAAATCAACGGGAAGCAAAATCTATGCCATGCGGTCAAGTGATTGGATGTTTTGTGCAATTTTAACAGTTTTCCGAATGATTTTTCTACACTCTCACATTAGCATAATTTTCAGCTTTTTCGACAAATTCAACCATTTTTTCACCTATCAAGCCAAAAAACGTTTTTTTCGCAAGTCAAATTAATGAAAACGCAGAATAAAATTTACAATCATTTCCAAATTTCTTGAAACATATCCGCGATCTAAGTGTATCAATTCCGACAAATGCAGATTCCTCCGCGCAACGTTTTCAATGCGCCGCGCTTACATCTTGTCATGCTTCGTTTATCCCCGAAGCACACTTAAAATCGCCCTCCCCCTAAATTCGCGTTCCGAACACCCAAGCCAAAGCAACGTCAAATTCTTCATCGGATTTTTTTACTTATACTGCGCTTCGATTCCTTTAGACGGTTGAGCCGTACGAATTTATATATTGGTTGTTTATTTTTAAATTATTTGTTTATATGTATACAATAAAAACGCTCCCGCGACACTGTGCGAGAGCATTTTCCGTCATTATATAATTTTTGTAAGCTCGCAGAAATTATCAAACACCGCAACGCCGCATGCCTCAAGACGCTTTCTGTCGTGATGTCCTCCCGTATAAAGCGCACAATCCGCGCCCATTATATTTGCCACCTCAAAATCGTGCACCGTGTCTCCAATATACAATATCTTCGCGTCAGGATGCTTTTCTCTCCACGCGCGAGCAAGATCTCCCTTCCCCGCAGCATGAATATTCGAAAGCCCGATTATTTCGGTGAAAAACCCGTCAACACCAAGCTGGCGCAGTTGACTTGTAAGCATCTCAAGCTCGCAAGCGGACAAAACAAGCTGTTCTATGCCAAGATCTCTGTTATTCTTAAGTATTTCCGCAACGCCATCGGTCAGACGAGGAACTTTTGTATGCTCCAAATAGAGATTCACCCATTCAACCGCCAATTCATCATAAGGGGTTACAGAAAAATCAAATCCGATGCGCTCATAATAATCCCTCACAGGAAAACCGAAAGCACGTCTGTAGGTTTCGGTATCATCAAGTCGCGCAAGACCGTGATTTTCAAGAAGAATATTTACACTTTCAATGCACGCCGCAAGATCATCGAGGATCGTGCCGTTAAAATCCCATATTACATGTGTATATTTAGCCATAATCATCCATTCAAAAATGAGCCCCCGCAAACGCAGGGGCTGCATAAATTACTTAAAGTTAGCGTTCCATTCGTTATATACTGTGAAAGGATAGTATTCTCCACCCGCTTCACTGTCGGGCTTATAAGTTCCGGAGCAATATTTGTAAAGAGCGATCGCCTTATTTCCAAACTGGATCGTGTTCTCGCCCTTATACGCAAGTCGGTCAACGATGGGCTTAATTGTGCTAGATCCCGTAGGACCGTTGATAAGACGAGCAAATTCGGCGTACGTCTTGCATGCGGAAAGCTCTGCCCAGATAGACTCGGACATAGCCGCAATATCCTTGATCATTGCATTGTCAAGAGCCGCGGGCTTTTCGGGATCGGTCGTGTAGGCGTTTACAAGCTCTGTAAGATCGAATCCGAGAAGAGGATCGATAAGCGCTTCACTGTTCTGGTTCTTTACGTTTTCCCAGTAATCAGCGGGCTTACCCTCTTCGGGATATGCGATAAAGCAGTTACCCGTAACGTCCATATTCATCATATAATCATTGTTGAGTCGACGAAGTGCGCCCTTTTCGATTACGTAATGAACGCCCTCGATACCGTACTGAAGGATATTCTTGAGTTCCTTGTTTGTGTTAAGCTCGGTAATAACCTCCATGGACTCCGTAACGTACTTGGAGAATGCGGAAACGCCGAACATATTACCGAAAATGTCGTTTTCATCCGCCTGAGGATACTTAACCACGATAGCATAGTAATCTCTGCCGTCGATCGTGCATTCGCCACGAGTGGGATCAGTCCAACCCTTCTTGATGGAGTAGTCGCCCTCAACAAAGGAGATAGCCGCCTTCTGACCTTCCTTCACCTCACCGAAGCAATTGTCATATTCATATTTCTTAAGAGTCAAGAGAATATTTCTGTACTCTTCGTCAGCAAAAAGAGAATTGAAGTCAAGGGAAATGTCGCCGCGGTTTACGGAAAGAGGAGAACCGTAAAGACAGCCGACGATATTGAACTTGTTTTCTCTGTTTACAGTATACTTATTATCGTCAACGAGTATGGGATTTCCTTCTTCATCAAAATAAGCGTATCCATCCTCGTCAACAGCTTCCTTCTTTGTTGTTTCAATATCGATATTCCAATACCAAACAAGCATATTGAGGCATTCCTCAAATGAAGAATCGATAGGAAGAACGTATCCCTCGTCATCGGGTGTAAGTCCCGCATTTTCATGCATCATAATATCCTCAACGAAGCTCTGACAGTCAACGATGGAGTTTACGTTCTTATAATCGAAGAAGTAACCGTTCTTAGGATCGGAGCAAAGCTCCTTATCAAGAAGCATGTAAGTATACTTGCCGATTTCATTATTGTTAGGAATAGCATAGGTAGCGTCTCCCACCTTCGTACCGGAAAGCAAGGGAGATGAAACGTAGGTTACAAGCTTGGACGCAACGCCCGCAAGCTCTTCGTCAAGAGGAGCAAGCCATTCGTTTTCAACGTAGCTTATGTATCTGTCCTCACCGGCGATATAAACGATATCCACCTGGTCGCCCTTCGCCTTGGGGTAAACGGGCTTGGACATGCCGTCAACAATCTCAGTCTGAAGCTCAACAGGGCCCGACGCCGCAGATACAACGTCCTCGCGGAAAAGCTCGTATTCCGGATGCTCAGCGAAGAAATTATTTATAACCTCTTCCTCTGTGAGCTTGCCGCCCTCAGCAAGTGCCTCGTCGAGAAGCTCCTTAATCTCATTGATAACTTCCTGGTCTTCATCAAGTGCCTGAAGCTTCGCCTCAAGATTATTGAAATATTCATCCTCCGTATAGAACGAAAGGTCAACGTACACCTTATATTTAGATACGGTAATCGCTGAGAACGCTTCTTCAATAAGCTCTTCCGTCGCAGCGCTCACCTTATTTTCGGATACAATCCACATGCTGATCGTCGTAACGTCAAGCATCTCCTTCTCCATGACCTTATTCTTCTCGGAACATGAAGTGAGAGAGAAGACAGACACCAGCATAATCACAGCCAAAGCCATGCTTAAGAGTCTTTTCAACATACAATCTCCTCCTGAAATTTCTTTGAGGTTACAGACGCCCCTCAAAAAATACATACATATCCATTTTACAATAAAAAATCCCGTTTGTCAAGTCAATGTACTGCATATAAATATTATAATATATATGCGCGCAATTGCATTGCGCCGATACCGTAGAAAATCGTTGGGCGTTTTCAACAACGCCAACGTGGGAGTTTTGTGCAAACTGATATTTTATTGGTCGAAATTAACATTTTTTGAAATGTTTTTTTGTTAAGCCAAATCAAAAATATTTACAAATTATCAGTCAAGGAAGCCCTTGAGATGACGTGCGCGGCTGGGATGACGGAGCTTACGGAGCGCCTTCGCCTCGATCTGACGAATACGTTCACGTGTGATCTCGAATTCCTTACCAACCTCTTCAAGAGTTCTCGTTCTGCCGTCAAGAAGGCCGAATCTGAGCTTGATCACCTGCTCTTCACGGGGTGTAAGCGTACGAAGCTCGCGCTCGATAACCTCGCGCAAAATAGCGGATGCAGCTGCATCTGCGGGAGCGGGCGTGTCATCATCGGGAATAAAGTCACCCAAATGGCTGTCCTCCTCCTCGCCGATAGGTGTTTCAAGCGATACGGGATCCTGGGAGATCTTGAGGATTTCCTTTACCTTTTCCGCGCTCATACCGATCTTCTCGCCAATTTCCTCAGCTGTGGGCTCACGGCCGAGCTCCTGAAGCATCTGACGGGAGTATCTTGTTACTCTGTGAATGGTTTCAACCATGTGAACGGGAATACGGATAGTTCTCGCCTGATCAGCAATAGCTCTCGTGATCGCCTGTCTTATCCACCACGTAGCATAAGTGGAGAACTTGTAGCCCTTCTGATAGTCAAACTTATCAACCGCCTTCATAAGACCGAGATTACCCTCCTGGATAAGGTCAAGGAAGAACATACCGCGACCGAGATATCTCTTTGCGATACTTACAACAAGGCGGAGGTTGGACTCCACAAGACGCATCTGCGCGTCCTCATCACCGTTTGACATTCTCTCCGCAAGTGTTCTCTCCTCTTCAGAATCGAGAAGCGGAATGCGTCCGATCTCCTTTAAGTACTGGCGAACAGGGTCATCAATAGCGAAGCCCTCCTGCTCGAGGATCTTTTCCATGTTTTCACCCGTACCGAACTTAGAAACCTCGTTCTGGATCTCTTCCATTTCCGCGTTGGAAATGTCATCGGGAAGCGGAATATTGTTTTCATCAAGGGATTCGTAAAGCTTATCAAGACTGTCTATGTCGTAATCCATCTCCTCGAGCGCTTCGTCGAGATCGTTGTCGGTAAGGCCGCTCTTCTTACCCTTGGCAATAAGATCGTCTATCTTATTGCTCTTGCTTTCATTCAAATTCTTCTTATCTTCCATCATTTTTATGTCCTTTCCAATACGAAAATATGTTTTTTATAAATCGATTGTTTAAAATTTAATTTTATGTTTTGTTTTTGCTCTTTTATATCATTAAAGTCGCAAGACCAAATGCTTATTTATTAAGCTTTCCGCGTTTCGATTGGAGAATCTTCTGTATCGCGTCAATGGAGTCATCGTTCTCCTTGTTGTTCGCAAGCTCTTTTTCACGTTTGAGCGCCTTAATGCTCTCCTCAAAAACCTCCACGCCGTTTTCGGTAAGCGAGCGACGTTTAAGCTCCATTGTTCCGAGCCGTGAGATTTCGCTTGTGTTGAAAAACTCTCCAAGCACCGAGAAGGCGTATTCATCCTCTCGCTCAAGCTCCATGATCTTCCCGAACGCGCGTCGGTTGAATTCGCTTACGAAATCGCCTTCGGATAGATCGAATTTTCCGTTTATAATGCCAGCTCTGTATTCGGGGAACATAAGAAGCAAGCCCATAACCGCTTCCTCAGCAGAATTCGCGCGAATATTCTTCGCGGCTTCGGGATTTATTCTGTCACCGATGTTCATAGCGTCGAGCTTGGCGTTCTTACTGATCTGCTGCTTCTGCTCTTTTATTTTAGCGGCACGAAGTCTAGCCACATCGTTTTTAATACCGTCACGGCTGATGCCGAATTTATTTGCAGCCGCGCTGATATACACGTCGCGCTCAACGTCACTCCACACCTCGGAAATATATCCGCACATCTCACCCGCCGCCTTTATCTTCTGGTCGGGAATGTTTATATCGTATTTTGCAAGAAGGTTGTCCATCTTGAACTCAAAGCCCGTACGTCCCTCGCCGAGAAGCTTACGGAAAGAATCCGCTCCGTAGGATTTTATATACTCATCGGGGTCCTTAGCTCCGTTCATCTTGAGTATGCGTACGTCAAGACCAACCTCGGATAGCATCTGCACGGCGCGATTTGCCGCTCTCTGTCCCGCTTCATCCGAGTCATAAGCGATAAGCACCTGCTTTGTGTACTTCGCCATCATTCTCGCCTGCTCGCTTGTAAGCGCCGTACCGAGAGTTGCGACCGCGTTTTCAAAGCCGGCGGCGTGCAGGGCAATTACGTCCATATACCCTTCACAGAGGATCATTTTCTCGGCGCAGTTGTGACGCGCATAATTGAGAGCAAACAAATTTCTGCTCTTCTTGAACGCGGGGGTGTCGGACGTATTAAGATATTTCGGCTTGGAATCGTCCATAACTCGTCCGCCAAAGCCGATCACGTTGCCCGTAGTATCAATGATCGGGAAAATAACTCTGTTTCTGAAATAGTCGTATGTTCTTCCCGTCTTCTGGCTTATTCCGCAAAGGAAGCCCTCAACAAGCTCAGCATCTGTAAAGCCCTTCTTGTGAAGATGGTCAGTAAGTCCGCCAAAGCCGTCGGGCGCAAAGCCAAGTCCGAAATGCTTGATCACGGGAACGGAAAGCTTTCTTTTTCCGTAAAGATAGTCCATTCCGACCTTTCCGAGCTTTTCGTCAAAAAGGCATGCCCTGAAATATTTTGCCGCCTCAAGATTCATATCAAGAATTCTGCGGCGCTTCTTTGCGGAATCGTCCTCGCCGTATTCCTTGGAAATGTTGATGCCTGCTCGCTTGGCAAGAGACTCGACTGCGGCCGCATATTCAAGGTTCTCGCTCCTCATAACGAAGCTTATAGCATCTCCGCCCTCCGAGCAGCCGAAGCAATAATAGGATTGTGTTGCGGGAAAAACAGTAAACGAGGGAGTTTTTTCGTTATGGAAGGGGCAAAGTCCGTTATAATTCGAGCCCGCGCGCTTGAGATTCACATATCCTGAAATGACGTCAACTATGTCGTTTCGCTGGCGGATCTCTTCTACTACCTCTTTTGGTATTCGCATGTTTTTTCCTTTCAATAATTTGTATTTAAATCAGATTCCGCGGAAAACCTTCGGAATAAATAACTCGTTATAGGTTTCAATAGCGTATCTGTCCGTCATGCCCGAAACGAAATCGCAAACGCAACGTTCGACGGGCTCACATTTAGTATTTTCAAAATAGAATCTCGGCATTCTGTCGGGATTTTTTACATAATAGCCGAAGAGCTTGATGAGCATCTCCTGCGCCTTTGAATCCTCACCCTTGACAATGGGGTTTCTGTAAACGTGTTTGAAGAGGAATTCGCGCAGCTCATCGGTCGCCGCCTGCACCTCGTCCCCCATGGAAATATAGGGCTTATCGACACTGTTTTCAATGATCTCGGAAACCATCGTGTTTATTCTGTCTCCGTGCTCGTATCCGAGAACGTCAAGAATATCGCGCGGTATATCATCAATGGACAGCACACCCGCACGGCACGCGTCGTCAATATCGTGGTTTATATATGCGATTCGGTCGGCATATTTTACAATGATACCCTCAAGCGTCGACGCCTGATTACAACCCGAATGATTCAAAATTCCGTCCCTCACCTCGTACGTAAGATTCAGACCGCGTCCGTTCTTCTCGAGCTTTTCCACCACGCGAAGACTCTGCTTGTAATGTGTAAAATCCTCCGAGTAACACTCCCTGAGCGCCGCTTCGCCCGCATGACCGAACGGAGTATGTCCAAGATCGTGTCCGAGGGATGCCGCCTCGGTAAGATCCTCATTCAAGCGTAAAGCTCGCGCGATAATTCTCGCGATCTGTGTTACCTCAAGCGTGTGTGTAAGACGGGTCCTGTAATGGTCGCCCTTGGGAGCTAAAAACACCTGCGTCTTATTGTTCAACCGACGGAAGGACTGCGAGTGGATTATCTTGTCGCGATCTCGCTGAAACTCGGTTCTGTTAGAGCACGGCTCATACGGATGCTCGCGTCCCTTTGTGTTCGACGTGAGAAACGCAAATTCGGACAAATTTTTCTTTTCATTTTTAAGAAAAACGTCGCAAACGTTCATTCCCTTTCTTGCCATAATAAACCGCCTCACAAAAAAATTGGATTTTACGATTATTTTCGCAAAATTCTATCCATATTAATAATATACGATAATTTTTTTAAAAATACTTTTTTATTTCGACTTTTTTGTGAAAATATTTTATTTTTCATTAAAAAATCGGCGGGAGCATGTCCCCGCCGATCATATTTTATGCGTTTTTTTCAATAAGCTGTCTATTCACATAAGTGCAATTCTCAATTGCCTTATACATTGAATTTTCGTTACCGTTAAACGTGATTCTAATCCCCATGCCGCTTGTGTAGTAATAAATTTCCTCAACGGCGGTATAAAAATCCTTTTCTGCAACCTCACCCGCAAGTCCAAGCTCTGCCGCGTTTTCCTTGCACGGGACGCTCGACGCGTCAAGCGAAATAAAATCGCATATCTGCAAAAGCATTTGCGGTATATAGGAGTCCGAGCTACCCGTCACGATCACTCCGTAATCAAGCTCGATACCGATCTTGCAATTACCCGATCTGCTCTTAATATCCGCAAGAAAATCCAAAACCTCGGAAAAATTCTTATCGGTTACGTCGATTCCGAGAAGCAGAATTTCATCAACTCCCGATTTTGCCGCCTCGATCACAAGCTCCGTTTCATAAGCCCGTCTGATCTTCGCAATACTGACTCCGTCGGCAAAAGACGAAAGATACATGTACGAACAGACGTAGCCGCCGTATTCATGAATATCTGCCATCTCGTCGGCAAGAGACACGCTCTTGTAAACGCTGTCCCATCCCGTATCCTGAGCCACCGCGGAATTATAGTAAAGGGTGCCCTCGCTATCCCGAAGCATGATTGAGAAATCGGTTATATCCCTACTCAAAAAATTGCCGAGCGAGTATTCAAAGCGATAGATCTGCGCGTCAACGGCTCGCACCTCACCCGATGGCTTCAAAATTTCAAATTCGGGCTCTATATATGGAAGCTCGGTCGACTCCGTATGCTTTTCCGCCTCGTCGCGGAGCTTCAGACCAACCACAACTGCCGCCACCACGATTACGGCTATAGCGAGCAAAACAAGTCCGCATATACCTAAAATTGCAGAAATTTTCTTGGAGCGACGGATACTTCTCGAGCTTCTTCTGCGATATCTTTTAACGTATTTCGGCATATCCGTCCTCCCTTCCTATAATTTTAATCTACAATATTGATAAGGTCAATTTCCTCGTAAAATTTGTTCGGCTCAAAAACCGCTCTTCCTATGATCTCGTTTTTATAATCGAAATATATCTTTTCATGGTAATAGCCCATGATTCTGTCATAATTGCTCTTAACGTCGTCCGCGCTCTTGGGCATTCTCATAACAACGAAATATTCGTATTCAGTCTCGGCAAGAGACACGCCGTATATGTCCGACAATCTTGCCGCCGCGTCATATTCTGCGCCCATAACCCCCTCGGTTATGTAAAGTCCCGCTCTGGTATCGGTAACGTATCCGGATTTGTAATCACCGACATGTCCGATATAATATTTCATTCTTTCATATCTTTCCTCGGGGTCGGAAATAGAGTTAAGCTCGGAAATTATAGCCGTCGCCTCGTCAAGCTTTGCCTTGTCCGTCACATCGTCGCCCGTCTTTTCATAGTAAATATGGATAGTACGGAAGAAATCGTCGCTTGATACGACGTAATCAATAAAGTCCTTCGGATTTGCGTCCGTGTATCTTATTCTCTCGTTTTCGTCCTCGATCATTTTGTTCTTGACCTGAAGATCGAGGTACACGGTCTTTGTCTTGAATCGCATAAACGCGTCGGTAAGATTATTCGCTTCAAGATAGGTCTTGTACGCTTCAAAATCCCCCTTAAAGTCCTTTGCGATAATGTCCTTTACCTGCGCGTCGGTAAAATTCTTCGCATCCTGATTATTGGGCTTTACTCCAAGTTCGTCACATGCGATCACCGTCGCATAAATTTCCTTTAGGGCGTCTATAACGTCTTTTTCAAAAGCGCCGCGGTATTTTGCCACGCTCTCCTCGGTCTCAAACACGTCCTCGCCGTATTTTGCGCGGTACTGCTCCTTTATTACGTACGTTACGTATTTAAGCTCCTCGTATTTTACCTTGTGTCCGTCGATCTCGCCGACGATCTTTCGATCCTCACGGGAGCTGCGGATCGGCTTTACCTTACCCGAATCAAAAACGCCGCACGCCGCCATTATGATAACCGCGACCGTGGAAATAATTCCCACGACTATCAAGGATATAGCGATAATTTTATTCTTTTTACTCTTGCTCTGCTTTTTTGTGCTTCTGTTTGATTTTGACATTTGTCTTCTCCGAATTTTAGTTGATTTAATTATACATTACTTTTATGACATATGTATGAATATACAAAAATTTTTTATTTTATTATTGAAAAAATCACAAATATGTGTTAAAATTGTTATATAACGCTTATATGGAGGCAAATATGCAAGAGATTTACAGCATTCCCTTATCAAAGCTTGCCGAAGAGTTTAACTTAAAGCCCGTCAATCTTCCGAGCAACTACGAAAGTATTCTCGTTCAGTCACCCGAGGTTATGCGCCCCGGACTTTCGCTTACGGGCTTCTATGAAATTTTCGACGCCGAAAGACTTCATCTTATCGGTAACGCGGAGCATCTCTATCTTTCGCGCCTTCCCGCTGACGAAAGACGCAAAAAGATCCGCGACTTCGTTTACGCACAGCCCACTGCGGTAATTATAACCTCAGGTCTTGAGGTTTTCCCAGAATTTATTGAATTCGGCAAGGAGAAAGACCTCCCTATATTCACAACAGAGGAAAAGACCTCGCCCATCATGGCGTCGCTCATAAGCTCGCTTAACACCTATCTCGCCCCCAGAATCACCCGCCACGGCGTTCTTGTGGAGGTATACGGCGAAGGTATCCTTCTGCTCGGTGACAGCGGTGTCGGTAAGAGTGAAACCGCTATCGAGCTTGTTAAGCGCGGTCACCGACTCATCGCCGACGATGCGGTTGAAATAAAGAAGGTTTCCGCAAAAACGCTTGTAGGTACAGCCCCCGAGATCATCCGTCACTACGTTGAGCTTCGCGGTATCGGTATCGTCGACACCCGCCGCCTCTTCGGTATGGGCGCAGTTAAGGAAACAGAAAAGATCGACCTCGTTATCAACATGGAGCCCTGGATCCAGGGTAAGATGTACGACCGTCTCGGCCTTGACGACCAGACCGTCGATATACTCGGCATCAACGTGCCCTCCATCACAATTCCCGTTCGTCCCGGACGTAACCTCGCTATCATTATTGAGATCGCGGCTATGAATAACCGTCAGAAGAAGATGGGCTATAACACCGCTAAGGAATTCAATAAGAAGCTTATGGGACAGATGGGTCTTGACTGAGTTTTACCGCAGCAAAAGCTAATAAAACAAATTGTTTATGCGCCCCTGTGTATTTTATAAAAAAGAAACGGCTCTATCGAGCCGTTTTCTTTTTATTTATTCACTTCTTCAAGCACCTTTTCTTCGGACTTTTCTGCTTCTTCAGACGCTTCCTCCGCGGGAGCTTCTTCCTTCTTGCGAAGCTTTAAGAGCTTATCAAAGTTGAGCTTCTTCATCTTGAAATCAAGAATAAAGAGGAACGCGGCAAGAGCGAGCATTACGTGGAGAACGATAGCGAATGCATCTTCGGAAAGAAAGAATCTCGTCGCATAAAACACGGGGAAGCCAAAGCAAATGGACGTTACGGGAAGTCCGCGATAGCCCTTACTCATACTGCCGCCCTCGGTCGTCTGACGCTTGATCTCAAGCACGTTAAAGAACGCGAGGCGAATAAGCGCGCAAAGAACGTATGCGCCAACGATAATGCATCCGACAACGCCATCAACACCCATCATATAACAGATGATCGCGGGAGCCGCGCCAAAGCTTACAACGTCGCAGATAGAATCAAGCTGAATACCGAAATTTCTCTCGTCGTCGGTTCGGTTCTTCTTTGTTCTGGCAACCGCGCCGTCAAACGCGTCAAAAAGTCCCGACAGAACAACGCAAATAACCGCCACGGTAAATCTGCCGTTTATCGCGAAGAGCACACCCGCAACAGCGGAGATAAGATTTAAATATGTAAGGATTACCGTGTAATCGTACACACCGATAAAGCCCGTCTTTTTGATCTGAATATTATTTTCGTCCTTACGTTTCATTTCTTTTTCCTATCTTAATTTTTATAGAAGCTGAGCGTTATGTGTACGTCCCTTTTGGACTTCTCCTCGGGCTTACCTTCCTTTGACTTATTAATTGCTTCTTTTATTTTACCCAAAGCATCCGCCAAGGGCTTCTTTTTTGGCTTTTCAAGACCGTACTTTAGCTTCATGTCATTGTAGATATCCTTTTCGATATCCTTTGTCATCTTCTTTGCGACCTTTTTCGCCGCCTTTTTGCACATTTTGTCAACCTCAGCACGCTCTTCGGCACACTTCTTCGCTTCCTCTTCTGCAGCCGCCTCCTCAAGTCGCTTGATCTCGGGCTGTGAATAAAGCTTATCACAGGATACACACTTAAACTTGTACAATACGTATCTGAAGCCGTCGGGATGATACTCCTTCAAGCTTGTATTTTCCTTGGGTGTAACAGTCCAGGAAAGCTTGCATACGGAAAGCTTCTGCGCGCACACGGGACAGAAATGCTCCTGTTCCTTCAAGAACTTTTTGTCACCCATATATATTTTTTCCTGTATTGCCATACTGCACCTCCAAAATCAAATGCCTAAGCAAGCCGCTCCGATAAGTCCCGCGTCGTTTTTAAGCGTCGCGATCTTAATTTCGGTCGCCTTAACGTATTCTCCGCCGTACGTCTGCTCCTTTACCTTGGGAACGAGCATATCGAGAAGGTACTGACCCTCACCCGATACACCGCCGCCGAGAGAGAGTATCTCGGGCTGGAAAATATTTATAATGCTCGCAAGTCCGCTTGCAAGATATTTTATGTATTCTTCAACCACCTCGCGGCCCGCGTCATCGCCCGCGCGCATTGCCTGGAAGGCAGTTCTGCCCGATACCTTAGCGTGCTCTGCAGCAAGACCCTCAAGCAGAGTTTCTCTGCCCTGCGCACGGCATTCCTCGAGCTTTTCGGATGTCATTCTGATAAGAGCGGTCGCGCTGCTGTACGCCTCCCAGCAACCGTGTCTGCCACAGTTACAGGGTCTGCCGTCAACCGAAATTACTATATGACCAAGCTCCGCGCCCGCAAAATTCGAGCCCGAATAAACCTTATTATCAATAATGATTCCGCCGCCGACACCCGTGCCGAGGGTTATCATAATAGAGCTGCTTGAGCCGCGAGCTGCACCCGCTACCGCTTCGCCCCAAGCCGCCGCATTTGCGTCGTTTTCAACGTGAACGTTAGAAATACCGAGACGTTCGGAAAGCTCACGGCAAATGGGATATTTCACAAAGGGGAGATTGCACGCGTATTCAACCACGCCGTCGCGACTGTTTGCAATTCCCGGCGATGCGATACCGATCGCCTCGACCTTAGAAAGCTCAATTCCCGCCTCAACGCAGATCTTACGGCAAAGAGAAGCCATGTCGTCCATAATAAATGACGCTTCTCTGCTCGCCTTCGTGGGAACGCTTCCCTTCTTTATTATATTATAATTTTCATCTATAATGGCAGCCGCAATATTCGTGCCGCCAAGATCTACACCAATACGGTACATGTTTCCCTCACTTTTTGTCGATTTATGTAGTACATTAAATAATTATACATTAAAAAATGTTTTGTGTCAAGATTGAATTTTGGGGAGGTTAGAATTCGATGTTGAAAATAATCGTATTGTTATATTCTCTAACAGATTGCTTTTCGAAAGAAGCGTTCCCGCTAACCTTCAGTATATCATCAAGCGCACAAGCTACCGATCTTGACATAGTTTCGGCCGAAGCTCCATCCAATTCCAAAGACGTGGATTTTATTGCCTTATCAAGTCGCGCCTTAATTAAATTTCTTATATTTTCATCATGTGCAAACCATTTAAGCTCCGGTTGTTTTGGATTGTCATGTCCCTCAAATTCCGAAACGTTTTTAACACTCTGCATATTCGATGTTGAAGATTCCCCTGCATTTGATACAGGCGCCGCCCCACTTACATTTATTTTAAGTTGACGAGAATCCTTTTGTACGTCCTTTTCAACAACCTCAATCGAACATTTCTTTGCTCCAAGCACAAAAGCAATATTGTGAAGCTCTGCGGATTTTGCCTTTGTTGCTTTACCAAAAAACTGATTAGCATTGATATATTTATCAAACTCAAAGTAATCCTTACAATAAACATGCTCTCTCTGAGGCATATCAATAAATGTAATGCCGCATTTTTTTACGAATGATTCATACATATGCAATACAGGAATGTCTTTATGATTTTCAATCCAACCGATAGCATCGTCATTTTCAATAAATTCACGGTTTGCAAAATTGTCTTCAATACGGATAATTGTTGGGATCTCAAATTTTTTTGATTTAAATTCTTTCGATGTAACCGCTACATATTTTTTAGCTTTTTGATCATGAATATTTTCTCTTGTCTGATCAACAAATTTTTTTGTTCCATCAACAGCTTTTTTACCGAAATCTAAAGTCTTCTTCCAAGCATTCGCAAAAGCTTCCTTTGTATTTTTCTGTTCCTTTTCCATTTCAAATCTCCTTTATTAAATGTTTTCTAAAGATAACTTGTAAATTTCGCGAAAAATTAACCGCTGTTTTGGGAACTCACCCCAACAAGCATTACAGACCTCACCAAACAAACGGCACCAATCTATATTTCACCTTATTCTTATATTCCGCATAGCCGTCAAGCTCGCGTTCAAGGAGCTTTTCCTCATCCAGAATGCGAATCACGATTATTACAGGATAAAGCGCAAACGGAACGAGTCCCCAAAACGAGCCGAGGATCAACGGTATGGGCAAAAACATCAGAAGCGTCGCAAGATACATGGGGTGACGAACGATGCCGTAAAGCCCACCGCTTACCACCTTTTGATTTTCCTGCACCTCAATTTTTCTTGATAGATACGTATTTTCTCGCATTACCTCCGCGTACATTCCGTACCCCACAACAAACAGTACCGACGCCAAAATCACAACCCACGCAGGAACATGCGACCAAGAAAATCTGAAATCAAACGCGGATACAATAAAGCCCGCGGGGAACATCAGTGCCGAGAGTGACACAAGTCCCTTCTGTGTCGCCTGCTTTTCCTTACCGTCGAGGCGCTTTTTGAGTAGCTCGGGATTTTTTATGTAAAGTATTATTCCTACTGCAAGCATAGGAATAAACAAAATTGTCAAAAGCAAGTACGCGTGGGGGTAATTAAGCGTCCACGCGGGCAAAAAGAGCATCGTCCCAATTAGAACTAATCCCGATATATATTTTGTAATTACGCTTATAAGTAATTTCATTGGGGGCTCCTTTCAGTGCTGTATTTTTTTAATATTTCTACAATTGGGATAATTAGTACATCCGTAAAACTTTCCGTACTGACCGTTTCTAACAACCATATTCGCACCACACTGATCACAAATTATTGATTTTTGAGATGTGCTATTGGTTGATCGAGCTGAATCAGAACGGTTAACGTCAGATGCTTTTAATTGATTGTCAAATCCCGTTTCCATTTTATTAGACTTGCCAACATTACATCTTTCACACAGTGTTCTCAAATTACTAGGTATACTTTTACCACCTTTGGAAATGGGGACAATATGATCCACATGAAGGCGAGCACCCAAGCTCGCAGAAGCACCACATATAACACAGCAGAAATTATCTCTGCTCAAAATATCATATCTCAGCGAATCACTTACTTCTCCACGTTCAACTGCAGCCATACGTGAATAAGCATCTCTATCAAGATAAGTTCTCGAAACACTTTCAAGACAAGTAATAAGCTCATCAAACTCAAAAGAATCACTCTTTTCTAAATTCACTCTTCCCTTTGGTGAAGAATAATACATATATACATTGAATGTGCATCCAAGAACAGGAGTGATTATTCTTTTAGAAAAAAGTGCTTTTTCTCGTTTGTTATAAGATCTTTCCGACATTTTAATAGCGTCATAATCAACAAAGCTCATGCTAGAAATAATGTTTTCGATTTCATTATAATATTTCTTGTTAATCTCGCGATTTTCTTTAATTTGATTTACGTAATTAGAAAAGAAATTTATATTTGCTCGAATATCTGCAGTCATAAGAAACGCAGGCTGAATTTTATTAAAGTTCGACTTATTGTCGTAATGTTTTACAATTTCAAAATAACTTTGAACCTGATGAAATTTAACCTTTTGATTCAACTCCATCAACGCCTTTATTTTAGGGCTGGTTGATATTACCTTATCGTTAACTTTCTTTTCGTATACTACAAGAACAATAGGCAAAACAGCAGCAATTATCACGGAAATCACTAATGCTAACAATTGATTAGAATTCATATCACTTTAACTATTCCTTACCCAATACTCACCCAAAAAACTTTGCAAGCTCCTCGACACTCTCGCAAATAAAGTCAGCACCCGCACGCTCCATTTCTGCTCTGTCGCCATAGCCGTAAAGCACGCCAAGACTGTCGATACCGTTTTCTTTGGCACCGTCTATATCGTGATGCCTGTCGCCAACCATAAGGATCTCACTCTTATCGCAATTGGCATGTTCAATTGCGATCTTTACAATATCCGACTTTTTCGAAAGTCTGCCGTCAAGTGTTGCCGCGGAAACAAAATCGAAATAATCAAAAATATTGAACATTTTAAGCACGGGAATTGCATAAAAATCAGGCTTTGACGTTGCCACCATAACGCACTTACCCTGTGCCTTAAGCTTTTCAAGAAGTGTGTCTATGCCATCGTAAAGCATATTTTCAAAAACACCTTTTTCGCTATAATATTCCCTATAATATTTTACTGCGTCATTTGCGTCATCATGCGAAAGACCGAAAAATTCACGGAAAGAATTATACAAGGGAGGTCCCAACACCTTATCGAGATTTTCCTTTTCTGCGGAAATTCCGAACTTGTCGAGGGCGTAAATAAATCCATTCTTTACACCCTCACCGGAATCGGTGAGGGTGCCATCAAGGTCAAAAAGTATTGTTTTGTACATTACCAAATTACTACTCTCTTTGCCGGAGCGATATACATCTTATCAGACTTCTTTACACCGAACGTATCATACCATTCGGGGAAGTTGCGGGGCTGCATATTAGCTCTGAGCACTGCGGGACCGTGAACGTCGATAGTAAGGAGGAGCTGGAGGAACTCGGGCTTTGCCTTCATACACCAAACTCTCGCCCAGTTCATGAAGTATTCTTCGTAGGACGCGTTATCCATATTTGCCATAATAGCAAGTGTAACCGCCATACCGCCGTTGTCAGCCATATTTTCACTTACGATGAACTTGCCGTTCACCTTACCCCAAGGAAGCTCGATGCCGTCAAACTGCTTGATCATGGCATTGATCTTCTTCTGGAATTTCTTTTCGTCGGTCTTTGTCCACCAGTTATTGATGTTACCGTTTTCGTCACACTTGGCACCGTTGCTGTCGAATGCGTGAGAAATTTCGTGGCCGATAACCGCACCGATACCGCCGAGGTTTTCGCTTCTTGTCTGCTTAAGTGAGTAGAAGGGCGCCTGAAGAATAGCTGCAGGGAAGGTAATATCGTTAACGAAAGGATTGTAGCATGCGTTAACCATGTGACCGGGCATTGCCCACTCCTCGGGATTTACGGGCTTTGTAAGCTCGCCGAGCTGATGAGCATACTTGATTGCGCGGAGAGACGTTACAATATCAAAGAGGGACTTCTTATCGTCAAATACGAGCTTATCGTACGCGGGATCAACCTTGTCGGGATAACCCATCTTAACACCCATCTTGGAGAGCTTGAGGATCGCCTTTTCCTTTGTTGCTTCTTCAAGGAAATCGTTGTTCTTAATTCTTTCCTTGTACATATCAACGATCTGGTAAACGATCTCTGTGATATCCTTCTTTGCTTCTTCGCCGAAGTACTTTTCGCCGTAGTAAAGACCTACGGGCTCAGAGTACATACCGCTTGCAAGCTGATATGCGAACTTGTCAAGAGGACTCATAGCGGGAATGCCGCTCATTGCGCGATAGAACGTGCCGCCGATCTCGCGAAGCTCCTCTGTAAGATAGCTGCAAGCACCAAGAAGGCCTGTAACGTATGCCCAGGACTTATAAAGCTCGAAGGTCTCCTCGTTGAAGATTTCACCGAAGCTCTTGAAATATCTGGGCTCTTCAACGATGATCTTCTCAGGCACGAAGCCGAAAAGGGCGTTCAAAAGCTTTCTCATAGCAACGGGGCGCATCATATAGCAAACCTTACCCGTCTTCATAGGATTGTATGCTTTAACGTACTCGCTCCATTCCTCTCTTGTCTTAACGAGAGAAGCGATCTTTTCGTCGAATGCGAGTGTCTCTGTGAGATACTTTTCCTGCTCTTCTGCGCTGAGCTTTGTCTTGGCAAGAACCGTCTTCGCCATATTTGCCCAGATACCGATGAGCATTTCCTTCTGCTGCGCGCGCTCGGGCTTATAGAAGGATGCATCGGGAAGAATTGTTGACGGGCCGGAGATGGAAACGCAATTGTGCTGTGTATCCTTCATATCTGCGCCAACCGAAATGTGGAAGGGCAAGGGGTATCTGCCAAGCACGAGTGTCTTGAGCTTTCTGTTGAAAGCGGCCACGGAATCAAGCTTCTGAATTGTCGCGAGATATTTTAACGCAGGTGTAACACCGTGAGCGGATCTCTTTCTTGTGTTCTTTGCCGCAAGGTAAAGACCGCATGCTTTCTTCAAATACTCGTTGGGGTATTCACCGCTCTTGCACATATCGACAAATTCACCCATCATGAGCTTTTCAACGTCGGAATCAAGGGAAGAAAATCCGCCTGTTCTGGGCTGGTCATCAGGGATAACGAGATTGTCGATCGTT